>JADJVV010000001.1:1875573-2183264 GCA_016710435.1 Hyphomicrobiales bacterium | reverse complement strand
TGCAGCCAGCACCTGATGCACGCCGTGGCCCAGTTCGTGAGCCAGCGTCATCACATCGCGGGGTTTGCCGAGATAGTTGAGCAGCACATAGGGGTGCGCCGACGGCACGGTGGGATGGGCAAAGGCACCCGGCGATTTTCCCGGCCGTGCGGGGGCATCGATCCAGCGCTTGTCGAAGAAGTCTCCCGCGATCTTCGCCATGGCCGGATCAAATTCTCCGTAGGCTGACAAAACCATGTCCTTGGCTTCGCTCCAGGGAATTTCGCGGGTATCCTCCTGCGGCAGGGGCGCGTTGCGGTCCCAGTGCATGAGCTTGTCCTTTCCCAGCCACTTCGCCTTCATGCGGTAATAGCGGTGCGACAGGCGCGGATATGCGGCGCGCACGGCTTCGACCAAGGCCGCTACCACTTCAGGTTCGACACGGTTGGAAAGATGCCGCGCGTCGGCGATGTCCTTGAAGCCACGCCAGCGGTCGGAGATGTCCTTGTCCTTGGCAAGCGTGTTGGTGATCAGTGTGAACAGGCGCACGTTCGCTTTGAAGGTCTTGGCGAGTGCCTCCGCGCCGGTCTTGCGGCGCGCTTCATCGGGCGACTGCATCAGGTTCAGCGTCGGCTCCAGCGTCAGCATCTCGCCGTCGATGTCGAAACGCAGGTCGGCCATGGTTTCATCGAAGAGGCGGTTGAAGGCGCCTGCGGCCGTCTGGGATTTTTCGAGGAAGAGCTGCTCCAGCTTGTCATCCAGCTGGTACGGCTTCTCCATGCGCAGGTTGTCGAGCCAGGGCTTGTAGTGGGCGAGCGCAGCGTCCGCCATGCCGGCCGCCAGCGCAGCATCGTCGATCTTGTTGAGTTCAAGCTCGAAGAACAGGAGCTGGCTCGAGAGTTCGGTCAGGGTGTTGGAGGCATCGCCGTAAAACTTGGCCCGGGCCGCGTCCGTCGTGTCTCCCACATAATAGAGTTGGGCGTAGGAGCCCATGCGCCCCACAAGGTCGGAGATCTGCTCGTATTCCCGGATGGCGCGGGCGAGGTCGGCTGGCGCGAGGCCCGCCAGTTTTCCGGCCCAGCTTGCGGCAAAGGCGGTGCAGCGCTCCTTTGCCGTGGCCACATCGGCGGCAAAGGCGGGCGAATCGGGTGCGGGATAGAGATCTGCGAGGTTCCATTCCGGCAGGTTGGCAAGTGCGGGGGCGGCAGAGGTCATCGCGGGGTCCTTGGAGCAATAAGAGTGCAGTTTCCGCTGCATATGGCGGAGGAAATGCGCCAAGACAACGGCGGCAATCCATGTGGGAAAACGTCAGCTTTGTCCCCAATTGGGCAAGGCTGTTAAGACGGAATTTACCCTTCCCTGCCACAAATCGGGGCACGTCCCCAAGCGGACAAGAGAAACCGCATCCGATAAACTTTGTCAGTGAGATGTAATCTGGAATGGCCGCCCGCGTCCTGATTGTCGAAGACGAACCCGCACAACGCCGCATTCTCGAAGAAATGGTGAAGCGCTTCGGATTCGATGTGACCACCGCCGACAGCGGGCTGCGCGCCCTTGAGGCGCTGCGTGGCCCCCAGGGTGGCACTTATGAGCTTGTCATTCTCGACCTCGTGATGCCCGAGATGGACGGCATCGAATTCCTCGAAAAATTGCAGGGCGTGCGCGGTGACCTTCCCGTCATCGTGCAGACGTCGCAGGGCTCCATCGAAACCGTGATCAAGGCCATGCGCGCCGGTGCGGATGATTTCGTGGTAAAACCCGTGTCGCCGGAACGCCTCAAGGTTTCCATCCAGAATCTTCTCAAGGTCAATGCCCTCACCGAAGAGGTGAAGCGGCTGAACAAGAAGGTCACGGGCGCCCTGTCCTTTGCCGACCTCATCGCCTCGTCGCCCGCCATGGCCAATGTCATGCGGCTCGGCAAGCGGGGCGCTGCCTCCACCATTCCGATCCTCATCGAGGGTGAATCCGGTGTGGGCAAGGAAATGATCGCCCGCGCCATCCAGGGCGAGAGCGACCGCGCGGGCCGCGCCTTTGTCGCGGTCAATTGCGGAGCCATTCCGGAGAACCTCGTCGAATCCACGCTGTTCGGCCACGAAAAGGGTTCCTTCACCGGCGCCACCGCCAAGCACATGGGCAAATTCCAGGAAGCCGATGGCGGCACGCTGTTTCTCGACGAGGTGGCAGACCTCCCCCTCGACATGCAGGTGAAGCTCCTGCGCGCCATCCAGGAAGGCGAAGTTGATCCGGTGGGGTCGCGCCGTCCTGTGAAAGTCAACGTGCGCATTGTTTCCGCCACCAACCGCAACATGATCGAGATGGTGAAGGCCGGGCAGTTCCGCGAGGATTTGTATTACCGTCTGAACGTGTTCCCCATCATGGTGCCACCACTCCGCGACCGGAAGGACGACATTCCAGCGCTGGTCAATCACTTCATCACCAAACTTGCAGCCGAGGAAGGCCGCAAGGTGCGCGGCATCAAGCCGGAAGCGCTTGTCATGCTGATGGCCTATGCCTGGCCTGGCAACGTGCGCCAGCTTGAGAACACCGTGTTCCGCGCCATCGTGTTGTGCGAGGGCGATCATCTCGGAATCGAGGATTTCCCCCAGATTGCATCGCTGGTGGATGGCTATGAAATCATGGTTCCCGCAGCACCGGTGATGCCCGTGCCGGTTCCCCCCGCGCAGCAGCCGGTGCGCCGGGGCGGCACCGAAGTGAGCGATGGAACTGCGCTCGGCATTCCGGTTGTGACCGACGGCGGACATATCCGCAAACTGGAAGATGTCGAAGCCGACATGATCAAGCTGGCATTGCACCGCTACCGTGGGCAGATGTCTGAAGTTGCCCGCAAACTGGGCATTGGGCGCTCCACCCTTTATCGAAAGATGCGCGATCTCGGTCTGGAAGAAGCCGCAGGCTAACCCCACATCTACTCCCACGCAAATTTGTAGTCCGGCATTGCGGTGCGGTCATTGCAAAGCCGCAAGTCGGAGTCTATGAAACTTCGCCCCGGGGAGTCGCCATGGATACGCGTATCATCAAAGCCGCAGCTGTTCTCGCAGCCCTTGCGATTGTCACGCCGCCTGCGCAGGCCGGGGGTTTCTTCGATGCGCTCTTCGGCACCAAGGCCGAGCGCAAGGCCCGCGCTGAACGGCGCAGGTTTGAAGCTGAACAGCGCCGCCAGTGGTGGCTTGACGACGAAGGCGTCCTGGTGAAGCGCAAACCTTCCAAGGAAGCGCGCATCAAGAAAAAAGCGATCATTCCTGATTACAGCGATCCGGAACCCATTCCCGGTTTCGGCATGGGCAATGTTGCCTATGTCTTGCCGCGGCTGCAGCCGGTGGCGGACAAGGGACTGATCCCGATGCCGGCCGAAGGTGTTGCGGGCGAAGCGATCCGCATCGTTCTGGCCGACAGCAAGACCCCCATCCGCGCCGACCAGAAGGTCCGCGACGGCGTGATCGCCCTTTACCGGGACAGCAAGTTTCGTCCGCTGTGGCTGAGCAACGGTGCTGTTTCCGACCGCGCCAAGTCTGTTCTCGCCTTGCTCAAGTCGTCCTCCGAAGATGGCCTGGAACCCGCCCGCTACATCCCGGCGGGCTTTACGGGCTTTGACGACATCGATGGCCAGATTGCCGGCAGCAACATCGCGGCCGCCCAGTTCGACGTGGCGTTGACCACGGCAGTTGCCACCTACGCCACGCATCTGAGCGGCGGCGTGTTTGATCCAGGCAAGCTCTCCCTCTATCACGACATCAAACCGGTGGGCGTGGAGCCCGGCACGGCGCTCAAGGTGCTGGCCTATTCTCCCTTCCCGGTGGAATACCTCAAGACGCTCGCGCCGCAGCATCCGGCATATGCCCAGCTCAAGGCGGAACTCGCCAAGGTGAGTGTCGCCGGAGAGAGCAAGCCCCTGCCCTTCCCCACGGGCAAGCGGGTGAAGGTGGGCCAGTCCGACGATCGCATTCCTGAACTGCGCACCCGCATGGTGGATCTTGGCCACCTCACGGCAGAAGAGGCCGCCGTCGACATTGAGAAAGACAACGTTCTGGACAAGGCGCTGAGCAAGAGCCTGAAGCTTTACCAGGCCAGCGCCGGCATCGCCCAGACCGGGTCGCTTGATACGGCGACGGTGAAGTCGTTCAACGCCGACAATACCGGCAATGAACGGGAAAAGATCATCTCCAGCCTTGAGCGTCTGCGCTGGCTGCCGAAGAACCTTGGCAGCCGCTATGTGTTCGTGAACCAGGCGGCGCAGATGGTCCGGGTGATGGACAATGGCCAGGAAATCTGGACCAGCCGCGTTGTGGTGGGGCGGCCCACCACGCAGACATCCGTCTTCAACGACGAGATGGAAACGGTGGTGTTCAACCCCACCTGGGGCATGCCGCAGTCCATCCTCATCAATGAATATCTCGGCAAGCTCCGCCGCGATCCGGGCTATTTCGACCGGATCGGCTATCAGGTGGTGAATGCCAAAGGGAAGAAGGTTTCGTCGCGCTCCGTCAGCTGGGGCAGCGTGGGGGCCAACTCCGGAATCGGCGTCGTTCAGCCGGCTGGTGACAGCAATGCCCTGGGTGAACTGAAATTCCTCTTCCCCAACAGCCATTCCATCTACATGCACGACACGCCCAACCGGGAACTTTTCGCGGAGAACCGCCGGGCTTTCAGCCACGGCTGCGTACGTGTCCAGAATCCCCGCGAATTTGCCAAGGTTTTGCTGGGTCTGACGGATGAGGAGATCGAATCCCGTCTGGCCACGGGAGAGACCCAGAACGTCAAGGTGAAGCCAGGCACCTTTGTCTATCTCTCCTACTTCACCGCTTGGCCCGATTCTGACGGAAAAATCCGTTATTATCCAGATATTTACGAGCGGGACAGGACACTGGAAGGGGCGCGGGGCATCGTCGCCCGTGCTTTTGGTGCCGGCAACGACGTGAAAATCGTCGAAGCTGCGTCAAAAACGACCGGCCTGGCCGCCGATTAACGTCTTGGATTCGCCTCCATTAATCCCCAATTAATCATAATCGGGCAATGTTTCTCCCTAAGCGAGGCCGCCTCACAGCAGCCTTAATCTTGTTCGATGTCGGAAACGGGACTAGAGTTAGCCTGTTGCTTAACTCCAGTCCTGGCCGGAAAGTGTGTGGGAGCCGGGCCGGTGCCTGGGGTGAGTTGCGTGGAAAATAATCAGGTAACGGACGTCGGACATCGCATTTCCTTGAGCAAAAAGTTTGCCAAAGCATTGGCCTCGCTGGCCATCGCCGGAACGCTGGCTGTTGGAGCCTGGTCGTTCGTTGACGCATCGCCCTCCGTGGCTGGCGGCGAGACGCGTACGATCTCGCTCTATCACGTGCACACCAAGGAAAGCCTCACCATCACCTACATGAAGGACGGCCGCTACATTCCGTCTGCCATGAAGAACATCAATCACCTGATGCGCGACTGGCGCCGCAACGAACCGATCAACATTGATCCGCGCACCCTCGACCTGCTGTGGGAACTGCACGCCGATCTCGGTTCGACCAAGCCCATTCACATCGTTTGCGGCTACCGCAGCCCGCGCACCAATGCCTTCCTGAAGAAGATCGGCCGCAAGGTTGCGACCAAGAGCCAGCACATGCGCGGCAAGGCCATCGACTTCTTCTTCCCCGACGTGTCCACGGCCAAGATCCGCAACAGCGCTCTTGCCCGCAAGGTGGGTGGCGTTGGCTTCTATCGCTCCGCCGGTGGCCCGACGGGCTTCCTGCACATCGATTCCGGCAACGTCCGCCACTGGGGTCCCGGCATGGCGCCTTCGCAGATGGCGAGCCTTGTCCGCGATGGTCAGAAGTATGTCGGCAAGCGCCTGAAGAACCGCACTGTTGCGCCTGACTCGATCGAAGTGGCCTCGGAAGAGGATGACAGCGAAGGTTCAGGCGGCCTGTGGGGCCTCGTGACCGGCAAGAAGGGCAAGAAGAAGTCGGCTGAGCCTGCCTCGCCGCTGGGCTCCTATGCCGATGGCCAGCTTGCCCAGTGGAGCGAAGACGCTGCCGCTGTCGGCAATGACACGGTGAGCGCTGCCGCGCCGCTGGACGAAGCCATCGTTGACCAGCCCTCCGCAAAGGACAAGCGTCCGAAACTCGTTGATCCCGATACCGCTGGCCTTGCCTCCATGGCCCAGACGGCTGCCGTTGAATCCCTCGCTGATGGCTCTGCCTCCGCTGATGAAGATGGCGCTTCCGCCCCGCTGGTGAGCGCTGCTGCCGACGCCGTGGTAAAGCCGCGCCTCAAGCCGCGCGAAGTCATGCAGATGGCCGCCGCCGGAAACCTTGATGGCGTCACCATCCAGCCCGCCAGTGCGCCGCCTGAATCGCAGGTGTTCCGCAAGAAGCCGACGCCTGTCGCTTCTGCTCCCGTCGCGACGCTCACGGAAGATCCGAATGCCGACATGATGGCGGAAGACGACTCGATCGACGTCATCTCCAACATGGAGACGAAGACGAGCTTCGCCGCCGAACTGCGCGACCAGACGACAGAGGCCGCACCGGCCATCGAACCCGCCATTGCCTCCATTGACGGTGGCAGCGTGAGCTGGTGGAACAGCCTGTTTGCCAGTGCAAAGCAAATCCAGCAGGACGACCAGGTTGCCGCCAAGGTCGATGCGAATCTTGAAGATGTGATGCCGCGTGCGGCGATCCTCGGCCAGGATGGTGACGGCATCGTGGGCTACAAGGCTCCCAAGGCCGCCACGGGCAAGGGCGACATGCTGTTGGTCAACCGCGAAGGCAAGGGCAACCTTCCGCCCCTCAAGCTGCGCCTCTCGCAGGCCGGCGCGCCGGACGTGACCGACGCCTCGATTGAATAACGATCAGACAATCACATGAAAAAAGCCCCGGTTTCCCGGGGCTTTTTTGTTTGGGCCTGTCGCGGCTCGCTATTCTGCGGCCTCGCGCGTCTCGGGCATGCCAAGGGCGGCGAGATAGACATCGAGCAACGCTTCTTCTTCCTGGCGTTCGTCGGCGTCCTTCTTGCGCAGGGAAATCACCTTGCGCAAAATCTTGATGTCGAAGCCGTTGGACTTGGCCTCGGCGTAGACTTCCTTGATGTCGCCGGCGATCGACTTCTTTTCTTCCTCCAGACGCTCGATGCGTTCCACGAGGGCGCGCAGTTGCCCCTGCGCGAAGGTGGTCTTGGTTTTCTCGGCCATGAAGGTGCGTGTCCTGACTGTTCAGTGTTTCGGCTTGTTGATTTCGAAGGCTGCCTTCTGGGCGGCCGTGGCTTCCGTCTGGTATTTCGCCTTGAAGTCCTCGTAGGGCATTCCGTAGACGTGCTGGCGGGCTTCGTCGCGCGTCAGGGCCACGCCTTGCGCCTTGGCTGCATCTTCGAGCCAGTTCGACAAGCAGTTGCGGCAGAAGCCCGCAAGGTTCATCATGTCGATGTTCTGCACATCGGTGCGGGCGCGGAGATGCTCGAGAAGGCGGCGGAAGGCAGCGGCTTCCAGTTCGGTCTGGCGGGATTTGTCCATGGCCCTCTACATAGGAAGGCGCTGGCATCCGCACAAACCCCATGGGGGGCGTCATCCACAGGCTGTGCACAGGCTTTTCGGGGGCTGCGAAAGGTGACGTTTGCGGTGGAGAAGTCTCGGATTTTTCCGAGTTTTTAAGTTGACGGGCGTACCTCCAAAATGAAATGTAGGGCTGATTCGGATGAGATTTCCCGGGAGACGAGGCATGGTGCGACATATGGCGGGTATCCTGGGGGCGATGATGCTCCTCGGGCTTGCTGCCGTGCCGGCCAAGGCTGACTTGAAGCTGTGCAACAACACCTCAAGCCGCGTCGGCGTGGCCATCGGCTACAAGGACCGCGAAGGCTGGGCGACGGAAGGCTGGTGGACGTTCGATCCCGGCAAGTGCCTGCCCCTGCTGAAGGGCGACCTCATCGCCAAGTATTACTACGTCTACGCCGTCGACTACGACAAGGGCGGTTCGTGGGGTGGCAAGGCGATGATGTGCATCCGGGACAAGATCTTCACGATCCGCGGGTTTGACAACTGCAAGGAACGCGAATTCACCCAGGTCGGATTCTTCGAGGTTGATACCGGCGAGGAAACGGACTGGACCATCTCGCTGTCCGGCGACAAATCCACGCAAGGCCAGTAACCGCCCGTAACGGCCAAGAAGGAACAATCCCGCCCGTGCGCCGCAATCGCAAAGTCAAAATCCTGGCGACGCTGGGACCGGCCTCCTCGAGTCCGGAGATGATCGAGAAACTGTTCGTGGCGGGCGTTGATGTGTTCCGCATCAACATGAGCCACACGAACCACGAGTTGCTCAAGTCGCTCTACACCCACATCCGCGCCGTGGAAGCAAAGCTTGGCCGCCCCATCGGCGTGCTGGCCGACTTGCAGGGCCCCAAAATCCGCATCGACACTTTTGCCGACAAGGAAGTGCGGATTGCCGCCGGCGACACGTTCATCTTTGACACGGACCCGACGCCGGGCGATGCACGGCGGGTGTATCTTCCGCATCCGGAAATCTTTGCGGCCGCCAAGGTGGGCGACAGCCTGTTGCTGAACGACGGGCGCCTGCGCGTGGAAATCATCGAAGCGGGATCGACGCAGCTGACCACGCGGGTGATCTTTGGCGGCGTGCTGTCCAACCGCAAGGGCGTGAACCTGCCGGATACTGTCATTCCGATCCCTGCCCTCACCGCCAAGGACCGTGCCGACCTGGAAGCTGCTGCGTCCATCGGTGCCGACTGGATTGCGCTCTCCTTCGTGCAGCGCGCCGAAGACGTGGCGGAAGCCAAGAAGCTGGTGGCGGGCCGTGCGGCCGTCATGGCCAAGATCGAGAAGCCCTCGGCGCTCACCTGCCTTGACGACATCCTGCGCATTGCCGACGGCATCATGGTGGCGCGTGGCGACCTCGGCGTGGAACTGCCGATTGAATCCGTGCCTGCGCGGCAGAAGCAGATCACGCGCGCGGCGCGGCGCTATGGCCGCCCCGTTGTCGTTGCCACGCAGATGCTGGAATCGATGATCGAGGAACCGGTGCCGACGCGCGCCGAAGTCTCCGACGTTGCCACCGCCGTCTACGAAGGTGCCGATGCCGTCATGCTGTCTGCCGAAAGCGCCAGCGGCAAGTGGCCCGAGAAAGCCGTGCAGACCATGGACCGCGTGGCCCAGACGGTCGAGAACGACTCGCACTACGCAGGCATCATCCATGCCCAGCGCACCGATCCCGAACCCACGGTCGCGGACGCCATATCGGCGGCGGCCCGCACCATTGCCGAAACGCTGCAGGTGCCCGCCATCGTCTGCTATACAGGCTCCGGCTCCACGGGCCTGCGCATTGCCCGCGAGCGGCCCAACCTGCCCGTGCTGGCGCTCACGCCTGTGCCGGGCACGGCGCGGCGCCTGTCGCTGTGCTGGGGCATCCACACCGTTCTCACGGAAGATGCCGAGAGCATCGACGAAATGTTCGTGAAGGCGGGCGAGATCGCCACGCGCGAAGGCTTCACCAAGCCGGGCGACCGCATTCTGATCTCCGCCGGCGTTCCCATCGGAACACCCGGCACCACCAACATGCTGCGCGTCGCCACCATCGGCCGCGATGGCAAAGGGGTCTGAGTTCAGCGGTCCGGCGGTGTGCTGTCGCCTTCGCCCAAGGCGCGTTGCATGTAAACCGTATCCAGCCAACGCCCAAATTTCCAGCCAACCGAGGACATGCGTCCGGCGTGATGAAAACCGTGTTTGAGGTGGACAGCCACTGACGCCGCTTCGCCGCCGCCGACGACAGCAACCATTTGCCGAAAGCCCCGACGCTCGGCACGCTCCACCAAAGCGCCGAGAAGCATGGCGCCGATGCCTTCTCCGCGAAGTGAGGCCTTCACATAGAGCGAGTTTTCGCAGGCGTGTTCATAGGCGGGCCGGTCTCGGAACTGGGTGACATACGCGTAGCCCAACACCTCGCCAGCACGCTCGGCCACAAGGAATGGCCAATGGCGCGACAGGCACTCGTTCAGCTTGGCCAATGTTGCGGCGTGCGAGCGAGGCACAGTATCAAAGCTCGCCGTCCCGTTCAGGACATGCTCCGCATAAATGGCCGTGATTGCCGCAACATCTTCTGCCGATGCAGGGCGAATGGTGGGTGGTGTGACGGCCATGGGTTCAAATATCGGGGCGGAGTTTTTCCAGGAGCTTCACCTTGTCGGTGACGCCGGCCATGTAGGGATTCATGGTGAGGGCCTCGCGGTAGGCGGCGAGGGCTTCGTCGGGCTTGTCCATGGCTTCGTAGATCATGCCGCGGCCAGCCAGCGCGCCGAAATGGCGGGGCTCAAGTTCCAGGACCTTGTCGATATCGGCCAGCGCCTTGGCATAGCGCTTGGCGAGGTAATGCAATGTGGCGCGGCGGTTCCAGGCTTCGGCATATTCCGGCCGCGCGGTGATGAGGCGGTCGAGGATTTCTTCCGCCGTCTCGAATTCCTCGGCGTTCATCGCCTTGGTGGCTTGGCCGAGCAGCACTTCCGCCGTGACGGACTCGTTACGGCCCCAGTTGGCCCAGATGCGTTGCTCGATCGAGGCCGCGCGGGATTCCGAATCCTTGCCGTGCAACTGGCCGAACAACAGGTCCAGTTCCTCGGCGCGCAAGGTGGCCGGGGATTTCTTCGGCGCGGCCACGGCGACGGTGGCGGAGGCCTTCGCCGTCACGCTGGCATCCTGGGCGGATGCGGCGGAGGAGACAGCAGCCAGCAGCAGAATCGGGATGAAGCGGAGAGCGTGCATTGCTGGACTATGGCACACAAAAGACGCCACAAAAACGGCAACCGCGCCGGACGGGGTCCAGCGCGGCGTCAACTCACCGTGAATGAGGCGAATTAGCCCTGGCGCGCCTTGAAGCGCGGATTGGTCTTGTTGATGATGTAGACGCGGCCCTTGCGACGGATCAGCTTGTTGTCGCGATGGCGCTTCATCAGGCCCTTGAGCGAATTGCGGACTTTCATGGAAATCACCTATAGGAGCGGAAGTCCGCCCGTTGAAACTCGGGTTCTCCTTAATCAGGCCCCCCGGACCTGTCAACCACCCCGCACCGCCTTCAAGCCGATTGTCACCGTCATGCCAAACCTCCCCGCAACCCCCGAATTTATCGTGACTTTTGCCGTGTTCGCCATGTGCGCCAGTGGCGTCGGCGGGCTTGCCTGGCTGGAGAAACGCCCCCGCGACAGCCTGCAACCCCGCCTGCTGCCAACTACACCGCTGATGCTGGGCGTGGGATTCGTAGGCCTGCTGGCGCTGGTGCACCTGCTGAACCTGGCCGGGGTGCATACGGGGCGGTGAAACGCAGACAGGGTTCCGCTCTGGCGTCTTGTCTTACAGGAGCTCCGTCCCCACTGCTCCCGCAGCCCCCCCCCCCCCCCCCCCCCGGCCGCGGTTTACCCCTGCTTTTTTTTTCCCATCCCCCCCCCAACGTCTCGGCCCTTCTGCACTTTGCCCATGCCATTGCGGGGCAGTTCCTTGATGATGATGATCCGCTTCGGGCATTTGAAGGGGGCGAGGTGTTGGCGGAGGGTTGCGAGCATGTGCGCCTCGTCGAGCGCTGCATCTGGCTTTGCTACCACGGCGGCGGTGACGGCTTCGCCGAAATCAGGATGGGGCACGCCGAAAACCGCCGACTCGGCCACACCCGGCAGAGCGTCGATCAGCAGTTCCACTTCCTTGGGGTAGACGTTGAAGCCGCCCGTGATCACCAGGTCCTTGGCGCGGCCGGAGATGGTGACGTAGCCATCGCCCGACATGCGGCCCATGTCGCCGGTGATGAACCAGCCGTCGGCAGTGAATTCCTCGGCCGTCTTCTGGGGATTGCGCCAGTAGCCCCTGAACACGTTGGGGCCCTTCACCTCGATCATGCCATCGGTTTCGGCAGACAGGGCCGCGTGGCTTTGCGGATCGGCGATGCGCACCGCAACGTGCGGCAAGGGCATTCCGACCGTTCCCGCACGGCGCTCGCCGGCATAAGGGTTGGACGTGTTCATGCTGGTTTCGGTCATGCCGTAGCGTTCGAGAATGGCGTGGCCGGTACGGCTGGAAAAGGCGCGGTGGGTTTCGGCGAGCAGCGGCGCGGAGCCGGAAATGAAGAGCCGCATTTGCGCCGTGACCTCGCGGGTGAGCCCGGTGTGTTGCAGGAGGCGCGTGTAGAATGTCGGCACGCCCATGAGGCACGTGGCCTGTGGCAGGAGTTGCATCACGTCCGCCGCGTCGAACGTGCGGCGAAAGAGGATAAGGCCGCCGCAGAGCAGCAGGGTGTTGGTTGCAACGAAGAGGCCGTGGGTGTGGTAGACGGGGAGTGCATGTATGAGCACATCCTCCGGGGTGAAGACCCAGGCCTCCACCAATGCCAATGCGTTCGATGCGAGGTTGGCGTGGGTGAGCATCGCGCCCTTGGAACGGCCCGTGGTGCCGGAGGTATAGAGGATGGCGGCGAGATCGTCCCATGTCGCGGAATGATCGCTGATCTCCCCGGTCGCTGCGTCCACGAGCGTGCCGTTGCCCAGATCGTCCAGCGTGAGCACGCGGGCCTTCGCCTGGGCGGCCACTGGTGCGAGGGCGTTGGCCGCCCCGGGCGGCACGACAAGAACCGCCGGCTCGGCATCGCCAACGAAATAGGCGACTTCGCTTGGCGTGTAGGCCGTGTTGAGCGGGAGAAAGACGAAGCCGCCGCGCAGGCAGGCCCAGAACAGGGCGATGGCTTCGGGACTCTTCTCCACCTGCACGGCAATGCGATCGCCAGGTGTGGCACCGGCGCTCTTCAAGGCAAAGGCGAGGCGGCCCGCGAGTGACCAGAATTGCGCGAAGGTGAAGCGGCGGCCATCGTCGCACGCGAGGAAGGCGCGTTCCGCATCGCCGCCCCGCGTGGTGGCGAGTTCAGCGAAGTTGCGCGCCGCCAGTCCCGCGTTCCACGCCGTCATCAGAGTTGTTCGAGGATCGTCTCGGCGCCGGAGACATTCACGCCCGACTTTTCTTCCACGTTCAGGGTTTTCACCACGCCGTCATCGACAATCATCGAATAGCGGGAGGAGCGTACGCCCATGCCGGCGACCGCCAGATCCTTGTCGAGGCCGACGGCCTTGGCGAAGGCGGCGTTGCCATCGGCCAGCATCAGGATCTTGCTGTCCGCCCCAGAGGCCTTTGCCCAGGCATTCATCACGTGCACGTCGTTCACCGAGGTGCAGGCAATGGTGTCCACGCCCTTGGCCTTGATCGCATCGGCGGCCGCCACGAAGCCGGGCATATGGTTCATGGAGCAGGTGGGCGTGAAGGCGCCGGGCACGGCAAACAGCACGACCTTGCGGCCCTTGAAGATCACATCGGTTGAAAGTTTCTGCTGGCCGTCGGCCGTCATGGTGTTGAATTCAGCCTGCGGCAGGCGGTCACCGGTCTTGATGGTCATGGTAGCTCCAGCTTGGTTGGGGAATGGACTTAGACGACAGTCAGGGTCTGCTCAAGGCCCGCGCCTCCGACGTCGAGGGTGATACGCAAGGGGCTGCCCTTCAGTTCATCGGCATTGCGCGCACCGTGCACGGGGAGCCGCGCCCTCAGCCCCTCGTCGCGCCACACAGGGGTTGCAAAGAAATGCATGGCCTTTCCTTCCACGAAAATGTCCGTTACGGCGGCGGCGAGCGTCACGTCGAGATAGACCTGCCCTGCGTCTTCGCCTGCCGCCAGGGCCGTGACCAGCGGCGTGGGCGCAGGTTGCGGCACCCTTGCCTCCCATGCAGCGAGCAGGCCCGCATCACGGGTCGCCTGTCCCACGGGTTGCAGGATGAGGTTCTCCTTCACCGGCACGGGGATGCATACGGTCTCGCACACCCCCACAAAGGCGGAGAGTGCCGCTTCCACAGGCGATGCCCCGTCGCGCGGAACCATCGCCCAGGGGAAGACCACCTCTTCCTTGTAGCCGATGGTTTCACCGCTGCCGCCGACCATGCGGTGCGGCAGCGGGCAATCAAAACTGAAGTGCGCGATGTTGCTGCCGGCGGCCTCCACCATCGGGGGAATGCCGCCTTCGCCGGGCACACGCCAATAGGTTTTCCAGCCGGGGTCCATGGTGAGGTGAAGTCCGCCACGATAGGCCGTTCCATCAAATCCCGCCGAGAAGAGGCGGGCCGTGAACGGCTTGGGTGTGGTCCACGCGGGAGTGGCGACTGCCGACAGGGATGCGGCGAAAAAGAGGCGGCGGGTGAGGAGCGGAACCTTCATGCAGTCAAGTTAGCCCGCGGTTTGCGGCGGGGCCAGTCATCAACGCGTTACAACTGCGTCATCACATCCCGCCGCTCCACCCCCGCCTTTTCTTTGCGGAATGGAGGGGGCCGCACTATCTTTGCGTCATGAGCCATTTCACAAGCCTGGCCGGAAAGCTGCTGATCGCCATGCCGAGCATCAGCGACGAGAATTTCGAGCGCTCGGTTGTCTTCCTGTGCGCCCACAGCGAACAGGGTGCCATGGGCTTCGTCGTCAACAAACCGGCGCCGCTCACAGTGTTCTCGGACCTGCTGGAGAAAACTGATCTTGCCGGGCGGCTTGAAGACGTGCCGGAGGATGTGATGCGCATTCCCATCCGGCTCGGCGGACCCGTGGAAACATTCCGAGGCTTCGTGTTGCACACGCCCGACTATCCGGCGGATGACTCGAGCCTCTTGGTGGGAAAGGACTACGTCGTCTCCGCCACGCTCAACGTGCTGACCGACATTGCGAACGGCAAGGGTCCGGAGCGGCGCCTGATCGCCCTCGGTTACGCGGGCTGGGCGCCGGGGCAGCTTGAAAATGAAATCCTGCACAATGGCTGGCTGCACTGCGAACCGGATGCGGACCTTGTGTTCGAAGCCAATCTGGATGTGACCCATGAGCGGGCGCTGGCCAAGCTCGGTATTGATCCCCGCATGCTCTCCAGCGAGGCCGGCCACGGCTGACGTGTCCCTTCCCCCCTCACTTGCGGCGCTTGCGGGCCTTCGTCTTCACCTTGACCTTGATCTTCTTGCGCGGCTGCGGCTTCACCTTGAGCTTGGGCTTCGGAGCGGCGGTGGCAATGCCACGCACAGATGGTGGTGCCGGCGGCATGTCGAAAATCGACGGCAACTCTTCCGGCTCCGGGTCCGGCTCGTAGTCCGCCGTCTCCTCGAACATGCCTTCATCCATCACGGGAGGTTCAAACATCTCCTCCTCGGTGCGGCGCGGGCGCGGCGCGATGGGGGCGTGGCCCGGTGGCGGTGACAGGAGTTGATCTTCCACCGCTTCCGCCTCGTCCTGCCCAGGATCATATCCTTGCGGCAGGGGCGCATGAACGCGTGGCAGAACGGTGAGCAGCGCCTCGACGTCGCGGGCGCGCAATGGCTCGCTGAAGTGATAGCCCTGCCCCAGGTCGCAGCCCAGCGCGAGAAGCCGCGAGGCCTGCGCCTCCGTCTCAATCCCTTCCGCCACCACCAGCATGCCGAGACCGTGGGCCAGAGCCACCACCGTATCGAGGATGACGCCACCCCGCCCTTCCATGGCCTCGGCGACAAGGAAGGAGCGGTCGATCTTCAGCGTGTCGAATGGCAGATCGCGCAGGCTGGCGAGGCTGGAGAAGCCCGTGCCGAAATCATCGCAGGCGACGCCCACGCCCAGGGCCTGCAGGCGCTGGAGGAATTGCCGGGCGCGATCCGGGTAGCGCATGGCGACGGACTCGGTGATCTCGATCTTCACGGTGTTGGGCCGCACACCCTCGCGCGCCACCAGTGCGCGCAGGTGATCCACGAAGGAGAGGTCGTTCAGTTCGTCGGCGGAGAGATTGATGGCGACGTAGATGGGGCGCTCGCGGGTGAGAACGCGCTGCCAAATGCCCATCTGGCGCATGGCCTCGCCCATCACAACGCGGGTGATGTCGGGCAGCAAACCCGCCTGCTCGGCTAGCCCCAGGAACTTTGCCGGCGAAAGCAGGCCCTGCGTGGGATGGTTCCATCGCGTCAGCGCTTCCAGCCCGGCCACGTCGCGTGTTTCGAGATTGACGATGGGTTGGTAGCGCACTTCGATTTCGCCGCTGTCGATGGCGTGACGAAGTTCATGCTCCAAATCGAGCCGCGCGCTGCGCTCGTCTTCAAAGCCTTCTTCGAATTCGCGGATGCCCGCCTTGCCGTGCTTCTGGATCTCGTGCAGCGCCGCTGCCGCCTGGGCCTGCAACGTGTCGGCGGAGTAGCCTTCGGAGCTGGCGCGGGAGATGCCGATGACGGCGGAGAGGAAGACGTTGCGCTCGCTCAATGAGACGGGCGCTGCGATGGTGCGGCGAATTTCCTCCGCCATCACCATGGCATCGCGGCCATCAATGGTTTCCACATGCATGACCGCGAACTGGCTGCCGGTGAGCCGAGAGGCGGACTCATCGTCCTGCAGGCAGGCGGCGATCCGTTGCCCGGCGATCATCAGCAGCTGATCGCCGAGGTCGTGGCCGAGGCCATCATTCAAGGTCTTGAAGCGCTCCAGCGAGACCAGCAGCACACGCACGGGCCTTCCCAGCGGCTTTTCGATTTCGCGCGACAGCCGGTCGGCGAAGATGGCGCGGCTCGGAAGGCCCGTCACCGGATCATGCACCGCGTCGGTGATCAGCCTGTCTTCCACCACCTTGGTGCGGGTGATGTCGGTCAGCGTGCCAATGACGCGGTCGGCAAGCCGGTTTGCGCCCTGCAAGGCGCGCACGCGCAAGGCAAACCAGCGTTCGGCCCCAGAGGCTTCGCGCAGGCGCAGTTCGACCTCATGCACATGACCCGGCTGCAGCCGGCGGTTGGAGAGGAGCGCCTGATAGACGGGTTCGTCTTCCGGATTGAGGATGGCGCGAAACGCGGCGGCAGGCGATTTCTGCCAGGTGGCTGGATCATAGCCCAGCGCCACGGCGAGGTCGGGGCCCACGTCGAGGCGGTCTTCATTGGGCCGCCAATCCCAAACGAAATGTTCTGCTCCTGCAAGCGCCAGGCTGCGGCGGCTGGAGTCGGTGAGGAGAGGCTTGGCGAGGAAGCCTTGCGAGAAGGCAAAGCTCACCAGCGTGAAGGTCATCAGGGCCAGCACCAGTGCCAGCGAACTTACCAGCATCAGGTGCTGCGCCGATCGCGCATCCTCGCCCAGCGCGAAGACGGCGGCGACGACGGTCCAACTTGTGAGGGCGGCCCAGAAGATGAGGCCCTGGCGCACCACGCCAACCGGGTTCTTGCGTACAATGAATGCGGTGACGAGCCCCGCCACGGCGAGGACGGCGAATGCGAGGCGCGAGGAGAGCGTTGCCTTCAGCGGGTCAAACAGGCCGTACCCCACGTTCGCCAGCGCCAGCAGGAGAATGCTGACGACGCCGAGTGCCGCGAGGATGCCGCGCTGCCGCAACGCATTGAAGGAGACAACGCAGAGCGCCACGGTGAACATCATGAAGCCCTCGACCAGGGCGCGCAGCATGTCGAACGGCATGCCCCTGATCGGCAGGCGTGGCAGCAGGCGGACGAGGTAGCCGCTTTCCAGCGCCATGAAGCCCGCCGCCGCCACGGCAAACAGCGCGGCTGCAATGAAGGCCCCATGCATGCGAATGCCGTAGAGCGCCAGCATGCCAAAGGCGAGGAACAGAGCCATGGCAATGACACCGCCGTTGACGACGGACAGCGTCGTCTCGTGGGTGCTGAAGGCATCGAGCGTCATGATCTGCACGGATTGGCCAGGTGCTCCGCCTTCGAGCGCCAGGGTGACATTGGCCATGGGCTTGATGCGGAAGCTGGCGGCGACGCCGGATTGGGCGATTGCGCGTTCCAGCGTATCCTGTCCGCTGGAGAGGACGACGCCGTCCGGCCTTTCACCGAAGGCCTTGAGATGGAATAGCCCCGAGCCTGCAAAGCGTTGTTCGTCCACCAGCAGGATGATCTTGCGCTCGGTCGGTGAGGCGTTGCGGATGTTGAAGATGGTCCAGGTATAATCCGGCCCCGGTCCGCGCGCGCGCAATTCCAGCACGGCGCGTGCACCCTCGCTGTCGCCGGGCACCTCGATGGCCAGATTGGGCCGTTGTGCCGCGATGGGCGTGCCACGTCCGGTGAGGTCGATGGCGGTGAAGGTGGCGGGAATATCCGTCACTTCCTGGGCGCGCGCCACCACGGAGAAGAGCACGCAAAAGCACAGGCACAGGGCCGCCAAGCCCCGTCCCACCCCTCGTGCCAGCACCCCGCGAATCATGGCGCCAATGTAGCGCCAACGCGGGATGGTTGCGCAGGCGAAATCCTTCGGGGATGACCAGAACACTCAGCCGGCCGGGCCGCCATCAGGGGCCGATTTTTGCGTAGAGCAAATGGTCTTCCCACCGCCCCGCGATTTGCAGATACGAACGTGCGTAGCCTTCGCGCTCGAAGCCCACCTTCTCCAGCAAACGGATGGAGGCTGTATTGCGCGGCAGGCAGGCGGCTTCCACCCGGTGCAGCGCCAGGGTGGAGAAGCAATGGGGCAGGAGCAGCGAGAGGGCGCGGCTCATGTAGCCAGAGCGGGCATAGGGCTGGCCGATCCAGTATCCCAGCGTCGCCGTGTGGGCGACGCCGCGGCGCACGTTGGAGAGCGTTGCCGCCCCGACGAAATTGCCGCCGGAGAAGATGAAATAGGGATAGCAGAGGTCTTCGTTGCGCAATTGCCGGTAGCGGCGGATGCGGATGCGGAAGGCTGCGGGGGACAGTTCATCCGACGGCCACACAGGCTCCCACGGCTCCAGGAAATCGCGGCTGCGGGCGCGAAGACCGGACCACGCTTCGAAATCATCCGGAACCGGAAAGCGCAGGCTGACGCCCTGCCCGGACAGCGTCGCAATATCTGACGTGCGGCGGAAACTGTCGAGCAAACCCATGGGGAACTTGCCCTCAGCCCTTCTTGAAGCGGGCGGCGATCTTGTTGTGGCTTTCCAGCGCGGACAATTGCCCCACCGCACTCAGTGAGGGCGGCTTGCCGGAGAAAATGCTGTGGGCGAGCGCCTTCACATCTTCAGGCGTGACGGCGCTGATCCGTTCCACCAGCGTCGACATTTCCGGCACGCTTCCGAAGGCGAGATACTGGCGGGCGACCTGATCGGCGCGCGACGAGGCGCTTTCGAGATTCATGACAAGGCTCGCCTTGAGCTGGGCCTTGGCACGGTCCACTTCCTTCACCGTCACTTCTTCCCCCATGGACATCATGACCTTGGAAGTGACTTCAATGAGGTCAGAGGTGTGTTCCGGCGAGGTTGCTGCATAGACGCCAAGCTGGCCCACGTCTTCGTAGGACGTGCCATAGGAGAAAACGCTGTAGCAGAGGCCGCGCTTCTCGCGCACCTCCTGGAACAGGCGTGATGACATGCCCCCGCCGAGGATCGCCGACAGGACCTGCATCTGGTAGATGCGCGGGTCGCGATAGTTGGGAGCGCTGAAGTTGAGGACGATGTGCGTCTGGTCCAGCGGCTTCTGTTCGGTTGCGGCACCGGCAGAGAACACGGGCGAGTGGCGCTGCGGCCCGTGGCCTTGCCCGAGGTGGCCAAAGTGCTTCGCGGTTTCGCGGGCGAAAGCCTTGTGATCAATGTTGCCCGCAGCGCAGACAACGATGCGCGAGGCCCAGTAGTTGCGGTCGCGCCAGGCTGTCATCTGGTCGCGCGTCATGGTCTCGATGAGGCTCGCCGGGCCGAGGATGGAGCGGCCCAGGGGATGGTCGCCGTAGCAGGCGGATTGGGCGAGATCGAAGACGAGGTCGTCGGGCTGGTCCTTGGCGGCGGCGATCTCCTGCAGGATGACGTCGCGCTCGCGTTCCAGCTCGTTTTCATCGAGCGTTGAATTGAGGAAGATGTCGGAGAGGATGTCGAGGGCGAGCTGCCAGTCGTTCTTCAGCACGCGGGCGTAATAGGTGGTGGTTTCCATGCCGGTGGCGGCGTTGATTTCACCTCCGGCACTCTCGATTTCTTCGGCGATGCCCTGCGCCGTGCGCCGCTTCGTGCCCTTGAAGGCCATGTGCTCGAGGAAATGGGCGATGCCGTTTTCCTCCGGCAACTCGTCGCGGGCGCCCGCCTTCACCCAGATGCCAAGCGCCACCGTTTCCAGGTGTGGCATGGTGTGAGTCACCACGTGCAGGCCGTTCTCCAGCCGCGACACTTCAACAGACATAGACCCTCCCCTCACAGCGGGGCGCGGGCCTTGATGTGGTCCTTCACCGCTTCCACGCTGTTGGGAAGCACTGTGAAACTTTCTTGCGCCGTCATCAAGTGTTCAAATCGTTGGGGTAAACCGGGCCTTAGCCCGACGGCCGCCTGCACCGCGTCAGGGAACTTGGCGGGGTGGGCGGTGGCCAGCGAAACCATGGGGGCCGCCCCCTGGTTCTGGCGCGCCACGGCGACGGCAACGGCCGTGTGCGGGTCCAGCACCTCGCCCGTCTCTTCCAGAATGGTGCGCATCATGGCAGCGGTTTCCGCCTCGCCGCTTGCGCCGGAATCGAATTCGTCGCGGATCGATTGCAGCGCATCCGAGGCCAGGCTGAAGGCGCCGGACTGCTTGAGGCCGTCCATGGCGCGGAGCACCGCCTGCGCGTCCCGGTTGTTGGCGAGATAGACGAGGCGCTCGAAATTGCTGGAGACCTGAATGTCCATGGAGGGACTCATGGTCGCGTGCACGCCCTTCACCTCGTAGCGGCCGGATTTCACGGTGCGGTCGAGGATGTCGTTGGCGTTGGTGGCGATCACCAGGCGGTCGATCGGCAGTCCCATGCGCTTTGCCATCAGCCCGGCGAAGACATTGCCGAAATTGCCCGTGGGCACGGTGAAGGAGATGGCGCGATCGGGGGCGCCAAGGGCGAGGCCTGCATAGATGTAGTAGGAAATCTGGGCCATGACGCGGACCCAGTTGATGGAGTTGACGCCGGCGAGGCGGATGCCGTCGCGGAAGCCATGGTCGTTGAAGAGCGCCTTCACGATGGACTGGCAGTCGTCGAAGGTGCCTTCGAGCGCGATGTTGTGGACATGCGGCGCATGGACGGTCGTCATCTGGCGGCGCTGCACGTCGGAGACGCGACCGTGCGGATGCAGGATGTAGATCGATGCGTTGCGGCTGTGGCGGAAGGCTTCGATGGCCGCACCACCGGTATCGCCCGATGTTGCGCCGACAATGGTGGCGCGGGTGCCGGAGCGTTCCAGCGACCAATCCATCAGGCGGGCCAGCAACTGCATGGCCACGTCCTTGAAGGCAATGGTGGGGCCGTGAAACAGTTCCAGCAGGAAGTGGTTGGAGTCGAGTTGCTTCAGCGGTGTCACCGCCTTGTGGGCGAAGGTGGCATAAGCCTCGTCCACCATGCGGCGGAGTTCGCGCTCGGGGATGGCGCCATCGGCAAAGCGGCTCGCCACGGCGAAGGCCACATCGGCGAAGGGCTTGCCGCGCAGCTCCTTCAGTTCAACGACGGAAAGGACCGGCACCTGATCCGGCACATAAAGGCCCCCATCCCGGGCCAACCCGGAAATCATGGCATCCTCGAAAGAGAGGACAGGAGCGGAACCACGGGTCGAGACGTATTTCATCACGGCACTTTCAAATGCGGAGCCACCCCCTCCGGCCTTGGGCCACCTCCCCCGCAAGCTGGGTGGGGGCAGACCGTTTACGCTCCCCCAACGTGTTGGAGGAGCTGCCCGGAGGGCTGAGGGGGTTCCCGGATGGCAGGGCATTAATGGGGTGCCCGCGCGACTTCAAGGTTTGTTACGTCCCCTCAGGAACACGCCCGCCACCACAACCAGCGCAGCTGCAAGGCCGAACCAGGTGATGGCGTAACCGAGGTGGTTGTTGCGGAGGTCGGATTTCGGGGGATCGACGCGCAGGCCTTCCGTGGCCGGGGTGGCCGGCAGGAGATGGAGGACGAGCGGCGTTGCGGGCGGGCGACCAAGGGCCGCGGCCTGCATGGCCGGGACATCCCACCAGTACCATTGGTTCGCGGCGGGATTGTTGTCGGCATCGAAGGCGGCACGCGCGCCGTGCCGGCGCAGGATGCCCGAAAGCTGCACTGGTCCAGCAGCGGCGGGCACCTCCTGGGCATCTCCCGCCACGCCGCGCGCCACCAGCAGACTTTGACCCTCGGTGGAGGTGAAGCCCTGCACGATCATCCAGCCCGCGCCACCGGGGGCGGCGGTCAGCAGGCGCAAGGATTTTTCTCCGAACGTGCCTGCAACTGCAACCTTGGTGAAATCGGGATCGGACCGCGCCAGTGCCTCTGCAAGACTGACGGGTTCAGCCGCCAGCGCCTGGTCGATGGCCGCGATCAGCCCCTCTTTCCACGCCAGACGCTGCACCTGCCAGATGCCGAGCGACAGCAGGATGGCGAGGCCGACGCCTGCCGCCAGCAGAACGGGCCAGGCGCGCGGACGGGCCGTGGTCATCGGTCGATCTGTCCTTCGTGGGCGTTGGTCTTCCATTGCTGGGCCAGCAGCATGCCCTTCACGGGCCGCAACATCAGCACGGGCAGGATGATCAGCACCGGAATGGCGATCAGCACATGTACCCACCAGGCGGGATGGTAGGCCACCTCGATGCCGAGGATCGAGCCCACGCCCACGACGCAGGCAAAGAGCATCACGAACCAGGCGGCGCCGTCGCCGGCGTCGGCAAAGGAAAAGTCCAGCCCGCAGGAGGTGCAGGACTTGGCGACCTTGAGATAGCCGGTGAAGAACCTGCCACGGCCGCAGCGCGGGCAGGTGCCGGCGAGGCCTGATTTCACGGGGGAGATGTCGGGGTAATAATTTTCGGTCATGCGCGCTTTCCAAACGAAAAATGGCCGGGAGACCCGGCCATTTCAAGGTATTTGCCCTGCGGCTTATTCGGCGGGGATGACCGCGCCGATCGAGCCCCAGATGTAGATGCAGGCGAAGAGGAACAGCCAGACCACGTCCACGAAGTGCCAGTACCAGGCGGCGGCTTCGAAGCCGAAGTGCTGCTGGGGCGTGAAGTGGCCCTTGAGCGCGCGGAACAGGCAGACGATGAGGAAGATCGTTCCGACGATCACGTGGAAGCCATGGAAGCCCGTGGCCATGAAGAAGGTCGAGCCATAGATGTTGCCACCGTGGGCGCGGCTGAAGGCGAAGGCGGCGTGGCCGTATTCATAGGCCTGCACGCAGGTGAAGAGCAGACCCAGCACGATCGTGAGGATGAGGCCGTTGATCAGACCCTTGCGGTCGTTTTGCAGGAGGGCGTGGTGGGCCCACGTCACCGTCGTGCCCGAGGTGAGCAGGATCAGCGTGTTGATCAGCGGCAGGTGCCACGGATCGAAGATCCTGGTGGCTTCGCCGCCGACGGGTGCGGGCGGCCAGACGCCGCCGGTTGCCGCCACGCGGGCCGCCTGCTGGGCTTCACCCGCGAACAGGCTGGCATCGAAGTAGGCCCAGAACCAGGCCACGAAGAACATCACTTCCGAGGCGATGAACAGCAGCATGCCGTAGCGCAGATGCAGCGACACGACGGGCGTGTGGTCGCCCTTGTGGGCTTCGATGATGATGTCACGCCACCACATGAACATGGTGTAGAGCACCAGCGCCAGGCCGATGAGGGCGACGATGGGGGTGCTGCCGTGCATCCAGACAATGGCGCCGATGGCGAGGATCAGCGCCGACATGGACCCCACGAAGGGCCACGGCGACGGATCGACGAGATGATAGTCATGGTTCTTGGCATGGGCGTCGGCCATGGGTCGCTCCTTAATTGGTCGAAAGGGCCGCCTGGTCATTGGCGGTCTTCTTGGTTGGATAGAAGGTGTAGGACAGGGTGATCTCGCGGATGTTGCGGGCGTCGGCGTCCTTCAGCATCGCGGGATCGACGAAAAACTGAACGGGCATTTCGGCGCGGGCGCCAGCCTTCAGCGTTTGCTCGGTGAAGCAGAAGCATTCGATCTTGTTGAAGTAGGCGCCGGCTTCAGGCGGCGTCACGTTGAAGATGGCGGTTCCCGTGATTTCCGCCGCGGTGGTGTTGACGGCCACATATTTCGCAAGCACCGGTTCGCCGAGGCGGACGTTGAGGGTGCCTTGTGCGGGATGGAAGGTCCAGCCCATGTCCTTTTCCACATTGGCGTCGAAGCGCACGGAAACGGTGGCATCGGCCGCTTGCGGAGCGGCGCTGGCGCGTTGCGTCGTTCCGTTGAAGCCCGTTGCTTCGCAGAACAGGCGGTAGAGGGGGACGGAGGCGAAGGCGAGGCCGAGCATGGCTGCGGCCACGCCGGCCGCAATGCCGGCGACGCGTCTGTTGCGGCGGTTCATGTCAGGCGCGGTGCTCATGACGCACCTCCCGGCATGTTGCCGCCCAGGCGGACCAGCGTGCTGATGAAGAAAATGGCGATCAGCGCCAGCAGCGCCAGCGCCATCACGATGGAGCGGCGGCGGCGGCGGGCCATGTCTTCGGGCGAGAAGGGCTTCAAGGGCTCAGCCATCACAGCAGCCCCCCGATCACGGGCAGGCTGAGCAGTCTTTCCGCGAGAATGAGGGCGAAGAGCACGAAGAGCCAGAGGATGGAGAAGCCGAACAGCTTCTTGCAGGCCTTGTCCTCGGCCTCGCGGGTGGCGGCACGATAGACGGTGACGGCGTCGAAGAGGAACTTCGCCGTGAGCAGCACAGCGCCTGCGGCGTAGAGATAGCCGGCCGTGCCCGTGAGCACGGGAGCGGCCGCGGTCGGCACCAGCAGCAGCGAATAGAACAGGATCTGCTTCTTGGTCTCGTGGCGGCCCGCCACGTTGGGCAGCATGGGCACGCCGGCCTTTTCGTAGTCGCCCTCGCGGAACAGGGCCAATGCCCAGAAGTGCGGCGGCGTCCACATGAAGATGAGCAGGAAGAGTGCGATGGCGCCCGGATCAATCGTCCCCGTGACGGCCGTCCAGGCGATCATCGGCGGGAAGGCACCCGCAGCGCCGCCGATCACGATGTTCTGCGCGGTGCGGCGCTTGAGGCCCATGGTGTAGACGACGACATAGAAGAAGATCGTGAAGGCCAGCAGCAGTGCCGAGGCCACATTCACGAACAGGCCGAGCATGAGAACCGCAGCGGCGGAGAGGGCAAGGCCGTAGCCCAGCGCTTCACCCGGCGCGATGGCCCCAGACGGGATGGGTCGCTTGGCCGTGCGCTTCATCACCGCGTCGATGTCGGCATCATACCACATGTTGAGGGCGCCCGAGGCGCCGCCGCCAAGGGCGATGCAGAGAATGGTGACAAAGCCGAGCCAGGGATGGAGTTCCCCCGGGGCCGCGAACAGGCCCACGACCGCCGTGAAGACGACAAGCGACATCACCCGCGGCTTCAAGAGCGCGATGTAGTCGCCAGCCGTCCCCTGACCGCCATTGGCGGCCAGGGTGGAAGCGGTATGGGCCGTACCCGATGCCATATCCGGAACCGCCCAGCCTTACTTGATGACCGGCAGGGTGGAGAACTGGTGGAACGGCGGCGGGGACGAGAGTGTCCATTCCAGCGTCGTTGCGCCTTCACCCCAGGGATTGTCGGCGGCCTTCTGCTTGCGCATGAAGGCGTTGATGACACCATAGAGGAAGATCAGGATGCCGAAGGCCGAGATGTAGGAACCGATCGACGACACAAAGTTCCAGCCGGCGAAAACTTCCGGATAGTCGATGTAGCGGCGCGGCATGCCGGCGAGGCCGAGGAAGTGCTGCGGGAAGAACACCAGGTTCACGCCGACGAAGGTGACCCAGAAGTGCAGCTTGGCGATGAAGTCGGAGTACATGTAACCGAAAATCTTCGGGAACCAGTAGTACCAACCCGCGAAGATGGCGAAGGTGGCGCCGAGCGACATGGTGTAGTGGAAGTGGGCCACCACGTAGTAGGTATCGTGCAGCGAACGGTCAGCACCGGCGTTGGCCAGCACCACGCCCGTCACACCGCCCACGGTGAACAGGAAGATGAAGCCGATGGCCCAGACCATGGGCGCCTTGAACTCGATGGAGCCGCCCCACATGGTGGCGATCCACGAGAAGATCTTCACGCCGGTGGGCACGGCGATGATCATCGTCGCGGCCACGAAGTAGGCCTGCGTGTCGGCGTCCAGACCCACGGTATACATGTGGTGGGCCCAGACGATGAAGCCGACGACGCCGATTGCCACCATGGCGTAGGCCATGCCGAGATAGCCGAACACCGGCTTCTTGGAGAAGGTGGAGACGATGTGGCTGACGATGCCGAAGCCGGGCAGAATCAGGATGTACACTTCCGGATGTCCGAAGAACCAGAAGAGGTGCTGGTAGAGCACGGGGTCACCGCCCTGCGAGGCTTCGAAGAACGAGGTTCCGAAGTTGCGGTCGGTGAGCAGCATGGTGATGGCGCCCGCGAGAACCGGCAGCGAAAGGAGCAGCAGGAACACGGTGACAAGCACGGCCCAGACGAAGAGCGGCATCTTGTGCAGTGTCATGCCGGGGGCGCGCATGTTGAAGATGGTGGTGATGAAGTTGATGGCGCCGAGGATCGAGGAGGCGCCCGCGATGTGGAGCGACAGGATGGCGAAGTCCACGGCAGGTCCCGGATGGGCAGACGTGGAGAGCGGCGCATAGACCGTCCAGCCCGTGCCCGCGCCGTGCATGCCGGCGGGACCTTCGACGAAGAGCGAGATCAGCAGCAGCGTGAAGGAGGGAACAAGGAGCCAGAAGGAGATGTTGTTCATGCGCGGGAAGGCCATGTCGGGAGCACCGATCATGAGGGGCACAAACCAGTTGCCGAAACCGCCGATCATGGCGGGCATGATCATGAAGAACACCATGATCAGGCCGTGGGCCGTCACGAAGGCGTTGAACATGTGCTTGCCGTTGTCCACGGCCGAGGCCGCGTCAACGCCATAGACCATCTGGGCGAGGCCGTGGAAAATCTGGATTCCCGGCTCCTGCAGTTCCATGCGCATGAAGACGGACAGGATGCCGCCGATACAGCCAGCCATGATGGAGAACCACAGGTACATCGTGCCGATGTCCTTGTGGTTGGTGGAATAGACGTAACGGCGCCAGCCCGAAGGGTCGGCGTGGTGATCGTCATGAGCGGCGTGCGCGGTTGCCATTTGTTTTCTAGCCTCTCGGAAAAATGAATATCAGTTGGTGGCCAGCTGGCCCTTGGCCTGCAGCATGGCGAACAGGAAGTCGCGGGCCTCTTCCACGCTCGCCGTCTGCACCTTTTCGGTCCAGGCCTTGTAGTCGGCCTCGGAGACGACGTGCAGTTCGATCGGCATGAAGGCGTGGTCCTTGCCGCAAAGCTCGGAGCACTGGCCGTAGTAGGTGCCTTCCTTCTCGGCGCGGAACCAGTCTTCGTTCAGGCGGCCGGGAATGGCGTCGATCTTCATGCCGAAGGACGGGATGGTCCAGGCATGGATGATGCCGGCGGGATCGGCGGTGATGATCATCTTCACCGTCTTGTTGACGGGAACGACCACGGGAACGTCCGTTGCCAGCAGGTAAGGCTTGTTGGCGGCCTTGGCGTCGGCTTCCGGCAGCAGCGAGGCGGTGAAGCTCACCTTGGGTTCGCCGCCCTCGTCCACGCCGAGGTCGGGATACTGGTAGGTCCAGTTCCAGCCGGGGTTGCCGATGGCCTTGATGGTGATGTCGGCCTGGGGAATGTCACGCTGGAAATAGAGGAGGCGGAAGGAGGGAATGGCAATCGCCACGAGAATGAGGACCGGGATCACCGTCCACGCCACTTCGAGAACCGCATTGTGGGTCGTCTTCGACGGCACCGGGTTGGCCTTGGCGTTGAACTTCACCATCACGATGATGAGCAGCGCCAGGACGAACAGGGCGATGATGACCGTGATCGGCACCAGCAGGTAGTTGTGGAAGAAATGGATGCTTTCCGCCACGGGCGTGACTGCGTCCTGGAAACCGATCTGCCAGGGTTCGGCATGGCCGGCGGCGGCCTGCGCCAAGGTTGGCGCTGCGGCAAGCGCAAGCAGCGTCAGTGCGAATTTCGCAGTCTTCATCATTTCAAATGTGCCCTCACATGGATCCCGGGTTTGGAGCGTCTCGATCAAGCGAAAACAATCCGTCCCGAAAGCGGTTTGATCTAGATCAACCACATTCCCTTGGCTGCGGCAACAGGACCGGGCGCGGCAAAACGTCATTCACGGCGGGGACTTGATCGCAGGCCGGATTTCTGCCGCATTTGCACCGGAAAGCCGCCGTTTCCGGCAGCCTCAAGGCAGCTTGCCAGCCCCAACCGCCGGGGCTAAGAGCGCCCCCTGTATCTGATAAAGGACCGTTTTACGTGAGAATCACCCGAGTATTCGCGCTGGCCGCACTGGCCTCCTCCCTGATGATCCTCCCCCACGCGAATCAGGCCGTGGCGCAGGACGATCCTGCCGCCCAGCCGGATGCGGGAAAGAGCGACGGGCAGCCACTGCCGCCGGCGGGCCTCGGTCCCCGCAAGAACGCTCCTCCGGCACAGGCCGGCAAGCGCCCGATGCCCAAGGTTGAGAACATCGGCACCTTCGGCGCCTGGGGGGTGCAATGCGCCGAGGCTCCGGCCGATCCTGCCGATGCCGGCGGTGCTGCTCCCGGCAAGGCCTGCGGCATGACCCAGCAGGCCAAGAGCGACAAGAATGCCAAGGTCGGCCTCTCGGTGATCGTCAACAAGGTAAAGCGCGGCGACAAGTCGGCGCTCTTCATGCGCATCATGACGCCTGTGGGCGTCTACCTTCCTACCGGCATTCCGGTGGAGATCGATGGCACGGCGCTGCCGTCGCGCCTCGTGTTCACCCGCTGCCTGCCGCCCATCTGCGAAGCCATGGGTGAAATGTCGGCCGATACGCTGGGCAAGTTCAAGAAGGGCGGCAAGTCCACCTTCTATCTCTACGACCGCCCCGGCAACGGCTTCCCCATCAACATCTCGCTTGAAGGTTTCGGCGCGGCGCTCGCCGAACTCGACAAGCACTAATTCATCTGCTCCGCTCATTTCCGAACAGGCCCGGACTGGAAGGTCCGGGCCTTTCTCATTATGTAACGGGTTCAAACTGCAGCCTCGTCAGGAACTTTGCCCCATGCCCACTCTCGACGCCATTGGCGACCTTTCCCTCGCAGAGGCCCAGCGCACCACGCAGGAGGTGCTGGCCAAGGCGGATGATGGCGAGTTGTTCATCGAGAAGCGCCAGAGCGAAAGCCTGGTCTTTGATGACGGCAAGCTGAAGTCCGCCGCCAGCGACGACGGCCAGGGCTTCGGCCTCAGGGCCGTGAGCGGAGAAACAGCGGCCTACGCCCATTCCTCCGACCTTTCGCCTGCGGCGCTGCGCCGGGCCGGCGAGACGGTGGAAACAATCCTGCGCCATGGCCGCAGCCGCAATGTGAGTGCGGCTCCCCAGCGCAGCAACCGCAAGCTCTATGGCGATTTCAATCCGGCGGATGTGCTGGATTTCGCCGACAAGGTTGCGCTGCTGCAGAAGGTCGATGCCTTCACGCGGGGGCTCGATACGCGGGTGCGGCAGGTCTCGGTTTCCATCGGCACGGATTTCCAGGACGTCACCATCGTCAGGCCCGATGGCGAGTTGTTCCGCGACATCCGCCCCCTGCTCCGCTTCAATGTGTCCGTCACCACCGACAACGGCGTGAAGCAGGGCCAGGGCAGCGACGGCTTCGGCGGGCGGGCGCTTCCAGCCTCCTATCTCACGGAAGAGCGCTGGCAGGCATCGGCGCGGGAGGCCTACCGGCAGGCCATGGTGGCGCTGGAGGCAGGCGATGCACCTGCGGGCGAGATGGACGTGCTGCTCGGTCCCGGCTGGCCCGGCATCCTGCTCCATGAGGCGATCGGCCATGGACTTGAAGGCGACTTCAACCGCAAGGGCACTTCCGCCTTCGCCGGCCTGATGGGCCAGAAGATTGCCGCCGATGACGTGACCGTCGTCGATGACGGGACGCTGCCAGACCGGCGCGGTTCCATCACCATCGACGACGAGGGAACGCCGTCGCATTGCACGACACTGATCGAGAATGGCGTGCTCGTCGGCTACATGCAGGACCGCATGAATGCGCGGCTGATGGGTGTAGCGCCCACCGGCAACGGTCGCCGCCAGTCCTATGCCCATGCGCCGATGCCGCGCATGACCAACACATACATGCTGAACGGCAAACGCACGCCGGAGGAAATCCTGGCCTCGATGAAGACAGGCCTGTTTGCCAAGTCCTTTGGCGGCGGACAGGTGGATATCACCTCTGGCAAGTTTGTCTTCACCGTGACGGAAGCCTACATGATCGAGGATGGCAAGCTGACGCGTCCGGTGCGCGGCGCCATCCTGATCGGTGCGGGGGCCGAAGCGCTGAAGAAGATCTCCATGGTGGGCAACGACCTCGCACTCGACAAGGGCATCGGCACCTGCGGCAAGAACGGCCAGGGTGTTCCCGTGGGCGTGGGACAGCCGACACTGCGCATCAACGGCCTCACCGTCGGCGGCACAAAGGCGGCATAGGCACGTGACTGCAGCACGCCCTTCCTTCGTCATCTTCGACATGGATGACGTGCTCTGCCACTACGACCTTGGGCGGCGGCTGCGGTTTCTTGCGGCGCTGGCCAACACCACGGCGCGCGACGTGCGCGCCGCCCTGTGGGATTCAGGCTTCGAGGAAGCCGCGGATGCGGGCGACTATCCGGATCCGGCGGGGTACCTGCAGGAGTTCGGGGCGCGGCTCGGTTATCCGATCAGCGAAACGGAATGGGTGGATGCCCGCCGCCACGCCATGACCGCCAACAGCGAAGTGCTGGTTGTCGCAGCGCTGCTCAAGGCGCAAGCCGACGTGGCGATCTACACCAACAACGGGCCCATCGTGAAAAACAACCTGCACCGCCTGCTGCCGGAAGCGGCCCTGATCTTTCCCAACCGCTTCTGCTCCTATGAATTCGGCACCAAGAAACCGGACCCCAAGAGCTTCGTGAAGCTGGTGGAGTCGCTGGGCCGCCAGGCGGCGGAGTGCTGGTTCATCGACGACAAGAAATCCAATGTGGAGGGCGCGCGCATCGCGGGCCTCACCGCGCATCACTATCGCAACCCCGCCCTGCTGGTGGACGAGGGGCGCCGCTTGGGGTTTGAGCTGTGAGTGACACGACCGCAAAGCCTTCGGGCCGGGGCGCCATCTTCCTCACGGGATCCGTCATGCGCCATGTCGTGATCATGACGATGACTGGTGCCGTCGGTCTCATGACCATGTTCGGCGCCGACCTTGCCGACCTCTACTACCTCAGCCTTCTCAACGACACGAACGTGACGGCAGCCATCGGCTTTGCGGGCATCCTCTCCTTTGCCAATCTCTCCATGAGCCTTGGTATCGGCATTGCAGCAGCAGCGCTCGTGGCGCGCAATATTGGTGCGGGCGATCCCGTACGGGCCAAAGAGTTCGCCACCAGTTCCGTCACCTTCACGCTGGTTGTCTCGGGCGCCTACACGCTGCTGGCAGCGATCTTCGCCGATCCGCTGATGCGGTTCCTCGGCGCGGAGGGCGAGGCGCTGCGGCTGGCAACGTCCTATATCCGCATCCTCACGCCCGGCTTCATCATGCTGGCGACGGCGGTGTGCTGCTCCTTCGCCCTGCGCGGCATCGGCAGTCCGACACGGGCGATGTTCGTGACGCTGGGTTCCGCAGCGGCGACCCTCGTCATCGATCCGATCATGATCTTCCATTTCGGCTGGGGCATCCAGGGTGCGGCGGTGGCGCACGTCTGCGCCAACACCTGCGCGCTGGCCTTCGGCATTCACGGCCTCGCGGTGCATCACCGCTTCCTCAATCACATCTCGCTCAAGGGCCTGCGGCGGGATTTCAGGACAATCTGGTCGATTGCGCTTCCGGCGATGCTCACGCAACTGGCGACCCCCTTCACGGTGGCCTACACGACCTATGCGGTGGCGCCCTTCGGCACCGAGGCCGTTTCTGCCTCCGCCATCATCGGACGCATCGTGCCGGTGGCGTTCGGCATCATCTTCTCGCTCTCGGGTGCGGTTGGTCCCATCATCGGGCAGAATTTCGGCGCGCGTGATTTTGGCCGCGTGCGCCAGACACTGTGGGACGGATTGAAGTTCGCGGCTGTCTACACGCTCATCACATCGGCGCTCCTGTTTGCCTTCCGCGAACATGTGGCCGCGGCCTTCCACCTCAATGGTGAAGCGCGCACCATCGTGATCTTCTTCTGCTCGTGGATCGGCATCACCTGGGCTTTCGCGGGCGCGCAGTTTGTTGCCAACGCGGCGTTCAACAACCTCGGGCGCCCTGCTCTTTCAACCTGGTTCAACTGGGGCAAGGCGACGCTCGGCACCATTCCCTTCGCCATCGTCGGCAGCAGGCTTGCGGCGGTGGAAGGCATGATGGCGGCAATTGGCGTGGGTTCCATCGTTTTTGGCATTGCGTCCGTATGGGTGGCCGCTAGGATTGTGAACAGACTGGAATCCGGAACCTCCCACGCCCATGGCCATCACTGATATTCTCGCCGCCGCGCAGGGCGGCCGCTACTACGCCAATGCCGCACAGGCCTGCGGCCTCTCCGAAGTCGAAGCACACCGCGCCATCGCCTCCTTCGCGCCCGAGATTGCGTCGAAGCTGAAGGCGAAGGCCGCCGCCGATGCCGAGGCCTTCGAGGCGCTGCTCGATCTGCTGGAGGAAGGTGGCGACAGCTCCGACCTCAACGATGCGGATGCCATGACGGGCAGCGAGGCGCAGGCCGATGGCACGGCGATCCTGGATGAAATCTACGGGTCGAAAAGCGCTGCCATGTCGGCACTGGGCGCGGAAGGTGCTGGCCAGCAGAAAGCGGCGGCCCTTTCGGCCACTGCCGTGATGGCGACGCTGGCCGCGAGCAATGCGGTGCAGTTGTCAGGCACGCCGCAACAGGCAGCCGATTCCGTCGGCGGTGGCGGGCTCATCTCTGTCATCATCGCGGCACTGCTCAAGGGTCTCATGCAGGGCGCGCAACGTCAGCTTGCGCCGAAGCGGCGGCGGCGGCGCTACACCTATTCGACGCGGCGGCGCACCACCACGCGGCGGCGCAAGCGCACGCCGGGACTCGACGACATTTTCAAGGACATTCTGACCGGGAGAAAATGACCATGGATATTTCCGCCATCGGCCGCCAGTTCGGCCTCAATGATGAACAGACGCGGGCGGCGCTTGATGCGCTCGTGCCCGTCGTCGCTGCAGGGGTGCGCAAGCAGGCGCAATCGCCGGAAGGCTTGCAGGACATGCTGCGCTCGGTGCTGACCGGCGGCTTCGGTGCGGCCCTTGACGATCCGGGTTCCGTCTCGTTCGATGCAGCCAAGGGCCGCGGCGATGATGTGCTGGGCCAGATCTTCGGCAACAAGGACACGAGCCGCGAGGTGGCACAGCAACTGTCGCTCAACTCCGGCATCGGTGCTGCGGTGCTGAAAAAGTTGTTGCCCATCGTTGCCACCATCGTCATGGGCCAGATGGCCAAGAAGATCGGCGGGGGCAGTGGCGGCGGCCTGGGTGACATTCTCGGCGGCATCCTGGGGGGCGGATCGGCATCCGGGCCTGCGCCTTCGAGCAAGTCCGGCGGCGGCATCGGCGACATCCTGAAGGATGTGCTGGGCGGTGGCGCCTCGGCGGAGCCTGCGCCCGCCCCTGCCCCGCAGCCGCGCGGGGCCGCTCCTTCGGGCGGATCGCTGGAGGACATTCTCAATGACATTCTCGCGGGCGGGCAGAATGGCCGCGTGATCGTGAAGCAAATGCCCCCCGGCCAGATGGGCGACATCCTCAAGGACATCCTGGGTGGTGGCGCAGGCGGAGGCGGGGCAGCCCCCGCCCCCAGCGTTGAACGGGGCCGCAAGACGCTGGACGACATGCTCGGCAAGGGCACCAAATCCGGTGACGCCGGTGACGACCTGCTCAACTCCGTGGAAGACGCGATCCGCCGCCGGCGGTAGGGCTCACTCGTGCCGCAACGCCTCGATGGGATCGAGGCGGGCGGCGCTGCGGGCGGGGAAGAAGCCGAACACCACGCCGATGACTGCCGAGAAGACCACGGCCACGGCGGCCATGGTGACATTGAAGCCCATGGGAATGCCAAGCAGGAGCGCCCCCAGCGCCGCCAGCCCATAACCCAGCGCTAGCCCGATCAATCCGCCGATGAGGCAGAGCACGATCGCCTCCACAAGGAATTGCAGCAGCACCTGGTTGGCGCGCGCGCCGATGGCGAGGCGAATGCCGATTTCGCGGGTGCGTTCCGCCACCGACACCAGCATGATGTTCATGATGCCGATGCCGCCGACGAGCAGGCTGACAGCGGCCACAGCGCCCAGCAAGCCCGTCATCACGGAGGTGGTGGACGACATGGCGGCGGCGATCTGGGTCATGTCGCGCACGGTGAAATCGTCTTCCTCGCCCGGATCAATGCGGCGTGTTTCACGCAGGATTTCCGCCATGGCGGATTGCAGCGCGGGCAAGACCTCCTGATTGATGCCGGAGACGGCGATGGTCGCGATCCGGGTCGAACCTGCGATGCGGCGCTGATAGGTGCGGAGCGGCATGACCACCGTATTGTCCTGGTCGGTGCCGAAAGCGGACTGACCCTTGGCGGCGAGCGTGCCCGTCACCTCGCAGGGCATGGCGCCAACGCGAATGATACCGCCCAGCGGGTTTTCGCCCTGGAAGAGTTCGCGCACCAGCGTGGCGCCGATCACGCACACGGCGGTGCCGCTGCGCGCATCCGACTCGCTGAACGTGCCACCGGAGGTGAAGGCCCAGTCCTGCGTATCGAAGAAACTCGGCTCGGTGCCGGTGACTTGCGTGTCCTGGCTTGCCGTGCCGTAGATCACCTTGACCTGCTTGCTGGAGGACGCCGCCATGGCGCGGACACCGGTGAGGCCGTTGCGGAGCGCTTCCACATCGCGCTCGGAAAAACTACGGGATTCGCCGCCCGTGGGCGGACCTGGCGTGGGGGCGCCGGGGCGGGCGATCAGCATGTTGCTGCCAAGCTTTGACAATTCCGATGTCATCTTGCTCTGGGCGCCCTCGCCGATGGTGACGAGTGCGATCACCGCCGCCACGCCGATCACGATGCCGAGCAGCGTGAGGATGGAGCGCAGCACGTTGCGCCGGATGGTGCGGAGCGCGAGCTTGACGGATTCCCAGATCATGCCGCCACCTTCACATCGCTCTTGATCCGGCCATCGGCGAACACGACCTTGCGCCCGGCATAGGCGGCAATGTCGTTTTCATGCGTGACCATGATCACCGTGATGCCGCGCGCCGTGTTGAGGTCGGTCACGAGCTTCATCAATTCGTGGCTGCGGGCGGAGTCGAGGTTGCCCGTGGGTTCGTCCGCCAGCAACACCAGCGGATCGGTCACGATGGCGCGGGCAATGGCTACGCGCTGTTGCTGGCCACCGGAGAGTTCGCCCGGCGTGTGGCTTTCGCGGCCTTCGAGGCCAACGGCCTTGAGGGCATCGGCGGCGCGGCGCTCGCGTTCGGCGCGCTTCATGCCGCGATAGACCAGTGGCAGTTCCACGTTCTCCAGTGCTGTCGTTCGCGGCAAGAGATTGAAGCCCTGGAAGACGAAGCCGAGATAGTTGCGGCGAAGCAGAGCGCGGCCGTCGTTGTCGAGGCGCGTCACGTCCACGCCGCTGAACTCGTAGCTCCCTGCTGTCGGGCGGTCGAGGCAGCCGATGATGTTCATGCAGGTGGACTTGCCGGAGCCGGACGCCCCCATGATGGCGATGAATTCACCCGGCGCGATGTCAAGATCAACGCCATCCAGCGCATGCACGCGGGCCGCGCCCTGACCATAGAAGCGGCGCAGGCCCCGGAGCGAGATGAGCGGCGGCCTCTCGCGCGGGTCAAAGCTGTTCATCGCGACGATGCCCCGGCGGCACTGTGCTGCCCGGTAATGACGGCATCGCCTTCCTTCAGATTGCCCGAGAGCACCACGGTGTTCCGGCCATCACTGGCACCCACCTTGACGGAGACCTGCTCGGCCTTGCCGGCGCGGAGGACATAAAGTTCACGCTCGCCATCGGGCGCCGTGCCCCGCTTGCCACGATCGCGCGGGAAGCGCGGCATGAAGATGCTGGTGATGGAAAAGCCGCGGGATTCCTCGGCCACCGGCGGCTGATAGCGCAGCGCCTCGTTGGGCACGGTGAGGGCCTGCTTGTATTCCTCGGTGACGATGCGGGCCGTCGCGGTCATGCCCGGACGCAAGGCCAGATCTTCGTTGGGTGCGGAGAGGATCGCCTTGTAGGTGACGACGCCATCCACCGTTTCGGGGGCATAGGAGAGGCGTTCAATGGCGGCGGGAAAGGCGCGGCCCCGATAGGCATCGACGCTGAAGGTGGCCTTCTGGCCCGTCTTCACCGCGCCCATGTCGGCCTCGTCGACGGCGGCTTCAAGCTGCACGCGCGACAAGTCCTGCGCGATGGTGAACAATATGGGGGCCTGTAGCGATGAGGCGACGGTCTGGCCGGGCTCGACGGCGCGCTTCAGCACGATGCCGTCGATGGGCGACAGGATGGACGCGCGCTTGAGATCGGATTCGATGATGGCGCGGTCGGCGCGGGCCGAAGCCACATCAGCTTCCGCCGAGGCGATTGCCGCCTGTCCGCGGGTGACGGCGGAAAGTGCCGTGTCGTAGTCCTGCTGGGTGGAAAGCCCGCGCTTGCGCAACGAGGCCTGGCGCTCCGCCAAAGTCTGGCGTTCGGCAAGGGTTGCCTTCGCTTCGTCGCGGCGGCCTTCCGCTGCCGCCACTTGCGCATCGACCTTCGCCTTTTGCGCCTGCAGGCGGTCGGTATCGAGGGTGGCCAGCACGTCGCCCGCCTTCACGGCGCTATTGTCATCGACGGCGACGGTGCGGACCACGCCGGAGAGTTCGCTGCTGACATCCACCTGGGTGATGGGCTGGATTGTGCCCGTGGCAGACACCGTCACCGTGAGGTCTGCGGTTCTTGCCTCCACCGTATCGTAGACCACGGCAGCGTTGGAGGCCGTCATGGTGCGATAGCCATACACCGCTCCAACCATGATCGCCGCGACGGCGAACAGCCAGACAACACGGCGCAGCCACTTGCGCCCCTTGCGGGCCGCAGTGAGATCAAGCGCTTCCTCGATGTCGGCGCGACTGGGTTGTGTCATCACGTTCATGGGTCAACCGTATATAGGTACGGAAGACGGTCGGCGGGGGGTTATTCCGTCGCATCAGGTGAAAATATAGTAAGCTGGCACGGCCCCGTACAGGAGCATGGACAGCAGCAGCGCCGCCCGCACCCGGCCATTTCCGAAGCGCCGGAAAACCAGCAGCGCCAGTGCCAGACCCAGGGCTGCCTCGAACAGAGCAAAGGCATGTCCGTGATGGGCGCCATCCCAATAGGATACGGGCGACATGAACTTCCAGCGGCTCACCGGCCAGAAGCTCATGTGGGCATCTTCACGGTGGGTGAGGAAATCGATCAGCGTGTGGATGAATCCCGAGAGGGCGAAGACGAAGATGGCCGACCAGCGGTCGATGGCCTCCGCCGTCTCGGCGAGGCGTTCGCGCCGCCAGACGGCGAGCAGCAGAAGGCCGCCCCAGAGCCAGACATTGTGAGCGATGGCATTGGCCCGCTGCCACCATTCCTGCCAGTAGAGGATGCCATAAATGATCGGGTCCGGGATGGCGGCGAGCTTCAGCACCAGCAGGGTGAGCAGCATGGGCACATCGGGGAGAATTCCTCCCAGCGCGCCAGCCAATGCGTTCCGCGGTTTGCGGCCGCCCAAGGCCGCGCCCATGATCACGTGAGTCTGCGTATACATGCGGAAAGGTTATGAGCAATCCGCGGCGGCTGCAATTGCAGGCGGCGGCGGCCCGCGATAGGCTTTGCCCCAAAGGGGAACCTGCATGTCCGACGTTGTCTACAAGTCCGCGCTTGAGCTTGGCCGCATGCTCAAGAAGAAAAAGCTGTCGGCGGTGGAATTGCTGGGCGAATGCCTGACGCAATACGCCCGCCACAACGAGAAGGTCAACGCGGTGATCCTCACCGATCTGGCGCGGGCGCGGAGCGCCGCACGGGCGGCCGACAAGCGGATTGCGGCAGGCGAAACTGTCTCACCCTTCGATGGCGTTCCCATGACGGCGAAGGAGAGCTTCGACTGGGAGGGGCATCCCTCGACGTGGGGTGATCCGGAACTCGTCAACAACGTGCCGAAAACCAATGCGGTGGCCCTGCAGCGGATGCTGGATGCGGGGGCTGTCATGTATGGCAAGACCAACGTGCCGCTGGGGCTGGCGGACTGGCAGAGTTTCAATGCGGTCTACGGCACCACCAACAATCCATGGGACGTGACGCGCACGCCCGGCGGTTCGTCGGGCGGGTCTGCGGCGGCGCTTGCCACCGGCATGACGGCGCTGGAAATCGGTTCCGACATCGGTGCCTCCATCCGCAATCCCGCGCATTACTGCGGCGTCTACGGCCACAAGCCGACCTATGGCGTGGTGCCCTATCGCGGCCATCTGATGCCGGGCAGCGTATCGATCAGCGACATCACGGTGGCCGGCCCCTTGGCACGCTCGGCGAAAGATCTCACCGCCATGATGGCATTGCTGGCGGGCACGGAGGGGCTGGAGGCGCGTGGCTTGCAAGTGAAATTGCCCAAACCGCGGTTCACGGCGTTGAAGGAGTTGCGCGTGGCGGTGAAGCTCAGCAGCCGCGCAAGCGATGTGGACCAGTCCTACCAGAACCGCCTGATCGCGCTGGGTGAGTTCCTGAAGAAGAAAGTGAAGAAGCTCTCATACGAAGCTGCCCCTGCCTTCAGCGACCAGGAGGCTTACGAGAACTACATCACCCTGCTGCGCGCCACGGCGACCAAGCGCATGAGTGATGCGGAAATCACTGCGGCGGTGGAGAAGGCGCGTGGCTTCGATGCGGCCGATACCTCCTATGTTCCGCTGATGACGCGGGCCTTCGCGCTGTCACACGGCGGTTGGCTGCGCGCCAACGAACGGCGTCACCAGATGGCGTTGCTGTGGGATGCCTTCTTCGATGACTGGGATGTGCTGCTGTGTCCCGCCGCGGCCTCTGCCGCATGGCCGCATGACCATGTGGGCGAGCGTCATGAGCGGGTCATTCCCGTCAACGGCAAGATGGTCTCGACCATTGATCAGCGTTTCTGGGCCGGATATTCCTGCAACTTCTTCCTCCCCTCGACCATCGCACCCATCGGCCTTATTCCTGCGGGCCTTCCCGTGGGCGTGCAGATCATCACGCGCGCCTACAATGATCTGTCGTCCCTCAAGGTGGCGGAGTGGATCGAAGAGGAGTTCGGCGGTTTTACCCCGCCTCCGGGATATTGACGAAGCAGCACGTTATGTCACACCCGGCCCGGTAATTTCGCGGATGAGTTTTCTTTGCATGGCGGCGCCGAAGTCGTCGTAGCTGTCGGCCTTGATGACGAAGTTGGAAGGGCCGCCCGCCACCTGGCGTTCGAGATAAACATCCAGCGTCGGCCATTCATTGGCGATGGCGAGGCCGTTGATGGTGATGCCGCGGGCGACGACTTCGTCGCGGGCACGGTAAGCGGGGCGGCCCATGTTGTTGCGGCCGTCCGTGGACAGATCAATCACCCGGCGCGTGGCCGGAGGGGCCAGCACCATCAGCGCCCCGCCATAGAGCAAGGCGGCGGAAATGGCCGTGCCCCCTTGCTCGGCCGAACGCGGCGCGGATGCGAGGTGGATGCCGAGGCGCTGTGCATCCGCAGCCGTTGCGATGACGGTCCAGGGCTGGATCACCACCTGGGTCTCAAGGTCCGACCAGAGAAAAACGCTGAGGGCGATCCGTTGCAGCGGACCCTTCTGGATTGCTTCCCAGATCTCCGCACTGGCAACCGCGTCACCCATGCCTTGCATCTGCAGGCGGAATTCGCGAGCGTCCACGCTGTAGGAACAATCAATGGCCAGCACCAAGGCAAGGTCAACGGCCGCTGCATCCGCCCATGCAGAGGGTGCAGCCAGCGCCGCCAGCAATCCCGCCCCGAACACACGCCGTGTGGGCCGGGCCGCGAACACGGCTAATGGGAGGCGAACTCGGCGTAATCGAGGGCGCGGCAATCGGCGGCTTTCCATCCCACATGAACGGTCTTGCCTTCGTCCACACCACCCGTATTGGCCTTGTTCGGCACCTTGACGATGAAGTCATCATGACCCGCCACTTCCAGACGGGCGCGAATGTGGTCTCCGAGATAGATCAGTTCGGCAATGCGGCCCTTGAGCAGGCCATCGACCGCCGACGATCCCGGATTGATCTCGACCCGCTCGGGGCGGACGGACAGGAGCGTGCGGTCGCCCTTCTTCACGTTGACGGCGAGCGCCTTCACCACTTCGCCGTTGTCGAGTTTCACATGTGAGGTTCCATCGGCGCCGATCTCGGCAACGGTGCCCTTCAACTTGTTGTTCTCGCCGATGAACTGCGCCACGAAGGAATTCTGCGGCCGCTCATAAAGCTCGGCGGGCGTGGAGAGCTGCTGCACGATGCCATCGTTGAAAACCGCGATGCGGTTCGACATGGTGAGCGCTTCCGACTGGTCGTGGGTGACGTAAACGACGGTGACACCCAGGCGATCATGGATGTGCTTGATCTCGTATTGCATCTGCTCGCGCAATTGCTTGTCGAGGGCGCCGAGTGGCTCGTCCATCAGCACGAGATCGGGTTCGAACACCAGCGCGCGGGCGACGGCGATGCGCTGCTGCTGGCCGCCGGACAACTGGCCGGGACGGCGGTTCGCCATCTGCGGCAGCTGCACCATGTCCAGCACCTTCTTCACCCGCGCCTCGCGCTCGGGCTTGGGGATATTGCGCACTTCAAGGGGGAAAGCGAGGTTCTCCGCCACCGTCATGTGCGGGAAAAGCGCGTAGTTCTGGAACACCATGCCGATGCCGCGCTTGTGCGGCGGCACGTTGTTGATGGGCTTGTCCTTCAGGTAGATCTCGCCATGGGTGGCGGGCTCGAAGCCCGCCAGCATCATGAGCGTCGTCGTCTTGCCGGACCCCGAGGGCCCGAGCATCGTCAGGAATTCGCCGTGGGCGATGTCGAGGTTGAGGTTTTTGACCACCAGCGTTTCGCCATCGTAGCTTTTCTGCACGTTGACGAAACGAACCATGGCTTCAGAATGTGACACGACGAACGACCCCTGCGTTTCCTGTTTGGAAAGAGCATAGCAAGCACGGCGCAGAAGGAAAGCCCCCGCGCCTGCCGGTTACTTGCGCTTGCCTGCCTTCTTCTTGGCCACCTTCTTCTTGGCCACCTTCTTTTTGGCTGCCTTCTTGGCGCCAATGATGAGGTGTTCGGGGCCGTAGGGGAAGCCGGTGATGTTGCGGTTGCCTTTTTCGGTGATCACGAGAATGTCGTGCTCGCGGTAGCCTCCGGCCCCCTTCTGGCCTTCGGGGATCATGATCATGGGCTCCATGGAGACCACCATGCCTGGCTGGAGAACGGTATCGCAATCCTCGCGCAGTTCCAGACCGCCTTCGCGGCCATAGTAATGGCAGAGCACGCCGAAGGAATGGCCGTAGCCGAAGGTGCGATACTTGAGGAGGTCATGCTCGGCATAGATCGCATTCAGTTCCTTGGCGATGTCGGAGCACTTCTTGCCGGGCACCAGCAGCTTCTTGCCCTCGTCGTGGACGTGGCAGTTCACTTCCCACAGATGAATGTGCTCCTTTGAGGTGGTCTCGGCGAAGAGCGTGCGTTCCAGCGCCACGTAGTAGCCCGCGACCATGGGGAAGCAGTTGAGCGAGAGGATGTCGCCGCGCTTGATCTTGCGCGAGGTCACGGGGTTGTGGGCGCCATCGGTGTTGACGCCGGACTGGAACCAGGTCCAGGTGTCCATGAGTTCGGCATGGGGCCAGACGCGGGCAATTTCACGCACCATGGTGGCGGTGGAGTGCAGCGCCACTTCGTGTTCGGGGGCACCCACTTCGATTGCTTCCACGCAGGCCGCACCGCCCATGTCGGCGATGCGCGTCATCTTGGCGATGTGCTTGATCTCCTCGTCCGACTTGATCCAGCGCAGGCGCTGCGAGGGGGCGGCGCAATCCACCAGTTCAACTCCCGGGAACGCATCTTCCAGCATCTTGCGGAAGTCGATGCTGATGTGGTCGAACTCGATGCCGATGCGCTTGGCGCCCTTCATCAGGTTCTGGACGGCGATGAAGTAATTGTCCTTGGACCAGTCGGTGTAGGTGACGTTGTCGCCGAAGGTGCGGCGGGCGGGCTGGCCACCATCAATCGCGGCGGTGACACTCGTTGCCTTGGTTTGCGTCAGCACCAGGCCGTACTTGCGGCCGAAGTAGCAGTAGAGGAAGTCCGAGAGATAGCAGATGTTGTGATACGAGCTGAACAGGCAGGCATCCACGCTGGCGCGGGCCATCCAGCCGCGCACCGCATCCTGGCGACGCTGCATCTCGGCTGCGGAAAATGTGGGTTTCGGGCTCTTGCCATTGTGGCGATAATCGACGACGGCGGGGCGATCCAGTGCGGCCATGATGGTGACGTTTCCTTTATGAATTTCCTTTGTGTTTCCGGCAACAAAAGGCTTGTGTCAAAGGAGCTTCCCTCACTAAGATGATGAATGAAACTCATGTCTCAGAAGGGTTTCCATGGCCAAACTTCCGCCCCTCAATGCGTTGCGCTGCTTTGAATCAGCAGCCCGCCACCGCAGTTTTTCCCGCGCCGCAACAGATCTTCACGTCACCCAATCCGCCGTCAGCCATCAGGTGCGGCAGCTGGAAGACTGGTTCGGCGTTCTGCTGTTCGAACGCCAGGGCCGCCAGACCGTGCCCACCGCAAAGGGCGAAATGCTGGCCAATGGTTTGGCCGAGGCTTTTGCCATCATGCAGGAGTCCTGCCGGCAGGTGAAAGCCTCGCAGGCCGGAGCAACGCTCACCATCGCCGTGCTGCCGTCCATCGCGACGATCTGGCTGATCCCCAAGCTCAATGTGTTCTTCCGGGATCACCCGGAGGTTCCGGTGAAGGTGGTCTACCTGCTGGCGGGGCAGCCGCTGAATTTCAACGATATCGACATTGCCATCACCTGGGGCAAGGAGGGCGGCGCCGGCGAAGGGCGGGCCTCGCGATTCCTGGCCGGCGACTCGGTGGCGGTGGCCAACCCGGCGTTGATCGCGCGGGAAGGGCCCTTCGACAAATCGCACCAGCTGCTGCATGCGCCGCTCCTCCACGACACCGACCGCCAGGGCTGGCAGCGCTTCATGCGAAAACTTGGCTTCCGCCATGCCAATCCCGAAAGCGGGCCGGTGTTCGAGGACTTCAACCTGCTGCGGGCCGCGGCCTTGGCGGGCCAGGGTCTTGCCCTGTGCCCGCGCTCGCTCATCCACGACGACGTCCTGTCGGGCCGTCTTGTCGTCCTGTTCGAGGGCACGGCCATCAACGAGGATTGGGGCTACTGGCTGGTGGAGCCGCTCAACACCGAGGGCCGCGCCGATGCCATCGCTGCATTCAAGTCATGGCTGATGAAGGAAGCCGCGGCTTGACCCTCCCCATGCGAAGGCCCAAATGACCGCCATGACCGCCTCTGCCCCACTCATCGATCCCTTTGGCCGCCATGTCACCTACCTGCGCGTGTCGGTCACGGACCGCTGCGATTTCCGCTGCACCTACTGCATGGCGGAGGACATGACGTTCCTGCCCAAGCGCGACCTGCTGACGCTGGAGGAACTCGACCGTCTGTGCTCCGAGTTCATCGGATTCGGTGTGCGCAAGATCCGCCTCACCGGCGGCGAACCGTTGGTGCGCAAGGGCATCATGACGCTGGTGAAGAGCCTCTCCCGCCATCTCGGTTCGGGTGCGCTGGAAGAGTTGACGATCACTACCAATGGCAGCCAGTTGGCCAGGCATGCGGCTGAACTGGCGGCATCGGGTGTGAAGCGCATCAATGTCTCCGTCGATACGCTCAACCCCGACAAGTTCCGGGCGATCACGCGCTGGGGCGACTTCGCCAAGGTGATGGAAGGCATTCGCGCCGCGCAGGCGCAGGGCATCGCCGTCAAGATCAACGCCGTGGCGCTCAAGGGTTTCAACGAGCAGGAATTCCCCGAGATGATCCGCTGGGCCCATGGCGAGGGGATGGACCTGACGCTGATCGAGACGATGCCCATGGGTGACATCGACGGCGACCGCACCGACCAGTACCTGCCCATTTCCGTTGTCCGGGCGAAGCTGATGGAGCAGTTCACCCTCGACGACATTCCCTACAAGACGGGTGGCCCTGCCCGCTATGTGTCGGTGCGCGAGACGGGCGGGCGTCTGGGCTTCATCACACCGCTCACCCATAATTTCTGCGAGAGCTGCAACCGCGTGCGCCTCACCTGCACGGGCACGCTCTACATGTGCCTCGGCCAGGACGATGCGGCGGACCTGCGCGCGCCGTTGCGGGCCTCGGAGAGCAATGAGCTTCTGCGCGCCGCCATCGTCGAGGCCATTGCGCGCAAGCCGCTGGGCCACGACTTCGTCATCGACCGCCGCCACAACAAGCCCGCCGTCGCCCGGCACATGAGCCTTACCGGCGGGTGAGCAATCCTCGCTTGCCCGAATCCTGCGGGAATGCTGCACTCGGTCTCCCTTTCTGGGACGGGGGCCATCATGACCAATTTCAAGCTCTATTGCTTTGGCGAGAGCGGTAACGCCTATAAAGCCGCGCTCATGCTGCAAGCCTGCGGCGTGGCGTGGGAGCCGGTGTTCGTCGATTTCTTCAACGGTGAAACGCGCAGCGATGCCTTTCGCCGCGATGTGAACATCATGGGTGAAGTGCCCGTGCTGAAGCATGAGAACCGCACCTACAGCCAGTCCGGTGTCATCCTCGACTACCTCGCCGAGGTCACGCGCAAGTTCGGCGCCAAGAGCGAGGACGAGCGCCGCGAAATCCTGCGCTGGATGCTGTTCGACAATCACAAGCTCACAGCGTCGATTGCCTCGCTCCGCTACCTGCTCACGCTGACGAAGAAGCCGGAAGGTGAAGTCACGGAGTATCTGCGCAAGAGGGCACTGGGGGCGCTCGCCGTGGTCAACGCCCATCTCGCGGACAGGAACTTCATCATGGGCAAGCGCGCGACAATCGCGGATTTTTCGCTGTGCGGATATTTGTACTATGGCGATGAACTGCCGTTCGACCTGGAGCAGCACACCCACGTGATGAACTGGCTCGACCGCATCCGCGCCCTCCCCGGCTGGAAACACCCTTACGACCTGATGCCGCGCAAGGCGTGACGGGCGGGATGGTGTTTGCCGGGTGCGACACGCTTTCTCGCAAAAAAATGGCCGGGACAGTCCCGGCCATTTCAATTCATCATTCGGTGTTGGCGTTATGCCTGCTCCACCGCGTCCAGATATTCGTCGAGATGTTCGAGGTTCTCGAAGCGCATCCAGCCTTCGTCCGTTTCGGCTTCCACCGTGCCATCGGACAGGATGCGGGACTGGCGGCCGCGGATGACCTTGTCTTCGACCACGTAGAGTTCGCCGTCGGCAGGCTCGGCCGCGGGAGTTTCGCCTGAGGCCATGTCTTCAACGGAGTCGGAGCCCGTGAGAGCGTTTTCCAGATCAGTCTTGGCCTGCTCCAGCGCGTCGATCGTATCCTTGACGGCGGGCGTGACAACGTCTTCTGCGGCGCGCGCCGGGGCTGCGGCGGCTTCGGTAACGGTGGTGGCGACAACAGTTGCCGTGGCAACGGCGGGAGCCTCGGCGCCTGCTTCCTGCAATTTGCGGCCAAAACTCGGGAAGCGCATGGGGCGCGCAGGCTGTGCCGTCTCTACCGGCTTTTCTGCTGGTGCTGCCGCTTCCACCACGGCCGGTGCTTCCGGCTCGGCGGCAGGGGCTGCTTCCTCGCTGGCGTATTCGTCAGCGTGGTGGGGGGCATGACCCACGGCGGAAATGACGCCACCCAGGCCAATCGCCAGGATGCCGCCGATAATCAGATTGATGGCCGAGGCCATTTCGATGCCGCGCACCTGCAATTGAGCCTGGTTGACCAGCCCCAGGATGGCAAGCGCAATGCCCGCCGCCAAAAGGATGATCCCCAAAACCTGCATCAACTTCGACATTAAACCCTCCCGACAAACGAGACCGGCAGCGCCGCATCCCATCGTCCCTGACCCGCCGGATACCCTACCAGCAAGGCCAAGGCTTTGAACAGATGTAATGTTCTAGCCGGAAAATGGTTAACAGAGATTCATTCGAAGCTGATCCGGGGGGCCGGCTTCTGCAGGTTTCCGCCTTCAAGCTGCGCCCAGACCTGCCGCGCGATGTCGCGGTAGATGGCGGCGTGCTGGCTTTCGGGGGCCGTGGCCACCACCGGGCGGCCCTCGTCGGAGCGGAGACGCACGTCCATGTCGAGCGGCACCTCACCCAGGAAAGGCACGCCGATGCGCGTGGCTTCCGCCTTCGCGCCACCGTGGCCGAAAATGTCGTGGCGCTCGCCGCACTTGTTGCAGGTGAAGTAGCTCATGTTCTCGACGATGCCGAGAAGCGGCACGTTCACGCGCTTGAACATGCCGATGCCCTTGCGCGCATCAATCAGCGCGAGGTCCTGCGGGGTCGAGACGATAACCGCGCCGGCAAGCGGAGTCTGCTGGGCCAGTGTCAATTGCGCATCGCCCGTGCCCGGCGGCATGTCGATCACCATCACGTCGGCTTCTGACCATTCCACCTCGCGCAGCAATTGCGTGAGGGCGGACATGACCATGGGGCCGCGCCAGATCATCGGCGTGTCCTCATCGACGAGGAAGCCGATGGAGGAGACTTCGACGCCGTAGCGCGACATGGGCTTCATGCGCTTGCCTTCGGCGCTGCTGGCCTCGGGCTTGCCAGTAAGGCCGAAGAGCTTGGGCATGGAGGGACCATAGACGTCTGCATCCAGCACGGCGACCCGCAGCCCCAGGGACTTGAGGCCAAGCGCCAGGTTGATGGCGGTCGTTGACTTGCCAACCCCGCCCTTGCCGGAGGCAACGGCGATGAGGTGCTTGATGCCCGGAACACCAGCCGCCCGGTTTTGCTGCGGGCCACCAGCGGGGGCCGCAGGCTTGCCCGGCTGGCGCTCGGCGGTGAGCACCACGCGTGCTTTCGCCACACCGGGGATGCGGCCCACCGCCTGCTCAACCACCGTTTGCAGTTGCTCCATGGTCTTGAGGCGGGCGGGATCAACCGAGAGCGCGAAGGTGACGACGCCACCTTCAATGACAATGTCGGAGATCAACCCGGCGGAGACAATGTTGCCACGGCCATCCGGGGCGGCGATGCGTTTCAATTCGTCGAGAATGCGGTCTTTGCTGAGGCTTGTCATGATCAGTCCAATGATGATGCGGGGCTCCATGCCACGGGGGGCATGATCCGGCAATTGCCCGTTACGCATGCCTTAACTCAATTTTTACAATCCCGGCAAAGCGGAAATTAGGCTTTGGAGTCTATGCGGTGGATTTGAATCAACCCGTAGCAACAGACATGACCGTCGCCACCAGTTTCACATCAGCACCCACAGGACCGGCCAAGGCCCCCATCGACGATATGGCGTGGCATGGCGAATTCCTCGAGATCTTCCTGCGCAACCAGATGAAGCTGGCGCCGGTGATGCCGCTTCTCGTGCTGTTCATGGCGGCGACCGTGACCCTCTGGGTGCCGTGGACGACGGCTGTTACCTGGGCGCTGGGCGCCATCGGCTGTTCGGCCGTGCAGGTCTATCTGTGCAAGTCCTACTTCTCCCGGCCCCGCAACGTGCCGGAACAGCGCGACTGGATCGGCATGATCGCCGCCTCGGAACTGTTCCAGGGCATGTTCTGGGTTATGCCGCTGTTCTTCTTCTGGCCGAATTCGGACAGCTTGCAGAACACCTTCCTCGTTGCGGCCATCATCGCGGTGAGCGTGGTGCGGCTGCTCATCGTTTCCAACTTCATGCCGGTGCTCATCGCGGGCACGGGCGTCATGACCATTGGCGTTGCCGTGCGCTGCGTTGCCGAAGGCAATGCCATCTACCTCTCGCTGGCGGGTCTCATCATCACGCTCGAAGTGTTCTACCTCTTCGTGGCGCGGCAGTTGCAGGATACGCTGCGCGACATGATTATCTTCCGCCAGCAGAAGGACGGGTTGATCCAGGAACTCAAGGCCGAACGTGACCGCGCCGATGTGGAACGCCAGAAGGCCGAGAACGCCAACCGCGCCAAGTCCTCCTTCCTCGCCAACATGAGCCACGAGTTGCGCACGCCCCTGAACGCCATTCTCGGTTTCTCGGAAGTGCTGGAGCGCGAGATGTTCGGTCCGTTGGCAAACCGCGCCTACCGCGACTACGCCGGCGACATCAACACCTCGGGCCGCTACCTGCTCGGCCTCATCAACGACATTCTCGACCTGTCGCGCATCGAAGCGGGGCGCGTGGAGTTGCGTGAAGAGCCAATGGCGCTCGTCACCGCGCTGCAGAACGCCCAGCATCTGCTCGGCATGAAAGCGGCTGAAAAAGACACCTTCGTCGAAATCCAGGTTGAACCCAATGTGCCCAAGGTCATGTGCGACCAGCGTGCCGTGAACCAGGTGGCGATCAACCTTCTCACCAATGCCATCAAGTTCTCGCCGCCCAAGGGCCGTGTGGTCATGTCGGTGAAGCGCACGACTGCAGGTGCAGTGGCCCTCTCCGTCAAGGACAACGGCCCCGGCATTCCGGCGCAGGAAATCGAACACGCCCTGTCCGCCTTCTCGCGCGGCTCCGTTGCCGCCAAGAAGGCGATCGACGGCGCGGGCCTTGGCCTTCCCATCGTCAAGGGATTGATGGAAATGCACGGCGGCAGAATCGAGATCGTCTCGGACGTGGGCCAGGGTACGGAAGTGATCTGCTCCTTCCCGGCAACACGCGTGCTCTCTGGTCCAAGGCAGGACCTCGTGTCCTCGCCCACCATCGCGAGCGAAACGCAGCGCAAGCTGATCAGCCTGACGGGCTGACGCACCGCGCGGTCAGCTGGATTCAGCTGAGCGTCAGCGTTGTGCGCAAATCCCAATTTGTGACGCAACTTTTCACACTCAACCGCTTCGCACTTGAGTGTCCGTTGCGCTAGGCCTTTCCGCTCACCCCGGCACTGGCGAAGGTTGCCATGCTGGCGTGGGTGTTGACGGCGGCCTTCACGATCCCCGCCGCAAGTGCTGCACCCGAGGCTTCGCCGAGGCGCATTTCCAAATCGAGCAGCGGCTTCAGGCCCACCTTGGCCAGAAGGGCGCGATGGGCAGGTTCGGCCGAGACGTGGCCTGCCATGCAATGATCGAGCGCCGACGGATTGGCCTTGTGCAACACGGCGGCGGCGGCCGTTGCCACATAGCCATCGATGAGGACGGGCACGCGCTGCATGCGTGCGCCCAGAATGGCGCCCGCCATGGCGGCGAGTTCGCGCCCGCCAAGCCGGCGCAGCACTTCCAGGGGGTCGCCCAGGTGCGGCTTGTGCAGGAGGGCGGCGCGGCGCACGGCATCAGCCTTGCGCTTCAGGCCTTCGGCATCGACGCCCGTGCCCGGCCCCACCCATTCCTCCGCCGTTCCGCCATGAAGGCCGTGGGCGATGGCGGCGGCGATAGTGGTGTTGCCTATTCCCATTTCGCCCACGCAGAGCAGGTCGCAACCACCGGCAATCGCCTCCATGCCATAGGCCATGGTGGCGGCGCAGTCGGCCTCGTCCAGCGCGGCATCGGCTGTGATGTCGCGGGTGGGATGATCCAGCGCCAGTTCAAACACCTTGAGGCCGAGATCGAAGGTCTTGCAGATCTGGTTCACGGCGGCACCGCCGGCCTGGAAATTGGCGACCATCTGCTTCGTCACCGATTGCGGATAGGCGGCGACGCCTTGCGCCACCACCCCGTGGTTGCCAGCAAACACCGCCACCACCGGGCGTTCGATGCGGGGCACCTCGCGGCCCTGCCAGGCTGCCATCCAGGATGCAATCTCCTCCAGCCGCCCGAGCGAGCCCGGCGGCTTGGTGAGTTCTGCATCGCGCGATTTGACGGCGGCGACCGCACGACTGTCGGCCTGCGGCATTGAGTTGAGCAGATTTCTGATGTCGTCGAAGGGGAGGGCCGTAGTCATTTGGGTGATTTCGTGCTTTTGAGGGTGAGGGACGGATGACGGTTCTTGGCCGTGCCGCACCCGCACGTCAACGGATTCGCCGACACGCCAGACGACATGACCGACGCCCCACCCGAACCGACACCGCCCCGCGGTCGCATCCGGCCCTTTGCGGAGTTGCTCCACAGCCTGAGGTTTCTGACCCGGCTGCCGGTTCCCTTTGCGAACACTATCGATCCGCCGCCGCTCTCCCAGAGCATGCGGCTGTTTCCGTTGGCGGGGGCGCTGATCGGGGCGGCAGGTGGCGCGGCGCTGGCCGGATTGTCCTATGCCGGCCTGCCCTCGCTCGTTTCGGCAACGCTGGCGATGGGCCTTGGCCTCCTTGTGACGGGGGCGTTGCACGAGGATGGCCTCGCCGACACGGCCGACGGCTTCGGCGGTGGCAAGTCGCGCGAACGCCGCCTCGAAATCATGCGCGACAGCCATATCGGCAGTTACGGCGTGCTGGCGCTCATTGCTTCCATGATGTTGCGGGTCGCCTGTTATGAAGACCTGACCGACCTCGGCCCGTTGGCCGTCGTCGCGGTGCTGGCCGCTTGCGCCGCCTTTTCGCGCGCATTGATGGTGGACCTGCTGTGGGCGACACGGCCGGCGCGGAGTGATGGCCTCTCGGTCCACGCCGGCACGCCGGGGCGCAATGGTGCTGCCTTCGCCATCATCACCGCCGCGGCGCTGACCCTTGCGGCGGGCCTGCTGGTGGCGCCGCCCAGCGGATTGCTGGCGCTGGCGGCGGGACTCGCCGTCACAGCCTACATGCGCCGCCTCACCGTGAAGATGATCGGCGGGCAGACCGGCGATGTCTGCGGCGCCGTTCAGGTGTTGAGCGAACTCGCCATGCTGCTGGTGTTCGTGGCAACGAGTGGTTAACCCTGACTCAAAGTCGCAACACTTCATAAACCGTTGACCAAGTGCGCGCGCGATACTGTCGCTCCCGGAAGTGTGGTTCGGGAGTATGTGCGTCATGCGGTGGTCGTTGTCACAGGCGGGTGGTCAGACAGGCGGTGTGCCGAGCATCGTGCCGAGTGCGTTCCTCGCGCTGGCCCTCATGGCTTCCGCAGGCCTGCCCGGCCTCGCGCCGCGCGCCAAGGAACCGCCGCCGCTCCGACTCATGGCCATGACGGAGGTGCAGCAAAGCAACGGCGGCCATTTCATCACCAAGGCCGACATCAACGGACAGGATATCGATGTGCTGGTCGACACTGGCGCCTCGGCCGTGGCGCTTTCCTACCAGGATGCGGAAAAGGCGGGGCTGAAGCCGCACTCGCTCGACTATACCGTCAAGGTCCTGACCGCCAACGGCGAGGGAACCGCCGCGCGCGTCAAACTGCGCCACGTGATGATCGACAACGTGAAGGTGCGTGACGTCGATGCCCTCGTCCTCAAGGAAGGGGCGATGAATGGCACCCTGCTGGGCATGTCGTTCCTCTCCCGGCTGAAGAGCTTCACGGTGACCGACGGCGTTCTGCTGCTCAAGAACTGAGCACGAAGCCGCCGCAACGTGACGCTTCGCAACCTCATCATGCCGCATTGAGGCTTTGCGGGCGGGCGAACCGTCTTACATTTGACAGATGGACGACACTGCATTCCCAGGCGTGGAGAGCCCCTGCGTCAAGGTCTGTGTCCTTGACCCCGAAACCGGCTTTTGCATCGGTTGCGGCCGCACACGCGGCGAAATCGGCAGCTGGCTGGGCTATTCCCCCGAGGAGCGCCGGACCGTGATGACGGACCTGCCCACACGCGTCGCCACCCTCACCCAACGCAAGTCCCGCCGTGGAGGCCGCCGCGGGCGTCTGGGCGAAACGGCCTGATCGCGGTTTTCGACCGGCCTGCCGCTACGCCGCCTCGGCCACGCGGGCGGCTTGTTCATCGACGGCGGCGAGGGCCTTGCGAACAACATCAACCCCTGCGCCGTGACGCCCGCCCTCCGTGGAGAGAATCTGCCGCCAGATGCGTCCTCCCGGCTGGGCGTGATAGAGGCCGAGCATGTGCCGGGTGATGCGGTGCAAGGGCTGCGCTTCGCCCATCTGCTGTTCCATGTAGGGCAGCATCGCCTCCACGGCATCGCGGCGGGCCAGAGCCGGTGCAGATTGATCCGTGTACAGATGATCGACGGATGCGAGTTGCCACGGGTCCTGGTAGGCAGCACGGCCCAGCATCACGCCGTCGACATGCTCAAGATGCGCAAGTGACTCCGCCACGGAACTGATGCCGCCATTGATGTGGATGGCGAGGTCGGGCCGCGACTGTTTCAGCCGATAGACGCGGGCGTAGTTGAGCGGTGGAATTTCGCGGTTTTCCTTGGGTGACAAACCCTGCAGCCATGCCTTGCGGGCATGGACGATGAAGGTGCTGCAGCCCGCTGCTGCGACAGTCTCAACGAAGCGCTGGAGGTCTTCGTCTTCATCCTGCTGATCAATGCCGATGCGGCACTTGACCGTGACGGGAATGGAGACGGCGGCGCGCATGGCCGCCACACCCTCGGCCACAAGATGCGGCTCCGCCATCAGGCAGGCGCCGAAGTTTCCGCCCTGCACGCGGTCCGACGGGCAGCCGCAGTTCAGGTTGATCTCGCGGTAGCCCCAGTCTTCGCCCACCTTCGCCGCCTCGGCCAAGATCGCTGGTTCGCTGCCGCCCAATTGCAGGACGAGCGGCTGTTCGCGCGCATCGAAGCCGAGGAGCTTCGCGCGGTCGCCATGCTTCACCGCCCGCGCCGTCACCATCTCGGTGTAGAGAACGGCACTGCGCGTGAGGACGCGATGGAACACCCGGCAATGCCGGTCCGTCCAGTCCATCATGGGGGCGACGGAGAAGGTCTTGCCGCGTGTGCCGGATGCTGTCGGGTGTTGGTTCATGGCGAGCACTTAGCGCGGACGGGGATGCGGCTCAATGTGGAAAGACCTGGAGCGAACACGGGGCAGGTCAAACCGGAATCAGCCGCTCGCGTCGAGCGAGATGACTGGGGTGCTCTGGCGGCTGACGAGCTTGTAACCGAGGTTCATCACCTTGCGTTCCTTGACCGATGTACCGTTGAGAAGGCGCAAGGTCTGTTCGGCGGCGAGCTTTCCCGTTTCGTAGCGATGCGTGGCGATGGACGAAAGTGAAGGCGAGGCAAACGCCGCGAACTCGAGGTCGTGAAAGCCGAGAATGGCAATGTCGTCGGGTATCCGCAGGCCAAAGCGGCGGCATTCCTGCATGGCACCCAGCGCCAGGTTGTCGTCGATGCAGAACACGGCTTCCGGAAACGGGCCATCGGCAAATTGGCCCATGATGCGGGCTCCAAGTGCCACGGAGCTCGGCTGCGTGAGGAATTTCACCAGACCTGCCGTCGTATGGCCTGCGTCCGCCATGGCATGCTCGTAACCCGTATGCCGTTCTGCCGCGCGCTCGTCCCGGATGCCGAAGATGAACCCGACGCGGCGAAAGCCGGCCTTGAGCAAGGCCCGCGTTGCGTCATGGCCGGCCCGCACCTGATCAAGGCCGATATTGATGCCGATGGGATCCTCTGCAATCTGGAAGGTCTCGATGACGGGGATGCGCGACCGAACCAACATCTGGCGTGTCGTCTCCGTGTGATTCACGCCCACAATGATCATTGCCTCAACGCGTTGACCAAGAAGAGTGCGCACCGCCCGTTCCTCTTCCTCCTGGGAGTAGCGGCTGTTGACCACGACGATCTGGAATCCCATGGGCAGGAAGACCTCGTGCAGGGCCTGGAGGTATTCCGAGAAGATCACATTGTAGAGTGTGGGCACGATGACGCCGATGGCGTGGCTGCGGGCGGAGGCGAGTCGGCTGGCCGCCACATCAGGCACGTAGCCCAGTTTCCTGACAGCGCGGTCAATCCTCAGCCGCAATTCCTCGGACACCATCTGCGGATTGCGGATGGCGCGGGAGACAGTGATGGGACTGACGCGTGCCAGCCGCGCAACGTCGTCCAAGGTGGATTTCCTGCGGATAATTGCCGTTCTCCCCGTCCCGCCATTCAATCCGCTATCACGGAAATGTGCGGCTTTCCGAGTATGGCACGTCTGTGAGAGCAGTTCAATTGACAGCGCTGTCATCTCTGCTAACGTGACTGAACCGCACAGACCACCCCGTGCACTTTCGAGGTGCGGCATTGAAACAAAATGGTTCTTGGAAAAGGACAGGGAGGAACTCGCATGAAAACGTCAACTTATCTCCGCCCGCTGCTGGCGGCGGCCGCCACGGCGGCGCTATGGGCCGCAGCGATGCCAGCCGCGCAGGCTGCCGAGGTCGTGAGCGGACCGGCAACGGATCCCACCTGCATGGTGCCATGGTCGGCCGACACGAAGTTCTACCAGTTCCCGAAGAAGGAAGGCCCGTACCGGGTCGCACTTGCCAATGGCTACATCGCCAACACCTGGCGCATCCAGATGATCCAAACCGCGAAGGCGTATGCGGCGCAGCCTGAAGTTGCGGCGAAGCTGAAGGAGTTCAAGGTGGTTTCCACCGGCGAAGATGTGCCGGCGCAAATCTCCGCCATCAACAACTTCATCGATGCCGGCTATGACGCCATTGTCGTGAATGCGCAGAACCCGACGGCCTTCGGACCCGTCATCAAGCGCGCCAAGGAAGCGGGCGTGGTGCTCGTCGCCTTCGACAACATCCTCGACACGCAGGACGCCATCAACGTGAACGTGGACCAGAAAGGCCTCGGCGTGCTGTGGGCGAATTGGCTCATCGGCCACTTGCCCAATGGCGGCAAGGTCCTGGAAGTGCGCGGCGTTGCCGGCACCTCGGTTGATACCGACCGCCACAACGGCATCCACGAGACGCTGGATGCTTCCGGCAAGACGTGGAACGTGACAGAAGTGGTGGGCAAGTGGGATGACGGCGTGGCACAGAAAGTGAGCGCCGACGCAATCGCCACCAACGGCCCCTTTGATGGCATTACGGCGCAAGGCGGTGACACCGGCGTTGTGCAGGCGATGATGGACGCGAAGCACGCCTTCGTGCCCTTCGGCGGTGAAACCGAAAACGGATTTCGCAAGTTCTGCGCCAAATATGCGGGCGAGGGCCTGAAGTGTTCGTCTGCCGGCACCGGGCCCGCACAGGTCGCGGTGGCAATCAAGGTGGCGATTGCTGCCCTTGAAGGACAGGTGGTTCCGCAATCCGTGAAGCTCCCCACGGCAATTGTGGAAGACCCGAACTTCAAGGAAGGCGAAGACTACTATCCCGACCAGTCCGACAACTTCTTCGTCGGCAATGCCTTCCCCACCTGCGGCATCAACTTCACGGCGCAGGAAATCATGGGGCAGACGAAAGAAAACCAGTAGGCCCTCTTGCCACCTCGGCTGCCGCGGGCAAACCTGCCCGCGGTATCTTTGTCTGTGACCCAATAGGCACCGCATGAGCCAGCAACAACCCCTGCTCACCATGAAAGGCATCACCAAGCGCTATGGTGGCGTGCTGGCCTTGAGCAACGCGGACCTCGAGATCATGCCGGGGCGCATTCATGCCGTGCTCGGCGAAAATGGTGCCGGAAAATCGACTCTCATCAAGGTGATGGCGGGCGTCGTGAGGCCGGATGAAGGCCACATGGCGCTGGCCGGACATGACGTCTCCTTTGCAACACCGGCTGCGGCCAACGCCGCCGGTATCGTGTGCGTGTTCCAGGAACTGTCGCTCATCCCGGATTTGTCCGTGGCGGACAACATCGTCATCAGCCAACCGCCGACACGCGCGGGCGTCATCAACCGGACGGAGCAGCGGCGGATCGCCGAGCAGGCGCTTGCCGATGCGGGCGCCAGCGACATTCATCCTTCGGCGCTGGTGCGGGACCTGCCCCTGTCCCGGCGGCAGATCGTCGAAATTGCCAAGGCCCTGGCGCGCAAGCCGAAGGTGCTGATCCTCGACGAAGCCACGTCGGCCCTGACAGCTGCGGATGTGCAAAAAGTGTTCGCCGTTATCAAGCGCTTGCGCAACGAGGGCAAGGCCATCGTCTACATTTCGCACCGTATGCACGAGATCGCCGAATTGGCAGACGACTGCACCGTGTTTCGCAACGGGCGGAAAATCTCCACCTTCACGGCGGGCAGCAAGACGGATTCCGAGGTCGTCGAGTTGATGATCGGCCGCGAATACAAGAACGTGTTTCCGCCAAAGGGCGAGATTGCGCTGACGGGCGCGCCGGCGATTGCCTGCCGGCACCTCTCGTGGGCGGGGCGTCTCAACGACATCAGCCTGTCGGTCCATCCCGGTGAAGTGGTGGGGCTGGGCGGCCTCGACGGACAGGGCCAGCGCGAATTGCTGCTGGCGCTGTTCGGCGTGCTGCGCGGTGTTTCAGGCAAGGTGGAGCGCGATGGATTGCCAGCGTCGATCCGCGATCCTTCGCGTGCCCGACTGTCACAATCGGGCATGGCGCTCATTCCGGAGGATCGCAAGACGGAAGGGCTCATGCTGCCGATGAGCATCGGCGACAACCTGTGCCTCTCGGCGCTGGACCGTGTCTCCTCTCGGTGCGTGCTGGACCGCGGCGCGGTGGCGCGAAAGATCAAGGAGATGATCGACCTGTTGCAGATCAAGGTGGCAAGTCCTGATCTTCCGGTGTCTTCGCTCTCCGGCGGAAACCAGCAGAAGGTCGTCATCGCCAAATGGCTGATGAACGAACCGCGCGTCGTCCTGCTCAACGATCCCACACGCGGCATCGACGTGGGCACGAAGCAGGAAATCTACGCCCTGCTCCGCCGCCTTGCGGACAGCGGCGTAGCCATTCTTTTCTATTCGACTGATTATGACGAGCTGATCGGCTGCTGTGACCGCGTCATGGTGATGTATGGCGGGGCCATCGTGCGGGAACTGGCAGGCGAGGCAATCACGGAACATGCGCTCGTCGCCAGTGCGCTCAACATCAACGAAGGTGCGGTGCATGGTTGAGTGGCGATACTGGTTTGCCGAAAACAGGAACACGCTGCTTGCGGTGCTGATGTTCGTGGTGATGTTCGCGATCTATGCCGGCAATCATCCCGCGGGCTTCACCGCCAACGTGGTACAGACGGCGGCCAACAAGGCCACGCTGCTGGCTTTCGTTGCCATGGCACAAGCCCTCGTCATCATCACTTCGGGCATTGACCTGTCGGTGGGCATGGTGCTGACGCTGGCCAACTGCGTTGCCTCGTGGATCGTGGTTGGCACAGGCCTTGAAACGACGTTCGGCATTCTCGGCGTGCTGGCCACCGGTGCGCTGTGCGGTGCGGTGAACGGCCTCATCGTCATCTTCGGGCGGTTGCAGCCCATTGTCACCACCATCGCCACCGGCGCCATGTTCTACGGCATCGCGCTGTTCCTCCGGCCCTTCCCCGGCGGATCGGTGAACGAGACGCTGGCCGATTTCATGACGGGCAAGGCCTTCAGCTTCTTTCCCATGAGCTTCGTGGCGCTGGGCGCGGTGGTGCTGGTGATCTGGGTACCATACAGCCGCTCCGTCATCGGGCGCGCGGCCTATGCGGCGGGTTCATCTGAATCCGCAGCCTACATGTCGGGCATGCCGGTGAAGCTTGCCAAGTTCACGGCTTATGTACTGTCGGGTTTGCTGGCGGCGGTCGGCGGGCTGTACCTCACCTTCTTTTCGTATACGGGCGAGGCCGCCTATGCGAGCGGCAACACCTACACGCTCTTCTCCATCGCGGCCGTTGTGCTGGGTGGCGTCTCGCTGATGGGCGGGCGCGGCAGTGCCATCGGCGCAATCTTCGGCGCGCTGGCATTTCGCACCATTGGCGACCTGTTGTTTGTCTTTGACTTCGACCCGCTGTGGCAGCCCCTGTTCCAGGGCATGGTGCTGCTGTTCGCCGTGAGCATCAGCGCCTTCGGTCTCTTCCGCGTGCGCAACAAGCTGGATTGGTTCCCATGACCGACGCTGCCCCCGTTCTTGAACGCATGATGCCGCAGGCGTTGCGCCGCTTCGATCCGGCCGTGGTCATCGCTTTCGGCTGCATTCTCGTGTTGCTGCTGGTGGGAGCACTCTATTCGCCGAGTTTCCTGTCGCCCGCCTATCTGCTGCAACAGTTGAAGGTCGCGTCCTTCCTCGGTGTCATCGCCACGGGCATGATGATCGTCATCCTGCTCGGGCAGATCGACCTGTCGGTGCCGTGGGTCGTGACAGTGGGGGCCATGATGGCCTGCGCGGCCGCGAGTTATGGCGAGGTGGGCAGCGCGCTGGCCATTCCCTTCGGCATCCTGTGTGGCGCATTGGTGGGGCTGGCGAACGGCTTTGCCACGGCCTACCTGCGCATCCCGTCGATGATCATCACGCTTGCCACGAATGCGGTCGCCCAGGGCCTCATGGTTGTCTACACGGGCGGATTTTCTCCGCAGGATTCAGCCACACCCGCCATGCGTTTCGTCGCCACGGGCGAGATCATTCCGTTTGTGCCGAACAGCGTGCTGGCGTGGCTGGCGGTTGGCGCGGCAGCGGTGTTCCTGCTGACGCGCACCACGTTCGGTCTTTCGGTTTATGGCATCGGCAACCGCGAAAAGGCGGCGTTCCTCTCAGGCATCAACACGCGGCGCGTTGTCATGCTGGCCTTCGTGATCTCCGGAGCGCTGAGTGCTTTCGGTGGCGTGCTGCTGGCGGGCTATGCCTCCAAGGCGGCGCAATCCATGGGCGATGCCTACCTGCTTCCCGCCATTGCCGCCGTGGTGCTGGGCGGAACCCACGTGCTGGGTGGGCGGGGCTCCTATTTCGGCACGGTCGCGGGCGTGATCCTCATCACGCTGCTGCAATCCATCCTTTCCGTGATGCAGATGGAAGAGGCGGGACGGCAACTCATCTTCGGCGCTGTTATCGTCGCCATGCTGCTGCTGTACGGGCGGCAGAAGGCCGTGTGATTTTTCAGGTAAGGCCGTCGCGCAGGCGCACGAAATAATCATCGCGGCCCACCTGCCCGCCTTTCAGGGCAATTTCCAGGCGGGCGAATTGCGGATTGGCGGAATGCGTGCGGCACAGTGGCGAACCCGGCGATTCCGGCAGGGGCAGGCGTGTCGACAAGGCAAAGATGTCGAGTTGTCCCAGTGCATGACTGGAAGAGTCCCCGCCTGCCACGATGGCGCGGCGGAGGCCGTTGCGCTGCAGGATATCGCGGAGAATCACTCCCAGCCCCACGCCGATGTTTTCGCGTCCGCCGGGAATGGCATCCAGGGCGCCGCGCAAGTCGGTGGAGGGTCCGGCCGCCGTATGTACCAAGGGGCTCCGTCCTGCGCCGAGAGAGCGCAAGGCAGCATGAACAGCGGAGGCGATCACCGACGGCTCGCGGCGGGCCAGCGCGAGTGTATCAATGGCGAGAAGATCGAAACCGTGCGCGCCCGCGTATTTGATCTGGCGTTCAGTGGTGGGTGAGACGCTACCGGAGACGACGGCCACTTGAGACAGCGGTTCGAGCGGTGCGAACGATGCGCTGCCCGGAACGTCGGCCGACCCCTCCAGCGCTTTCATCAGCGCATATTCCACGCCCGAAGATCCCGCCACGAAGGGAAGTGCGCCTTCGGGCAGAGACAACAGCCAATCGCCTGCGGCGCGCTGCGTGGCCGCGTCATGGACATCAAACAGCACGATACCCGCAGTTGGCTCATGATTGGCGAGTGTCACAGTTTGCGCGGTCTGGCGGCCCAGGTGAATGCGCAGGTCTGCTTCCGTCATGGGTGTCACGGGATGGCGGCTCATGACCGGGTGGCGGTCGATGCGAAAGGTCTCGCCCTGGTAGCCGGCAAAGAGGTTGCCAGCGAAGGTGTAGCGCCGAAGCTGCGGCGCGCCGACGATCAGGGGGATGGTCGCCTGCGAGAAGCAGGATGCGCCGACGTCGATGGCGCGGCCGATGCTGCCCACCTGCGGACTCGAGTCAAACGTCGAGCACACCTTGTAGTGACAGAAGCGTGCCTGCAGCGATTTGAGCCAGGCGTAGATGCCGGGAAGATGTGTATCCATCCACTCCGGCGATTGGCTGCGGCTGATGCCTGCGAGCCCGATGGCCTGATAGGAATCGGCCTCAAGCGCTTCCGCCGCCGAGGGGAGGCGCGTGTAGAGCAGGGTCTTCACGCCGTGTATCGCCAGTGCCTCCATCACATCGGTGGAGCCGGTGAAATCATCGCCGTAGTAGGTCAACAGTTTTGCAGGTGCGGGCATCAGGCCCCCTTGCCACTGGCGAAGGTGGCGATGGATTGCGCCAGTTCGACGTGGTCGCGGGCATAGATGTCAAGCGGAATGCCTGCGACCGCGGCTTCCCAGGCTTGCCGCACGGCCTTCACCCCCGCCCCTGCACCACCGGGATGGGAGACAATGCCACCGCCGCAAAGATACATGAGGTCTTGCGTGCGGCCTGTGCGTTCATAGGTGTCCGGGGCCTGCCCGCCCCATTGGCCGGACCCCGCTACAGGGAGCGGGCAATCGGCAGGCGAGAACAGCGGCGTGGTGACAGCCTTGAAACTTGCAACGAAGCTGTCGTCCGGTTCCCAGTATTTCACGCGGATGCCATTGATCTGGAACTGGTCCACGCCGAGGAGCCGCCAGAACTGCTGCCAGACCTGGAAATCCATGCCGAGCCCGGGATGGCGCGTCAGCACGTCCCAGCCGTTGCGGTGGGCGTGCAGCACAAGGCCGGAGCGCCTGCGCAGGAAGGCCATGGCGCCGAAGCCGATGGAGTTGATGTTGATGACGGCGCAGTTGCCGCCGTGTTTCAGCACGAGGTCGTGGTTGCGCATCATCTCGTCGGGGTCCGTGGCCGAGATGCCCCAGGCGTACATGACCTTCTTGCCAGTCTTCTGTTCGCGCTCCAGGATGAGTGGCATGATGGCTTTGACGCGATCTTCCAGTGGCGAATAGGAAGGCGACATCAGCTTCTCGTCGTCCTTGACGAAATCCACATCCGCCGCGATCACATCCTTCACAAGTTCTGCCGTCTCATCCGGGCGCAGACCCAGCGCCGGCTTGATGATGGTGCCGATGATGGGGCGGCCCTGCACGCCCGTGAGCCTGCGCGAACCCGCCACGCCGAACTGCGGGCCGGGCCAGGCTTTGCCGAAGGCATCGGGGAGTTTCATGCCGACAATGCGAATGCCGGTGAAGCCCTTGATGGAATAGACGCCGCCGATGGCGATGGTCATGAGCGCCGCAAGATCGGTGCCGATGGCGTCAAAGGGAAAGGCGATGTCCGCCTCGGCGCGGTTGAAAGGCCCCTGTTCGACGGTGGGATAGGACGGCTGGGATGCGGGCGGCAGCGGACGCAAGGCCACCACGCGCGCCGCTACGCGGTTCTTCAGTTCCTCGGTTTCGCCGGGCACGGGCACGAAGGTGCCGGTGGATTGGTCGGACGCAATTTTCGCCGCCAGCTTTTCCGGACTGCCTGCTGTCTCGATCAGGTAGGTGAGGGTGATGAAAGACTGGTTTCTCGTCATGACGGAATGATGGTATCACGTGTTGTCAATGAAATGCACAGAGGCTTGGTCCCGTGGACACGACTGAACATATCGCCAAGCGAAAGCTGTCCGACGAGGTCTTTGAGCGCCTGAAGCGGATGCTGGTGGAAGGCGAGAAGACGCCGGGCAGCCTGATGCCTTCCGAGCGTGAGCTGATGGCCCGCTTCGGTGTCGGCCGTCCGGCCATCCGCGAGGCGATGCAGCATCTCGAATCCATGGGGCTTGTGGAAATCAATCACGGTGAGCGGGCGCGGGTTCTGGAACTCACGCCGCAATCGCTGATGCGTCAGGTGGACCAATCCGCCCGCATCATGCTGTCCATGTCGGCGGATTCGCTGGAACACCTCAAGGCCGCGCGCATCTTCTTCGAACGGGGCATGGCGCGCGAGGCCGCACAACGCGCCACCGATGAAGACTTGAAAGTGTTGCGCGCCACGCTGGATGAGCAGCGCCGCTTCCTGGGCGATGCGGACCAGTTCATTGCCGCCGACATGCGCTTCCATACGCAGATCGCGGCCATCTCGCGCAATCCCATCTTCACGGCGGTGAGCGAGGCGATGCTGGGCTGGCTCAAGACCTATCACGGCGAAATGCTGATCTGGACGGGCAAGGAAAAATATACCCTGGCCGAGCACGAGGAAATCATCTCGCACCTTGCCGCCAATGATCCGGATGCGGCGGAGGCGGCCATGGTGAAACACCTTGAGCGGTCCCGGGCGCTTTACGTGGCACTCCCGCACGGCGCGATCAGCCCAGCAGCGCGCTGAGCGGAACGGTGCGTTTTTCCGCCGCTGACTGATAAACCGCCTCGACCAAGGCAAAGGTCTTGAGATTGTCACGGCCGGAGGTCTGCGGTTCGCTGCCCGCCCGCAGGCAATCGACCCAGTGCTGCTCGATCAGCGAGACGCTTTCCTGGATGTTGTGCCACGGCCGTGAAGCCCAGGGCAGCAGCGGTGGCGAGACATCCTCGTGGCGTGTACCGGCGGGCGAGGTGACTGCCAGTCTGTAGCCCTGCCCCAGACGCAGGCTTCCCCGGCTGCCGTCGATCTCGATCAGCGTTTCCGGGAAGGCTTCCCTTTCAAGGCGCGTGGCATACGAACAATCGACGATGGAGGCGACACCATTGCCATGGTCCAACAGGATGGTGGCCACGTCTTCGCCCTTGATGCCGGGATTGATCCTTGTGATGCGGGCGCTGACATTCTGGGCATCGCCGAGCAGAAAGCGCGCCACATCGAGTGCGTGAATGCCGAGGTCTTCCACAATGAAGCGTTCGCCTTCCGCCAGATAAGGCTGGCCCGAAAACACGTCATAGGCCGAACGGAACGACACGCGGCCCCAGAAGACATCGCCGATCTCGCCTGACGCGATCACCCGCTTCACCTGCTGGATGGCGGACTGCCAGCGGAAGTTCTCGTGCACCATCAATGGCACGCCCGCCTTGTCGCAGGCGGCGACGATGGCTTTTGCATCGGCGAGAGTGGGCGCGAATGGTTTCTGGCAGATGACGGCCTTGCCGTGGGATGCAGCCAGTTCCGCCAGCATGCGGTGGGAGGGCGCGGTGGTGGCGATGTCGACGAAATCAATATCCTCCCGCGCCAGCATCTGGGCGGCGTCGCGATAGCGGGCGACAATGCCGAACTGGTCGCCCACCGTGTTCAGGCGCTCCTCCGAGCGGTCACAGATGGCGACGATCTCGGCGCCCGCCGCATCCCGCCACCCGTGCAGATGATTGACGGCGAAGAAGCCGCAACCGATGAGCGCGCCTCGCAAATTCTTCATGGTTCAACCCGCCTTTGCCATCTGCATCAATGCCACCCGCTGCTGCAGGCGGCGCTGCGCCTGATCAATCACGACGGCGAAGATGATGACAAGGCCCTTGATGACCATCTGCCAGAACGTGCTGACGCCCATCATCACGAGGCCATCGGAAAGAATGCCGATCACGAACGCGCCAATGATGGTGCCGCCCACCGTTCCCCGGCCACCCGACATGGAGGTGCCCCCCAGAACAGCGGCGGCGATGGCATTCAGTTCGAAACTTTCGCCCGTGGCCGGATGGGCCGCCATCAGTTCGGACGAGATGATGATGCCGACGATTGCCGCGCAGAAGCCGGAAAACATGTAGACCGCCATCTTCACGCGGTTGACGCGCACGCCCGACATGCGGGCCGCCCTCTCGTTGCCACCAACGGCGAAGACGTGGCGGCCGAGGGGCGTGAAGCGCGCCACGTAAGCCGCCGCCAGTGCCAGAATGATGAGGGCCCACACCGACATGGGCAGCCCCAGTGCGCGCGTGGTGCCAATCCAGCCGAAGCCCTGCGTGCCAAGTTCCGCATTGCCCACAAGGTTCGGAAATGTGGCGCCGCCCGAGAGAAGAAGCCCTGCCCCGCGCGCAACGTAGAGGGTGCCCAGCGTTGCAATGAAGGGGGCCACATTGAGCCTTGTGATGAGAAGTCCGTTGATGATGCCGATGCCGACGCCCACCGCCAGCGTGATCAGTACCACTTCGACAACGTTGAAATAGACCGTCCAGCCACCCGGCAGATCAATGCCATTGAGGATGAGCCCCCCCGCCACCATGCCGCAGAGGCCGACGATTGATCCCACCGACAGGTCGATGCCGCCGGTGATGATGACGAAGGTCATGCCCATGGCGAGGAATGCGTTGAGCGCCACGTGCTTTGACATGAGCACGAAGTTGGCGGAACTCAGGAAGTTCGGCGCGAAGATGGAGAAGAAGATCAGCACCACGAAAAGCGCAATGAAGGTGCGGAGCTTCATGATGGCCAGCAGCAGCGAGCCTTTTTCCGTTTGCCGCGTGGCCATGGTCATGCTGCCCTTGCTTTCTTGTGGCCGACCATGGAGGCCGTCACGATATCTGTTTCGGTGATGGATGCGCGGTCATGGATTGCCACCATACGGCCATTGCTCATGACGCCGATGCGGTCGGAGAGCGCCATCACCTCGTCGAGGTCGGAGGTGACGAAGACGATGCCGATGCCGTCTGCAGCGAGTTTCCGCATGGTGCGGAACACATCGGCCTTGGCCCCCACATCGATGCCGCGGCTCGGTTCATCCATCAGGAGAACCTTGGGCCGCGTCATCAGGGCCTTGCCAATCACGACCTTCTGCTGGTTGCCGCCGGACAGGGAGGATACATCGAAGTCCGTGCGCGGGGCCTTGATGGAGAGCTTCTGCACCGCATCCGCAACTTCTGCGGCTTCGTCCGCCGGGCGCAGATGAAAAATTCTCGCGAGGCGGCGCAGCGATGACAGCGTGAGGTTGGAGGCGATGGAGAGGATGGTGACGAGGCCGTCGCGCTGCCGGTCTTCCGGAATGAGACTCAGTCCGGCGGCGATGCGTGCGGCCGTATCGGCTCGGTCGACATTGGCACCCGCGACCTCGACATGCCCCTGCGCCTGCGGATGGCGGCCCACGATGCATTCCAGCAATTCGCTGCGGCCTGCGCCCATCAAGCCGTAGATGCCGAAGATTTCGCCCGCCCTCACGTCGAAACTCACATGGTCAACCGCCAAACCGCCGGTCGTCCGCGGGAGCATGATGTCCGTGCAGGTGAGCACGGGCGCTCCGAATGCGTGGGCCGCCGGCTTGGAAAAATCCTTGGCGTCGGAGCCGATCATCTGGCGCACGATCCAGCGCGTATCGACGTTGGCCATGCGCTCGCTTCCCGTGACGGCTCCATCGCGCAGGACCGTGATATAATCCCCGATGCGAATGAGTTCTTCCAGCCGGTGCGAGATGTAGACGATGGCGACGCCCTGTTTCTTCAGGTCTGCAATCACGCGGAACAGCACGTCCACCTCAGCCGCGCTCAGTGCCGAGGTCGGCTCGTCGAAGATGATGATGCGGGAATTGAGAGAGACCGCCTTGGCAATCTCCACCAGCTGCTGCTGGCCGATCATCAGATCCTCCACCAGCATATCGGGGCGGATGCCAGCCTCCAGACGGTCGAGGATCTGGAGCGCGCGGCTCTCCTGCCGGGCATGGTCGATGTGAATTGCGGCGCGGGTGATTTCCCGCGACATGAAAATGTTCTCGGCGACGGTGAGGTTGCCCAGCAGGTTCAGTTCCTGGAACACCATGCTGATGCCCTTGGCCTCGGCATCAGCGGGACGGTTGAAATGGACGTCCTGTCCATCAAGCAGGATCCGGCCCAGCGTTGGCTGTTCCACGCCCGCGATGATCTTCATCATGGTGGACTTGCCTGCGCCGTTCTCGCCCACGAGGACGGTGACAGCGCCCTTGCGAATGTCGATGGAGGCGTGCTTCAGCGCCACGGTGCCGGAATAGACCTTGGTCACGTCCTCAAGGCGGAGAATGACATCACCCTCGCCTGCGCTCATGGCGTGACCTCGATTGTGAGTGGCGTGACCAGCGGCAAGGCCGCTCCGGCGGGCAAGGGAAATGCGCCCAGCACCTGAGCCTGCTTTCCCACCAGGTTCTCGCGCGGCACTGTGTTCAGCACCTTGCCATTCAGGTGCGTGTTGAAGGCCTTGCCGAACTGGGCAAAATCAATCTGATTGGTAAAGTCGTTGAAGTTCACGAAGTCGAGGGAGTCGCGGATCGCCGTACCGCGGATGACCGGGCCGATCTGCACCTGCGCGTCGGCTGAACCGTCACCATTGGTGTCCACGTCAATCAGGGCGGCGCGCGATTGCGTGTTGGCCGCAACGATCTTGCCGCTGATGGTGCTGAGGAGAGTCCAGGGGGCGCTGCCGCCTTTCTCCCTGAATCCGTACTTTGCCCCGGCGGCATCGGCGTTGGCCGTGATCGCGGCGGTCACATCGGCGAAGTTTCCGGCTTTCGCCTTGGCATAGGGCAGGACTTTCGTCTCCCACATCCCTGCCACCTTGCTGTCAAAGCCCTTGTCGGATGCTTCAGCGGAATTGTTGGATGCCTGCTTGTGCTTTTCGGCCGTCGGCACGAACTTGCATCCGGCGAGGACAAGGCAGGCCAGAAGCACGGCAAGGGGTCTCGTCATCGTCACCATCATCATCACATGCAGCCTTGCAGGAAAAAGTGGCGGAGCCAGGAGACCTGGCCCCGCCCATCTGGATGCTGTGGCGATCAGGGCTTCAGCGCGAAGGTCTCGAGCTTGGCCGCATTGTCGCCGTTGATGAGGACGCAGTCCAGCAACTGCTTTTCCTGCTCCGGCATCTTCTTGTTCTTGATGGCGTCATCAGCCTGCTGCACGGCCAGCTGGGCCGAGAAGAAGGCGGGCTGCAGCACGGTGGCCTTGATGCCGCCGGCAATGATCGAGTCACGCACGTCGTTGGAGCCGTCGAAGCCCACGACGATCACGTCTTTCTTGCCTGCTGCCTGCAGCGCTGCAATGGCACCCATGGCCATCGTGTCGTTGCCTGAGATCACGCCCTTGATGTCGGGGTTGGCCTGGAGGATGGTTTCCATCTTGTCGAAGGCTTCCTTCTGGCTCCAGTTGGCGGACTGCTGCGCCACCATCTTGAGATCAGGATAGGCGTCGATCACGTCATGATAGCCCTTGGAGCGGATGCCGGCATTGGTGTCGGATTCCTTGCCCACGAGTTCGACGAAGGTGCCCTTTTCGCCCATCAGCTTCACGAACTCCTGAGCGCCAAGTTGCGCGCCCTGATAGTTGTTGGACACGATCTGCGCCGCGGCAACGCCAGTGGCGTTGATTTCACGGTCGATCAGGAAGGACGGGATGCCGGCGTCCTTGGCCTTCTGCACGGCAGCAACCGTGGCGTCGGCGCCGGCGTTGTCGAGGATGATCGCCTTGGCACCCCGGGCAATCGCGGTATCGATCAGTTCGGACTGCTTGTTGGCATCATCGTCATGCGAGGCCATGAGCGTCTCGTAGCCCAGCTCCTTGGCCTTGGAGTCAGCACCATCGGCTTCCGCCTTGAAGAACGGATTATCCGGCGAGGGCGTGATGATGGCGATCAGGTCGGCGGCCTGCGCGGTTGCGATGGGTGCCAGAGCCATGACGCCAAACATGGCGGCAACGGCAACGCGGCGGGTGAGCTTCATCATGGTTTTTCCTCCCTTTGTGATGAAATCAGGTGATGCGCTTGATGGATGCGGCGATTTCTTCGGGCTCGAAGACGCGCTTCCAGTCGTCGCGCATCAGAACGGGTTTGCCGAACTGAATGGCCTTGTTGCAGGCATCTGAGAAGACGCCGGGCTGTTCCTTGAAAATGACGGCGCCGAGGATGTTGAGATGGCCGAGGAGGAAATCGCGGGCCGCATCGGCGGGAACGCCGCGGCGCACCACTTCATCCATCGCTTCGCGCATGACGTCGAGCAATGACGCGGCAACGGTTTCGGCGAGGCCGGGCTCGAGCAAGGCAAGCTGCTCCACGGTCAGGCGGTGCGAGCGCATGACGGGGGACCAGATGGTCTTCGCCACCTCTTCGCCCACGGCATAGTCGCTGTCCGGACCCTGCATCAGGCAGCAGACGATGGCCTGCTTAGCGGCGATTCCGCCGAAGCGGTCCAGCTTCGCCTTCATGTCGGTTTCATCGTTGAAGATGGGTGGATGGCAGGGATGGGTGACGAAGTAGGTGATGTCCTTGCGGTCGGGCAGATGGCCCGCGTAGGGGGCGGCCGCGTCCAGCACGATCACCATTGTACCGGGCTTCAGCTTGTCGACGATGGAATGAGCGACCTTGCCAATGGCCGTGTCCGGCACCGCGAGGACCACGATTTCCGCGCCATCGAGTGCATGCTCGGTGCTGTCGGCCTGCCAGCCCAGTTCATCGCGGAGGCGGGCCTTCCCGGCGTCACTCACCTCCACGGGGGACACAGTGTAGCGTGAATTCTTGAGGTTGGCGCCAAGGCGCATCCCCATTTTGCCACCAGCTCCGAACAGCGCGATCTTGGTCATGACACCTCCGTAGAGCGCATGTCTTTCACATCTGGTATGATGAGTCAATCACGCTACAACTGTATTCTTGCCCGGTGGGGCAATCGGTGATTATCCTGCGGCCCATGAAAAGCCCCGCAGCCCAGCGCAAAACCCCCAAATCCACCTTCACCTCGCTGCGCGTGGGAAAGCTGCGGGTCCAGTTCATGTCCGGCAATCTCGGGTCGATCTTCCTGGACGGAGTCGAGGTTCTGCGCGGCATTTCCTATCTCGTGCGGGATGCCAACTGGGGTACCTGCCCTGCCAAAATCACGGGCCTGAAGACCCTGCGCAGAAAGGGTGGCACGGAGGTACGCTATACTTCCGTCACGGAAACGGGCGGGGCGCGGCTCACGATGCAGGCGGTGATCCACATCTCGCCCCAAGCGGTTTCATTCCATGCGCGGGCGACACCGGATGGCGACATCCGGACCAACCGCACAGGCTTCGTGGTGTTGCATGCCATCAATGGCGTTGCGGGACGGCCCGTCACGGTCACGCATACGGATGGATCGGTTGAACGCGCGCGATTCCCCAAGGTCATCAGCCCGGCGCAACCCTTCTTCGACATTCGCGCACTCGAACATTCACCAGCACCCGGCCTCAAGGCGCATGTACGGATGGAGGGGCAGATGTTCGAAATGGAGGACCAGCGCAACTGGACCGATGCGTCCTACAAAACCTATGTCCGCTCGCTGTTCGATCCCTGGCCCTATGTACTGAAGGCGGGCGAGACATTTGAACAATCGGTCACGCTGACCTTGAAGGGCAGCAGCAAGCGCAGCGGAGTGAAGGCCGCAAAGCAGGCCGCTGCGATGGTGAAGGTGCCCGAGATCGGCATCGCCATCGGGCCGGACGAGGTGGAGGCGAGCCTGCGGCAGGTCAAACTCCTCAAGCGCCTTGCGCCCCGGCATCTCACCTTCACCATCGGCGGCCTCAATGGCAGCGGTGGCGAATTGAATTCCACCTGCATCGCCTACGGGCGATTGGCCGAAGCCAGCGGCGTGCCCGTCACGCTGGAGATCGTGTTGCCGGCCCGTGCTGCCGCAAGTGAGGAAATGGCCGGGATGGCCGCTGCCGTTGAGCGCGCCGGGCTTGAGCCGAAGCGCGTGGTGGTCACTCACGCACATGACCTGAAATCTTTCCAGCCCACAGACAAGCGGCCATGGGGACCGACCTATGAGGAGATGGCGGCGGCGGCGCGGCAACATTTTCCGCAGGCCGAAGTCGGCGGTGGCATGATCTCATTCTTCACCGAGTTGAACCGCAAGCGGCCACCGGCGGGTGCGTTCGATTTCATCACCCATGCCATCTGCCCCATCGTGCATGACGCCAGCGACGAGGCCGTGATGCAGACGCTGGAAGCGCTGCCGCATGTCTTTGCGTCGGGGCGATCATTCATCGGCAAGACGCCCTATCACCTGGGGCCGAGCAGCATCGGGGCGCGTCTCAATCCCTATGGTGCAAGCCTTGCATCCAATCCGCTCACCAGGCGCATGTGCCTCGCGCCCAACGACCCACGCCAGTTCGCGGCCTTTGCTGTGACGTGGAACAAGGCCGTCATCCTTTCGGCGGCGCAGGCGGGACTTTCCTCCCTCACGCTGTCAGCACTCACCGGCCCCCGCGGTCTTGTGACCGCCAGTGGACGCGCCTCACCGCTGTTCGACTATCTCTCGGCCGTCATGCCGTTCAGCGGCAAGCGGATCAGCGAGGCGGCTATCGCGCGGCTGGGGAAGGCCTGACGCTTTCACTCTCCGTTCACGGGCTGCGCAGCGGGGCCACGGCCTTCAACAGGGCCACCACCAGAGCATCGCGCTGCCGCGACAGGGCCTCCTGGGTCTGACCCTTGGCTTCCTCCTGCACGCCAGCCACCAGCATCTTGATGATGCCGGGGTCGAAATGAATCTGTCCGAGATCATCCCACCAGCGGTTGAAGCTGGGGCCGTAGCGTTCGCAGTAGGCGCCAAGCCCACCTTCACCGGCGGCGAGATGGAACAGGAGGTTGGGACCCATGGCGGCCCAACGCAATCCCGGCCCGGCCCAGATGGATGTATCGACATCTTCCACCGTCGCAACACCGGTCTGTACGAGATGGATCGCCTCCCGCCACAGGGCGGCCTGCAGGCGGTTGGCGACATGGCCGGGAATCTCGCGGCGGACGCGGATCGTCACCTTGCCGATCGCGGCATAGAATGCTTCGGCGCGTTCGACGACGCCCGGTGCGGTACGATCGTTGCCCATGACTTCCACCAGCGGCACCAGATGGGGCGGATTGAACGGATGACCCAGCACGAAGCGCGCCGGATTCTTCCAGCCCCCCTGCATCTCGGTCATCGTGAGACCGGAGGCGGAGGAGGACACCACGGCATCGGGTGACAGGGCGTCCTCGATGTCGCGGTAGAGTGCGTGCTTCAACTCGATCTTTTCCGGCACGCTTTCCTGCACGAAGACAGCGCCGCGCACCGCCTCCGCAGGCGAGGCATGAAAGGTCAACGGGGGCACTTCAGGCACTTTGACAAGACCGAGTTCCTGCAACACCGGCCAGGCCGTTGCGACGTAGCCGCGAACGAAGGCCTCCGCATTCGGCGCCGGATCATAGACAGCGACGCTGCGGCCGGATGCCAGGAAGAGCGATGCCCAACTGGCGCCGATCACGCCTGCGCCCAGTACCGCCACCTTTTCATTTTCACTCATTGACGCCTCTCATTGATTGGGTGCCGATGCCGGTCAGCCTGCCGCGCGGGCATAGGCGTCGAGCACGAGGCCGTGGAAGTGGTGCACGGCATGCTCGGACTTTCCAGAGCCTGCCGGATCGTTGACGATGCGGCCCTGGGTGAAGGCCGGCGTATTCATTCCCCGCTGTACGCTTTCGACAATTGAAATGTCTTCGGCCTGCAGCACCTCGTCAAGATACTTGATGGACTGCAGTTCCGCTTCGTCGGGCTCGGGGGTTTCGAGGTAGAAATCATAGGTCTCCAAGGTGCGGTCGGGACCTGCGGGAATGATGTTGAGCACGATCATCGAGGAGCGTCCGGGATAACGCATCAGGCATGTGTTGGGCCACAGCCACCACACGGCGTGGGTGCGCACCTTGGCGTTCGACGTGTCATAGGCTGAATTGGCCGTCTTTCCTGCCTCGGCCATGTGGCTGGAATAGATGCCATGGGTCGTCACCTTGTACGTGTCCATGTCCACAAGCGTGCAGAAATCCTTGTGGGCCGTCGGGCAATGGTAACACTCCAGGAAATTGTCGACGACGTTCTTCCAGTTCGACTTGATGTCGTAAGTCAGCCGGTGGCCGAAGGTGAGTTGGTCGATGTCGGGAGCCCAATGCCTGATCTCCGTTTCGAGATCGCCCGTCTGCGACTTGAGCGATGGCGCGGCGGAATCGAGGTTCACGTAAACAAAGCCGCAGAACTCTTCGACCTGCACCTGATCGAGGCAGATCTCCTTCACGTCAAAGCCTTCCAGAGGCTCGGTGTGTGGGGCGCGCACCAATTGCCCGTCGAGCCGATAGGTCCATGCGTGATAGGGGCACATGATCCTTGAGGCCTTGCCCTCTCCCGAGAGTACGTGGTGGGCCCGGTGCTTGCAGACATTGTAGAAGGCCCTCAGCGTTCCGTCCTTGTCGCGCACCACCGCGACCGGCCGGCCGCCGATGTCGGCTGTGACATATGAACCGGCATCACGGAGTTTCTCCACGTGACAGACCCACTGCCACGTGCGGGCCATGATGTGATCAACGTCAACCTTGTGCCACCGGGGATCAACGTAGCTCTCCGCCTTGAGCGACAGCGAACGGGACGGATTGGAAGAATAGCCTGACCAGATGGCCGCAAATTCCTCGGGAGACGGGTAATTCGTCATGATGCACCTTCTGCGGACATGGTGCCCATGGCGCCGCCGCTGGCGCAGTCTCGCGGCATTCCAGATCCTTTCCTGCGCGCAATTCGCCACTGACTTGATGTTTTTGGACATGTTGGCTCACGGCCGTACGCCCCGGTACATGGGCCAGGCGCGGTATTCGAAGGGTATGCGGCCCTCTATCCGGTCCTTGCGCGGCGGTACGCCAAAACGGTCGCGGTAGGCCCGGCTGAAATGGACGGGGCTTGCAAAGCCGGAGGCAAGGGCGACCTCCGCCAACCGCATGTCAGTCTGCGTCACCAACCCCCGCGCCCTGTCCAGCCGGATATCGCGGTAGTAGATCACCGGTGAGCGGCCGACGTAGCGCTGGAACAACCGGTCGAGCTGGCGTTGCGACATTTTCATCTGGGCGCAGATCTCCGCCACGGAGACTGCTTCTTCCAGATTTGCTTCCATGATCCTGATGGCGCGCTTCACGCTATCGGGCACGTTCCGTCCCATCGGGTCCGACCCGGTTGGATTCTGCGAGGTGTTGCCAGGGCGAAGCGAAGGCTGGAAGACATAGCGGGCCGCAGCGCTCGCCACCGCTTCTCCGAGATGTGCGGCAATGAGGTGCAGGGCCACGTCAGCGCTCGCCATTCCGCCGCAACAGCTGAAACCCTTCTCGTCCTGCACGAAGATGTCTTCCGTGACATCAATCCCGGGATGCAGTTCCTTCAGCGCATCGATGTGTTCGTAGTGCACGGTCGCGGCGCGCCCCTTGAGCAACCCCGCGTCTGCCAGGATGAACGCGCCCGTATCGAGCGCTCCCATGACGCTGCCCTGACGCGCCCACTTGCGGAGTGCCGTCAACAACGGCGGCGTGGCGGCGTTTTCGGGAGTCCAGCTGGACGACACAACGACAATGTCAAATGTGTCGCCGGTGCATGCCTCCAGTTCTGCTGTGTCGACGCTCACACCATTGCTGGCGAGGCATGTCTTGCCTGTGGCGGCCAGGATCCAGCGAAAGCGCTGTGCGCCCTCGAGGTAGTTGACGGCCCGGAAGGGATCAATGAAGGCCATGGTGGCCGAGAGATTGAAGCCCGGCGTCACGATGACGAGAAGCCTCACCACCGGCTACAGCCTGAACAGGGGTTCGGGCAGGCCGGAACAGGTGCTGTCGAGCGCGAAGAGGCTGCCACTCAACGGCATGGCCTGCAATTGCCCGGGCGTTGCGCCATCGGTTGCGGTGGTGATGCGGATGTCGCGGAGACTTTCGCCGCCAAAACACAACGTCGTCACATGCACGGATGGAACGGCAATGCGTTGCAGCAGGCGTCCCTCGCGATTGAATTTCAGAATGGCGCTGCCGGCCCATTGGGCGGTCCACACATCATCGTTGGCATCCACCACCACGCCATCCGGCAAGCCGTCGCCTTCGCCGTGATGCACCAGAACGCGCCTGTTGCGGGCTGCGAGGTGTCCGGGTGCGATGTCATAGGCGAATGTCGTGCGGCCGAGGCTGTCGTTGAAATAGAGTGTGCCGCCGTCGCGGGAGAAGGCGGGGCCGTTGGCGATGGCGAAGCCTGCGTCGGCGAGCGCGAAGCGCGTTGCGGATTCCACGCACCACAGGGCGCCGCGCGGTTCCAGTTCGCGGGCGTGCGACGTGCCGACCCACACCCTGCCCCAGCGGTCCACCTTGATGTCGTTGTAGATGATGGCGTCGCGTCCGCCCTCCGGATCGCAATAGGGCGTCAGTGACATGTCGCGCAAGTCAAGCAGGGACAGCCCCCCGCGATGGGCCAGCATCACCACGTCGTCATTTGTCGTGGCGGCAATCGAACCGATGGGCGGCGGCAGGGGAATGGCGTGCTGCCGCGTCGTCCCCGTCACGGGGTCGTGCGTGAACAAGGCGGGGTCGAGAAGGTCGACCCAGAGATAGCAGCGCCGCGCCGCATGCCAGATGATGCTTTCACCCAGCCTGTGGGGTGCGCGGGACCAGAGGTGTGCGGTGTCGGACATGCGCACCACAAAATCACATCGGTGCAGGATTGCAAGCCACGCGTTTTGTGAATAGCGTCCCGCCCCATGACAGAGACGCCCAACCGCTGGAAGCGCTTTGACACCTGGGACGAGCGCCCCCTCCGCCTCGACAAGTTTGCCGCCGAAGACTGGCGGCACGGCTTTTCAGCTTTCTCCAGCCCGGCTGATCCCAAGCCCGGGATCGGGACGGAAGGCGGCCGCGTGATCAGCATGGATGGTGTGCTGGAAAGCGACTTCGACATGATCGACCGCTTCATCGCGACCTACCATCTCGATCCTGCCGTTGCAGCGGAAGCGATGGCCATGGATTCCGCCCAGATCGCCAGCATGCTGGTGGACATGCATGTGCCGCGTGAAAAGCTGGTGCGCATCGCCCACGGTCTGACGCCTGCAAAACTCGCCGACGTGGTGTCGCGCCTCAACGCACTGGAAATCGCCTTCGCCTATTCCAAGATGCGCGCCCGCAAGACGCCGGGCAACCAGGGCCACGTGACGAATGCAAAGGATGATCCGCTGCAATTGGCGGCCGATGCGGCGACCGCCGTGGCACTGGGCTTCGATGAGGTCGAGACGACCATGCGGGTGGCGCGCAATGCGTGGTCCAACGCCGTGGCCTGTGCCGTCGGCGCTGCCGTCGGGCGCTGGGGCACGCTATTCCAATGTTCCAGCGAGGAAGCGGAAGAATTGCAGATCGGCATGGCGGGTTTCACCTCCTATGCCGAGACGGTGTCCGTCTATGGCACCGAGAAGACCTTCGTGGATGGCGACGACACGCCCTGGTCGAAAGCCTTCCTCGCCGCGGCCTATGCCTCGCGCGGCATCAAGATGCGTTGCACCAGTGGTGCCGGCTCTGAACTGCTGATGGGCTTCCACGAGTCCAAGTCGCTTCTTTATCTGGAAGCGCGCTGCCTCTGCCTGCAACGCGGCATGGGCGTGCAGGGAACGCAGAACGGCGGCATCGATGGTGCTCCCGTGACGGCCACAGTGCCAGGCGGCATGCGCGAACTGATGGCGGAAAACCTCCTGGCGGTGTGGCTCGATCTCGAATGCGCCTCGGGCAATGACGCCCGCGCCACGGAATCCGAAATCCGTGTGGGTGCCAAGATCATGCCCTATCTCATCGCGGGGTCCGACCTCATCTGCTCCGGTTTCGGCTCCATCCTGAAATATGACAATTCCTTCAACCCCTCGCTGATGAATGGCGAGGAGTTGGAAGATTATCTTGTGTTGCAGCGTGATTTTGAAGCGGATGGCGGATTGACACCGGTGCCGGAGGGCAAGGCGCTGGACGTGCGCCGGCGCGGCATCGAGGCGCTGTCCGCCGTCTATGAGGAACTGGGGCTCGCCACGGCCACGCAGGCCATGAAGGACAGCGTGCTTGTGGCCTCCGGCTCGGACGACACGCGCAGTTTCATGCCGCGCGACGTGGCCGTCATCAGCGAGGCGATCAAGGCGCGAGGCATCACGGTAATCGACGTGATCACGGCGCTGGCCAGGCGCGGCTTCCGCGAGGAGGCGGAGAACCTGCTGAATGTGGTGAAGCTGCGGGTGTCCGGCGACTACCTGCAAACCTCCGCCATGGTGCGCGAGGGGCGCGTCGTCTCAGCCATCAATGATCCCAATGACTATCAGGGGCCGGGCTCCGGCTACCGTCTCAGCGCCGAGCGGCGGAGCGAGATCATCGGCATCCGCGACGTGCTGGACCAGAAGGAGGTGTTGCGACGCGAATCCCAACACCAGAAAGACGAGGCGCGGCACATTGATTATCGCGACGGCGGCGAAGCGCATCCGGGCACTGATCCCACGGAAGTGGTGATCGGCATTTCGCCTGCCTTCGGGGTGAAGCTGTTCCAGACCACGGCCAATCACCGGCTTTCCGATGTGCTCGCCGCGATGATGGAAGCCATTGCGGCACGCGGACTGACACCGCGCATCGTGCGCTTCCGGCACACGGCGGATACATCTTTCCTCGGCCTTTCGGCGGCGCGGCTGGCGGGATCGGGCGTGGGCATCGGCATCCAGGCGAAGGGCACCACGGTCATTCACCAGCGGGACCGCCTGCCCCATCACAATCTCGAACTCTTCTCCAATGCGCCGATCACGCGGCTGGAGCATTATCGCGGGCTTGGTGCAAACGCGGCCGCTTATGCGCTCGGCGAAATGCCGGAACCCGTTGTGGTGCCCACGCGCGGCGAGGCCATGGGCTCGCGCTATCACGCGCGTGTCGCCATGATCTACGCCATCGAAACGGAAATGACCTCCGAAGGTGCAACACCCGTCGACGTGGCCATCACCTTCAAGGGAGGAGCGACATGACGTTCCGCGTGCGAGACTATCCCATTGCCGAAACACATCCGGAAAAGGTCCGGGGCGCGCGCGGCAAACCTCTTTCAGACATCACGCTTGATGCCGTTCTGGACGGCAGCATTACCATCGAAGACCTGCGCATCACGCCCACGGCACTGGAGGCGCAGGCCGACATTGCCCGCGCGGCGGGCCGTCCGCGCCTGGCGGACAATTTCCTGCGCGCGGCCGACCTTGTCTCCGTGCCGCAAGACGTGGTCATGCGGGCTTACGAACTGCTGCGGCCGGGACGCGCCAAATCGAAAGCAGATCTCACCGACATGGCGCACCTCATGCGCGAGACCTACAAGGCGGAACGCATCGCCGCCTTCATCGACGAAGCCGCCGATGTTTACGAACAGCGTGGCCTCTTCACCAAGCGGTACTGACGCATGACCTGGAAGACCGATTTCCGCTCCCTTTACTATCTCGGCGCGCCGGAACCTGATGATCCGGTGATCAAGCCTGCCGAAACTGCCTTGCTCGTGATCGATGTGCAGAACACCTACGTCGAGCGTCCGGCACGCGACAGCCTGAGCGCCGAGGAACAGAAGCGATTCGATCTGTGGACACCGTTTCACGCGCGCATGCATAAGTCGGTCATTCCACGCACGGAAGAAATGTTGAAGTTGTGCCGCGCCGCCGGAATCGAATGCCTGTTCGCGCGCATTGCCTGCCACACAGGTGATGGCCGGGACCGTTCGCTGTCGCAGAAGATGCCGGGATGGAACAACCTGCTGCTGCCAAAGAACGAACACGCTTCCCAGATCGTGCCGCAACTTCAAGCAGTTGGTGATGAAATTGTCGTCACCAAGACAACCGACTCGGCGCTGACGGGCACGAACCTCCGCCTGATCCTGCACAATCTCGGCATCAAGACGGTGATCTGCGTGGGCATTTTTACCGACCAGTGTGTCTCCTCCACTGTGCGCAGCCTGGCAGACGAAAGCTATCAGGTAATCGTGCTGGAAGACTGTTGCGCTGCGGCAACCGACGACCTGCACCGCAAGGAACTGGAGATCATCAACATGATCTATTGTCATGTGATGTCTTCTCATGAATTCCGCGCCTTCGTCCCCTTGGCAAGCCGCTGAAATTCGCCTTTAGTATTGCACGACCGGCCGGTTGGACCTTCCCGCGAGAGGAAGGCCATGGACGGCGGGGAATGCAACAGAGGGAACGCCACAATGGCCCAATCGAAACTGGCGCCGAACACTATCGACATTTCCGGTAGTGCGAACGTCAAGAAACTCCAATCCAAAGCCGTCGGTCTCATCGGCGTGCTGTTTCTCACCGTCACCGGTGCAGCGCCTGAATCCGCCATGCTGGGCAACGTGCCCTTCGCCGCGGGCTTTGGTGTCGGCACTTACACGCCTGCCGCCTTCCTGCTGGCGACAATCGTGCTGACCATTTTCTCGATCGGCTATGCCGCCATGGCCAGCCGCGTTTCGTCCGTGGGCGGATTTTATTCGTTCATCGCGCAGGGCCTTGGCCGCGAACTCGGCATGTCAGCCGGTTTCGCGTCGCTCGTCTGCTATTCGGTGTTCGAGGCCTCACTCACCGGCCTCTTCGCCTTCTTCGCCAATTCCTGGCTCAACACCCATTTCGGCATCGATGTCGGCTGGGCTTATCTGGCGATGTTCTGTCTCATCCTCACGGGCATCCTCAGCTACTTCGAAGTGAAGATCTCCGTCGCCGTGCTCGGCGTCGCCCTCATTCTTGAAGTGCTGATCCTGCTGATCTTCGCGATCGGCGTGATCTCGGCGGATTCGGGCACGAACTTCTCGCTCGAGTCGCTGAACGTGTTCAAGGTCTACACGCCCGTCGCCGAACAGAAGGTGGGTGAGGTTGCCATCGGCGCCGGTGCGGCGGCGATCGGCATCTTCATGGCCTTCTGGAGCTGGGTCGGCTTCGAAATGGCCCCCAACTACGCAGAAGAAAGCCGTGATCCCAAGCGCAACATCCCGCGCTCGCTCATCATCTCGGTGATCGGCCTCGGCATCTTCTATACCTTCGTGAGCTGGTGCGCCGTTTCGGCCTATCCGACCGAAGGCGACATGCTGGCAAAGGCCGTGGCCGATTCCGGCAACTTCTATCTCACGCCGCTCGAGACCTTCGTGGGCACCTGGGCCAAGGAACTGATGTTCGTCCTCATCCTGACGAGTTCCTTTGCCTGTTCCATGGCCTTCCACAACACGGCGGCGCGCTACATGTATTCGCTTGGCCGTGAAGGCATCCTGCCTGCGGCGGTTGCGGAAACCCATGACCATCACAAGAGCCCGCACAAGGCTTCGGTGGTGCAGTCGATTCTCGCCGCGGTCTGGGTGCTGCTGTTCGGCCTGTTCAACGGCTGGGGCGACGCCAATGCGCAAGCCTATCTCGGCGTCTACACGCTCTACGCCGTGCTCGGCACCGGATTGCTGCTGGTGATCCAGGCTGTCGTCTCGCTGGCCATCTGGAACTGGTTCCGCAAGAACGGAGGCGGCAATGTGTTCACCACAACGATCGCGCCGCTGTTCTCCTTCCTCGTGCAGCTGGTCCTCGTCTACACGCTGATCAGCAACCTTGCCGGTCTCGGTGGCCAGTCGTGGCTGCTGTGGGTCGGTGCGGCGGTGATCATCATCGGCCTGCTGTGGGGCTTCTACCTCAAGGCGGCGAAGCCCGAGGCCTATCGCAACATCGGACACATGATCAACGAAGGTTGATGGCCTTGTGACCGTCTGAACAATCCTGAGGGCAGCGGATTTTCGCTGCCCTCTTTCATTTGGAGAGAGGTATGACTCAATCATTGAAGGGGCGGTCCGTTGCGGTGACGGGCGGATCGAAAGGCATCGGCAAGGGCATTGCGCGCGTGTTCGCGCAGGCGGGTGCGAAGGTGGGCATCATTGCGCGCCATGCCGAGGCAGCCGAGTCTGCGGCACGCGAGATCGGACACGGCGCATTCGGCATCGCAGGCGATGTCACCAGCAAGGCATCGATTGCAAAGGCCCTGGCGGACGTTGCCAAACGCAATGGCGGCCTTGACGTGTTGTGCGCCAATGCCGGCATCTTTCCTCCCGCGCGGCTGGAAGAAATGACCGAAGCCCAATGGGACGAGGTGCAGAACACCAATCTCAAGGGAACCTTCCTTTCGGTGCAGGCCGCTGTTCCATTCCTGAAGACATCCGATCAGGGGCGCATCGTGCTCACCTCATCGATCACGGGCCCTGTCACCGGTTTTCCGGGGTGGACACACTACGGGTCCACCAAGGCAGGGCAATTGGGCTTCATGCGCACGGCCTGCATCGAACTGGCGAAATACGGAATCACCGTGAACGCCGTCATGCCGGGCAACATCCTGACGGAAGGCCTGATCGAGATGGGCGAGGCCTATCAGCAGTCCATGGCAAACTCGATTCCGCTGAAGAAGCTCGGCACGGTGGACGACATCGGCCACGCCGCACTTTATTTCGCATCGAAGGAAGCAGGCTACGTCACGGGGCAGACGATCATCGTCGATGGCGGACAGATCCTGCCGGAAAGCCTCGACGCACTGGCGCAGGCCTGACACGCGACGAAAAACGGCCCGGAGTTCAATCCGGGCCGCAAATCCGTTGGCCCGACGGGGGGCATCAAGGCCAACGTCGTTTCACCGTGGCCGCTTAGCTGCGGCTGCGGTTGTTGTTGCCCTTGTCGTTGTTCTCGTGGAGCATCCGCAGCTGCACATAGCGGTCATGGCAGACCTCCATGGCGCCGGGCGTCAGCTGGATTTCGGATGCCGACTGGAAGCGGGCGCAATCATAACCCGAGGCGCGGGCGCTTTCACCGTAGGACGTTGATGCGGCGGCGAGATTGGCCGACAGCGTGAGGGCCGCAAGAGAAATAAGAACATACTTCATTTCAGTCTCCAGATAGGGCCCGCGTGATCAGCGTCAGAACTGCAGGGTATGCTGACAGTGCGGGCCGGGGCGTGCAGTTCATGGCGCGTCGTCTAGGTGCTTCGCGGGGCCGAGACTTTGAGGCTGTCTTGATTTTGCCTTGAGATTGCGGCCAGATTCGCTCCATAAGGCGGCTGCGGGGCTCCATCACAGAGGCAACTTGTGTCGTTCCGCTTCTCCACATTTGAACTTGATATGGAACGCCGCGAGTTGCGGCGGGACGGGTCTGCCGTGCCAGTGGAACCGCAAGTCCTTGATCTCATCGCCTTTCTTGTGAACAACCAGGACCGCGTGGTGAGCCAGGAGCAGATCTTCGATGCCGTGTGGCAGGGACGTGTCGTGTCACTCTCGACGCTGACCAGCCGAATCAATGCAGCCCGCGCGGCGCTTGGTGACTCCGGCCAGAGCCAGACGATGATCAAGACCGTTCCGCGCCGGGGCTACCGTTTTGTCGGCGACGCCGCGCCTGCGAATGGTGAAAACTTGTCACCTTCGGAAGGGAGCGCACCAGCGGTCATCCGTCCTGCGAGCACACAAGAGATACGGTTTTGTGAAACTCCGGACAATGTCCGCATCGCCTATTCCACCGTTGGCGATGGCGAACCGCTGGTGAAAGCCGGCAATTGGCTGAACCATCTTGAACATGATTGGGATGGCCCGGTGTGGAGTCATCTCCTGAAGTGGATGGCGAGCAAGTGGCAGCTCACGCGCTACGACGCGCGCGGCAACGGGCTGTCGGATTGGGACGTGGACGAGATTTCATTCGATGCCTTCGTACGCGATCTCGAGTCCGTCGTGGATGCTGCGGGGCTGGAGACCTTCTCGCTGTTCGGTGCCTCGCAAGGATGCGCCGTCAGCATCGCCTATGCGGTCAAGCATCCCGAACGGGTAAAGAAGCTTGTGCTCTATGGTGGCTTTGCGCTGGGCCGCAGGCTACGCGGTTCGCCTCAGGACAATGAACTCATCGATGCCATGCTGACGCTGATGCGCGCGGGATGGGGACAGGAGAACCCGGCATTCCGCCAGGTCTTCACGTCCAACTTCGTTCCGGGCGGAAGTGCCGAGCAGGTGGACTGGTTCAACAATCTGCAACGGATCACCACGTCGCCTGCCAATGCCGTGCGCATCCGCAGCGTGTCGGACATGCTGGATGTCACGCACCTGCTGGAGCAGGTGAAGGCGCCCACGCTTGTGCTGCATTGCCGGGAGGATGCCATGCAGCCGTTCGAGGAGGGCCGCCGGATTGCGGCCCGTATTCCCAACTCGTCATTCGTCGGTCTTGAAGGCAAGAACCATCTCATCCTGGAGAAGGACGAGGCATGGCCGCGATTCCGCGAGGCGGTGTGTGCCTTCCTTGAGAGCTAGACGGCGATACCGAACAGCTTGCCGACACCTGCCGTGACGGCCATGGCGAAGACGCCCCACAACACCACCCGCATCACGGCGGGAGCCATGGGTGCCGCACCGGCCTTCGCACCCAACGCACCGAGGATCGCAAGGGTGATGACGGACACGACCAGCACAACGGGGATGATCGTTGCGGCAGGCGCGAAGATCGCGGCCAGCACGGGAATGGCGGCGGCAATGCTGAAGGTGACGCCGGAGGCCAGCGCTGCCTGCAAGGGATTTGCGACATGCACTTCCGAAAGGCCCAGTTCGTCCCGCACATGGGCCGCGAGCGCATCCTTCTCGTGAAGTTCGCGGGCGACGAGGAGTGCGGTTTTATCGCTGAGACCGCGTTCGCGGTAGATGGCCGCCAGTTCTTCCAGCTCCTCTTCCGGTGAATCCTCCAGGGCCTGCATCTCGCGGGCAATATCAGCCTTCTCGATATCGGATTGCGAGGAGACAGAGACATATTCGCCCGCAGCCATGGACATGGCACCGGCCGCCAATCCGGCAACGCCTGCAATGAGCACCGCCGTGGGATTGGGATCAGCGGCGGCAACGCCCACGACCAGCGACGATGTGGAGACGATGCCATCGTTGGCGCCCAGCACGGCGGCGCGGAGCCAGCCGCTGCGCATGAGATAGTGGGGGTCGTCGGGATGGGCGGATGGCTGGGTCATGGTTTCACCTGTTGTGGCCAAAAGGTAAAACCATTCGCCGGCGGTGTCGCGTCCAAGATTGCCGCAGGCACGCTCAGGAGACGGTGCGGAGATAGTTTTCGCATAGGCCCAGTGTGCCCTCCGTATAGGGCAGGCCCATGGATTTCGCGAGGTCGGTTTCGTGGTGCGAACCGATCCAGGCCACCAGCAGCAGGCGCCGCAGCATCACGAAGGTGGGAATTTCCGCTTCATCTTCCTTCGACAGGTTGATGACGCGGCGGTAGCCTGTCTTCCAGCTCTCGATCAGGCCCGGCACCTGTGGCTCGTGCTCGTAGAACGAGACGGGCGTTGCGGCATCGTACATGTACCAGCCGAAACCGCAGTCATCAAAGTCGATGACCTTCACGGCATCACCATCGATGAGGAGATTGGCAAGGCGCAGGTCGCAGTGAATGAGGCCGAAGCGCTCCTGTCCTTTGCCGTAGGCCGCGAGGCGCTTTCCGATGAGATCGACCGTTCGGCCAAACAGCTTGGCGCGTTCCGTATCCACGCCCATGCCATCGCGCCAACGGCCCCAATGGGGCTTGTTCTCGCCGAGGCTCGTCTCGAAATCCCAGGTGAAGCGCGTGAACCACGGCGGGCGCGTCCACTTCTGGGTATGGAGATGCATGCGGGCCGTGACTTCGCCGAGCACTTCGAAGGGCTTCGACAGATCCTCGCCGATCCCCGGCTCCGCACCCGTCTCCCACTGCGAAAGAACGATGTTGCGGGGGCGCGGCATGGTCTTGTGGCCGAGCAGCTGGATGAGTTCGCCGTCCCTGCCCTTCACCGGCACGGGTGTCGTCACGACGCCGGTGTTGCGCAGGTCGATGAGCCAGGCGAGTTCGGAAGCAATCGCCGTCTTCGAGTGATAGCCGTCGCGGTGGATGCGGAGCGCCCAGCGGCGGCCGTCACCGGCCTCCACCTTGTAGGTGGCATTCTCGGAGATGTTCAGGAGCTTGACCGTGAGCGGCGATGGCAGGTCGTAGAGCCTGGTCGCCGCTTCCGCCAGTTCGAGCAGAATGGGCAATTGTTGCTCATGGGTCAGCGCGTCAAAGTCAGCCACGTCCGTCTCTCCCCTCAGCTTTTCCGTCCTTCAATACCTGCCAGAACGGCTTCGATCCCGGCAAGGCCCTTCTCGACGTCCGCCGTGGTGCCAGACATGTAGAGACGGCCCGCCGCGCCGATCATCTGCACGTCCACCAGCGTCAGCTTCGGGGCGGCCTTCTCCGCGGCGTTGGCGGCGATGGCGGCATAGAGCGCCGGCACCATCTCCACCACCAGCAGGGTTTCGCCGGGCATCACCATGGAAGCCTGGCGGTTGCGGTTGATGATCACCGCATGCTGGTCGGCGATGTTCTCGATCAGGTCCGTGTAGAGCAGCTTCGGCGCCAACTGGTCGCCTTCGGTGAGGCCCATGCCCTTCAGCACGGCACGGCCTGCGGCAAGAAGTTTTTCCTTGTCCTTGCCATGGATTTCCAGAATGCCGAACTGACGCTCGACAAACAGGATTCCCGGCTCAAGGTCCGGATCGGCCTTGAGAGCGAGGTCCATCACGCGCTCGATCATCAGGCCAGGTGCGACCTCGATGATGAGGGCGTGCTGGCCGGCATAGGGCGGATAGCCCCGCGCGCGGGTGGGCGTTCCCATATAGGCGGCGAACTGCGGCTGCAGCGTATCCACGGTGAGGAATACGCGCAACTCGCCTTTGGCCGCCGGACGTGCGGCGGTCATGGGCAGCGCTTACTTGGCGGCAGAGGTGAAGTGCTTGGAAACGTCGGCGTGCGGACGCGGGATGACATGCACGGAGACGAGCGTGCCGACCTGGCCCGCCACTTCGGAACCGGCTTCGGTTGCGGCCTTCACGGCACCGACGTCGCCGTTGATGATGACTGCGACAAGGCCATCACCCACCTGCTCGCGGCCGATGATGGTCACGTTGGCGGCCTTCACCATGGCATCTGCGGCGGCCATGGCGGCGACGTAGCCCTTGGTCTCGATCATTCCGATTGCGTTGCTGGACATGTTATCCTCCTTCAGGATTGGGTTTTACTTCTTCGCGGCGCTGTCATCGATGGAACCGATGATCAGCGCGTCGATGGGGGGTGATTTTCCGGGAAACCATGAGGCCGCCACGGAGCCCGTGGCAACGATCACCTTCTCGCCTTCGCCGCAACCCAGCGGATCAAAGGCTAAAAGCTTCGAGCTTGATTCATCCACGACGACCTCGAGGATGGAGCCCGCGGGCATTTCCGAAACCTTCTTGGTGGACCAGATGCGGCCCGTCACTGTTGCCTTGAGCATCTAGCGTCTCCTTTCAATCCTCAGATTGAGTTTGCGGGCGCGGTCGCGCGCCAGCGGGGTGATGACAGCGCCGGGGGCAAGCACGAGCACGCCGGCGGCGGCATGTTTGTCCACAACATGTTCGGTGACAACGCCCTGCAGGGCCTGGCTTGCGGGCTGTGGTGTGGCAAGCGCCGGCGTGGTGGCGAGCGTGAAGCGAAGCTGGCCTGCGGTCACGGCGGCCTGGGCTGCAATCACCCGCCGGGCGAAGGCCATGAGGTCAGCATCATTGCCGATGCGAACGCTTTCCACACCTGCGGAAGCCGCGCCTTTCGGCGGCACGACTTCGCGCAGGATATCGCGGACCATCTGACGGAGATCGGTGTTGGTCATGTCACATCTCCAGCGCCTGCTCGGCCGCCGTGGCGGCGGCGCGCACTTCCGATTCCGTGCCGGACAGATAAAGCCGCCCGGTCGCACCGATCATCCGGTAGTCCACGATCTTGATATTCGCCGCCTTCTCCGCGGCGTTGGCGGCGAGGATGGCATAGGCGGCGGGTTCGGTTTCCAGCACGAAGAGGGTTTCGCCCTGCAGGATCATCGAGCCGCCCTTGTTGCGGTTGATGAGGAAGGCATGGCCGGGATCAATCTTGGTGATGATCCTAGAGGCGAGAATCTTGGGCTTCATCGCCTTGTCCGGCGACATGCCCATGGCGTCCAGCACGGCTTCGGCCGCGGCCTTCACGGCGGCAACATCGCGCGCGTGAAATTCGAGATAGCCGAACTGGCGCTCCACCACGAGGATGCCGCCCTGCACGTCCGCTGACTTCAGGGCCACGTCGGTGAGGGCCTCAATGTCGAGACCTGGTGCGACCTCAATGATCTGCGCGGCCATGTTGGTGCGTGGCAGAGAACCTTTGATCCAGGCGCCGAGATAACACATGGTCTGCGGCTGCAGCTGGTCAATGAAGATATGGGAGCGGAGCGTTGCCATTATGCCGCCATCACAGCCTTCAGTTCTTCGAGGATGATCTTGCGGAGTTCGGCGCGCAACGCCTGGTCACCATTGTCGACGGCGAGCGAGACCGGGGCCACTGTTCGCTTCGGCAGATGCAGCGGATCAAGTCCGGCATAGTTGCCGAACACTTCGCCCGCTTCCTTGTTGTAGGCGATGCGGGTGAATTGCACGAACTGGTGCGGCGTCAGGTTTTCCGCCAGCGATGAACCGCCGGCGAACCCCGTGCCGATGGTCATGGACGGTCCGAGATTGGTGTCAAAGCCTGAGGCGCCCAGTGAACATCCTGCATTCACCGCCACGCGCAGTGCTGGAATGGCGGCGGCGAAGGCCATGACATTGGCTTCGCTCTTGGAGTGAATGGCGGCGGAGTGGCCCTGACCCGCCTTGCGCATCATGGAGCGGGCCGCGGCAAGCGCCTGGTCGATGCCCTGCACGCGTGCGAAGGCGAGAACGGGTGCCAGCTTCTCACGCACCAGCTTTTCTTCCGGCTGCACCATCGTCACGGGGGTGACGAGGATGCGCGCACCGGAGGCATTGAAGCCGGCGGCGCACGCGATCACTTCGGCGTCCTTGCCGATCATGCCGACGTTGAAGCCGGTTTCGGTGAAGAGCAGTGCCCGCAGCTTGTCGCATTCTTCGGGCGAACAGATGTGGGCGCGCTCGGCCTTCATGGCGTCCAGAAGGCGATCCGCAATCGAGGTGAAGGCAAGGACCACCGATTCATTGGTACAGAGGATGGAGTTGTCGAAACTCTTGGAGGCAACGATGCGCTTGGCCGCCAACTTGATGTCGGCCGTGTCGTCAACCACGACGGGAGCGTTGCCGGGGCCGACGCCAATCGCCGGATTTCCGGACCGGTACGCCGCCTTCACCACGGCGGGGCCGCCGGTGGCGACAATAAGGTCCACACGGTCATCGCCCATCAGTTGCTCGATCAGCGGAATGGTGGGCGCTTCGATCACCTGGATCACGCCGTCCGGTGCGCCTGCGGCCTTTGCCGCTTCTGCCAGCGTACGCGCTGCATCGGCACACACGCCCTTGGCTTGCGGATGGGGCGAGAGCACGATGGCATTGCGCGTCATCAGCGCCAGCAGTGTCTTGAAATAAACGGTCGCCACCGGATTGGTGACGGGGACGAGCGCAAAGATCACGCCTGCGGGCCGCGGCAGTTCCACGATCTTGCGGTCGGCATGAATGCGCGGCGCCACGAAATCTTCGTGACGATAGAGATCGACAAGCCCGGTGGAGCAGGCTTCGTTCTTGATCTTCTTGTGAGCGACGACGCCCATGCCTGTCTCGCGCACGGCCTGCTCGGCATAGGCCTGCGCCTTTGCATGGCCTGCCTTGGCCACCGCATCGGCAATCCGCAGCACGGTGGCGCGGTCGAGTTTCTGCATGCGGGCGGCGGCCCAGCGCGCCTTGTCCAGCATCATGCGGGATTGTTCGAGGGTCGCGTCCGGCATCTTGAGGCGGGGTGCGGAGGTGTCGCTCATCTCAATTCACCTTCTTCGCGGCGTGGACCAATTCGCGGGCGCGCGGCATGGCGGCATCGAAGCGATCCATGATTTCCTGGCACAGGTCGGCCGTGAGCACCAAGCCGGGCTTCCATTGCAGCACCCTCTTGTCGAGCGAGGAGAAGATCGCCCAGATGCCGTGTTCGTAGAGCGCGCGCGAGACGGCCACGGCATTTTCGCCGCTGTGGCCGAATTCGAGTCCGAGTATGACGCCCTTCTGTCGCACGCCGGTGAAGATGTCACCGTGGCGCTGGATCATCTCGGCCATTCCATCGCGCATGAATTCCGTGACGGTGGCCACGTTGGATTTCACTTCGGGGCGCAGCAGCATCTCGATCACCTTGTGGGCGACAACGCAGCCGAGTTCGGCCCCGCCCGAGGTGGAAATGTGGGCCGCGCCATCTTCATGCAGCCAGCCCCCGGCCTTCTCGTTCAGCAGTGCTGCACTGATGGGATAGATGCCGCCGGACAAGCCCTTGGCCGTGACCATGATGTCGGGCTGGATGCCATAGGCCTGCCAGCCCCACATTTCGCCCGTGCGCATCAATCCCGTCTGCACTTCATCGGCGATATACATGGCGCCGTATTTTGTGCAGAGGTCGCGGCAGGCCTTGAGGTAGCCATCCTTGGGCAGCGGGAAGCCGTAGGTGGCCGGAATGGTTTCCATGATGAGGGCGGCAATGTCGTTGCCCTTCAGCGCCTGTTCCATGGCCCCGATGTCGTTGAACGGCACCTGGATGAATTCATCCGGGCGGTCGGCAAGGAAGATCTTGGTGAAGCGTTCATCGCCCGTCGCAACTGAAAGGCCGGCGTGACCGTGATAGCCCTTGATGATGGAAACGATCTTGCGGCGCTTGGTGGCATAGCGCGCCGACTTGAGCGCGATGTCGACGGCTTCCGCACCGCCGGGTGCAAAGACGGCATAGGCCATGCCGGGCGAGACCTTGACCAGTGACTCGGAAAGTGCGGCGCGGGCCACGGAGGGGAACCAGTGGTTGCCGATGTCGAAATAGTCCAGCGCGCCCTTCAGCGTTTCAATCAGCTCAGGATGGCGGTGTCCGAAATTATAGGTGCCGCCGTTGAGGTGCAGGTCGATGAGGCGGCGGCCCGACATGTCGTAGAGGAAATAGCCTTCGCGGCGGTCGATCACGAGGTCGACGCCCACCGACTGCCAGAACCTGGTCTTGTCGGGATTCCAGAACTTGATGGCCTTGTCGAACAGGTCCTGCTTCGAGTCGAAGCGGAAATGGCCATAGTCAAACATGTTGCACTTCCAACATTTAAACGCCCGGATTGGTCACCAAATGATGCAATCACAACATATAATCGTTGTCAAGTGGGCAAATTATGACTATTTTGCAACGTAGATGATGCAAGCTGGTCACAGCGGCTGCAAAGTCAGGCAGTGTGGCGGCAGGAGCGCGACGATGCGGCAATCGAAGTCAGAACGGCAGGCACGGATCGTGGCGGAACTCAGGGCCGCGCCTTCCCTGCGCGTCAATGAGCTGGCGGAACGGCTGGTCGTCTCCACCGAAACGGTGCGGCGCGATTTCACCGAACTTGAAGAGCGCGGCCTCATCAACCGCACCTATGGCGGTGCCATGCGCCCCATGAGCCTTGAACCTGCACTGGCGGAGCGCGAGCAACTGATGGTGGAGGAACGCGAGCGCATTGCATCGCGTGCCGTTCAACTGGTGGAAGACAACGACATCCTGATGATCGGCGGTGGTGCCACCACGCTGCACTTCGCACGCAGGCTGGCAGCGGAGCGCAACCACCTCACCATCATCACCCATGCCTTCTCGATTGCGGCGGCCCTTGCCTCCAATCCGCTGCACAAGGTGCTGATGCTGCCGGGGCAGTATGACGGCCGCGAAGGGCTGATCAGCGGGCCGGACACCATCGATGCATTGCAGAAATTTCGCGCCAGCAAGGCGATCCTCGGTGCGAGTGGCGTAACCGCCGAAGGTCCGAGCGATGCGGGAATTGGCCCCGGCCTCATCTACGGTGCGATGATGCGGCGCTCGGCGGAAACGATCGTGGTTGCCGACCGCAGCAAGATCGGCCGGATCTCACTTGCCGTCTATGGAGCGTGGTCAGAGAACGTGACGCTCATCACCGACCAGGCGCTGCCCGAGGCGCTGCAGGCGCATCTCGCCGCTGCCGAAGCCAAGGTCGTCGTGGCGTGAAAGCGCGTTGGCGCGCCCGCAAACTTGCCATGGGCGCCCGCGGGCCATAAGCATTCATTTTCCTTTTGCCCTCCTTTCGGATGCCCATGCCCACCGTCATTCCCACCACGCTCAGACCAGCCCTCCGCATCGACCAGGCGGAACTGCGGGTGATACGCTTGCCGCTTCTCACGCCGTTCACCATCGCCACGGGCACCATGCACGAAAAGCTGTTCCCGCTGCTGATCCTGCGATCCGACGGGATTGAGGGATACGGCGAGGGCGTGATGGACCCTTTGCCCGATTATCTCGACGAGACCCTTGCGGGTGGCATGGCGCTGCTCCGCGATGTGCTGCTGCCCGCAATCGTCGGTCAACGTTTCGAAAACCCGGCGGCACTGGAAGCCTTGCTGAGCCCGTCGCGGGGTCACTTCATGACCAAGGCCATGGTGGAGATGGCGTTCTGGGACTTGTGGGCGAAATCGCTGGGGCTGCCGCTCAAGACGCTGCTTGGTGGCACGAAGAGCGAAATTGAAGTTGGCGTATCACTCGGCATCAACCCTCTCGACGTGACGCTGGACCGAGTGGCATCGCACCTGGCGCAGGGCTACAAGCGGATCAAGCTGAAGATCATGCCGGGGCATGACGTGGCGTTGGTGAAGGCCGTCCGCGGCGCTTTTCCGGCGGCCCATCTCACCGTCGATGCGAACAGCGCCTATACGCTGGCGGATGCCGGCATCATGGAGGCGCTCGACGATTTCGGTCTCGACTACATCGAACAGCCGCTGGCATGGGACGACATCCACGACCACGCCGAACTGCAAGCACGGCTCCGCACGGCGGTCTGCCTTGATGAGTGCATCCGCACGGCTGCTGATGCGCGCAAGGCATTGCAGAGTGGCGCGACGCGCGTCATCAACATCAAGGTCGGGCGGGTGGGCGGCTATCAGGAGGCGCGGCGCATCCACGACCTGTGCGCGGCCTGGACCTTTCCCGTGTGGTGCGGCGGCATGCTCGAGTCGGGCATCGGGCGGGCGCACAACATCCACCTTTCCACGCTGCCGAACTTCCGCAAGCCCGGCGATACCTCCAGTTCCAGCCGCTACTTCGCCAAGGACATCGTCAATGAACCGCTGGAAGCGCGGGATGGCTTGATGCCCGTGCCAGCCGGAGCGGGGATCGGCGTCACCCTTGACCATGACTTCCTCGGCAAGGTGACGGTGAGCGCAGAAAGTTTTGGTCCGTGAGTGACGTGTCATTGCGCGTGCTCTCCGGCCTCGGCGAATTTCTTGCCGCCGAGGCGCTGCAACGCACCGTCTGGGGAGAAGGCGACAAGGAAGATCCGGCCGATCTCATGATGGTGATCCAGAGTGAAGGCGGCCTTGTTGCCGGGGCCTTCTCGGGAGACGAACTTGTCGGCTACGTGTTCGGTTTTCCCGCGCGGGAGACACATGTGCAGCACTCGCACCGGCTTGCGGTACATCCGAAGGCACGCGGCGCGGGACTCGCGGTGCGGCTCAAGTTCTTCCAGCGCAGTTGGTGCCTTTCCCACGGGATCACGCTCGTGCGCTGGACCTTCGACCCGCTTCGCCATGCAAATGCACATCTCAACATGGCGCGGCTCGGGGCGCGGGCTTCGACTTACTACACTGACTATTATGGCGCGATGCAGGGCATCAACGCAGGCCTCCCCTCCGACCGCCTGCTGGCGGAATGGCATTTGCAGGATGCGCATGTTGATGGCTTGGCGCGGGGGGACACGCCGTCCGCAACGGGGCTGGAGCGTCTGACCATTCCGCGAGACCTGGACCAGTTGCTGAAGGACGATCCGAGCCTTGCCCTGTCGGAACGATTGCGCGTCCGGAACGCCTTGCAAGCGCAGTTCGCGGCGGGTCGGGAAATCCGGGGCTATGACCCCGTGGCCTGTTGCTATCTGCTTGGAGAAAAATCCGTCAGGTGAGAACGGCCTTAGACGGCCTTGCCGGCGTCGGATCGCCGAGGAGCCGGGCTGCGGACCAGATGAAGGCAATCACCGCGACATAGGCAATGACCTGAATGGCCGTGGGCTGATCGGCATAACCGATGAGCGTGTGCAGCACGCGCCCCACCACACTGCTTTCCGAAAGAATGGCAGATGTATCCCATACCGTCTCGTCCAGAACCGTAATGATGCCGGCCTGTTGCAGGTAGCCCACAAGCTGCGATGCCATACCAGCCGCGAGAAGCGTCACCAGCCAGTTCGTGACTGTGAAGAAGTGGCGCATGGGAATCGTCAGCAGGCCCTTGAAGGTGAGCACCGACACCAGCAGCCCTGCCCCAAGTCCGAGGAGGCCGCCCACGAAGAGGCTTGCCCCCGTGGCGCCGTTGGAGATGATGATGCCGTAGAGGAACAGCACGACTTCCGAGCCTTCGCGCATCACCGCCATGCACACGATGAAGGCCAGAGCGAAGAGCGAGCGCTTGCCCGAGACGGCTTCCTGCCCCGCCTCGCGCAGTTCCATGGCGAGGCGGCGGCCGTGACGGGCCATCCAGATGTTGTGCCATGCCAGCATGATCACTGCGGTGCCGAGAATGCAGGCGTTGAAAATTTCCTGGCCGTAGCCATCGAAAGCGGAGGCGATAGCGCCCGTGAAGACGGCAACCAGCGCGCTGCCCGCGAGGCCGGCAGCGGCGCCCGAGAGAATCCATGCCCGGGCCGCAGCGAGGTTGCTCGCAACAGCCCACACGATTCCCACGATCAATCCCGCTTCGATGACTTCGCGGAAAACAATGATCAGAGCACCCAGCATGCCAACATCAATCCACTTCTACTTCGCAATCACAAAACCCTTGGCCACATCTTCCTGATATTCGTCGACGAACAGGTAGCGGCCCGCCTTCATGCCACGCACCCGGACAACAATCTCCGACTTTCCGGCAACGACCTTCTCGATCTTCAGTTCCTTGCCTTCGAGTTCGACAGGCGCATCGTTCTCGTTCTTCAGCTTGAGGATGAAAGGCTTGCCTGCCGTAACATGAATCTCGCCGGGCACAAACGCCTGTCCCTTGATCGAAAGTTCGAATGTCTGCGGCTCTTCGGCTCCAGCGCTGGTGGGGCCGGCGAGGATGAGGGCGCCGAACGCCAGGGCCGCCATCGTGTTTGCGCGTGTCATGTGGACTCCATATCCGATTAAACTACTCAATATTTCATACGCCGGTGCGATGGCAACATCAACTGCGGCAAATCTTCTCAGTATTTCAATGTATTAGATTTATTCTAAAGTGCCCGTTGCTCCTGTTGCAGTGCACAAATACGCTTGCAATTCGAATGGTTTAAGAGGCGGCGTTGCGTCGCTGGACATGTTTTCCGGGTCCGCGATACGCTCTCGCGAAATAGCTTTGCGGAGGAGAATCGCGGGGATGACGACTGAACAAACGGACGTGCTCGTGGTGGGCGGCGGTCAGGCGGGGCTGGCGATGAGCGAGCACCTGGGCAAGGCTGGCATTGCGCACATCGTCCTGGAACGCCACCGGATTGCCGAACGCTGGCGTACCGAACGCTGGGACTCGCTCGTTGCCAACGGACCTGCCTGGCACGACCGCTTTCCCGGCATGGAATTTTCCTGCGGGCCCGACGCATTTCCCGGCAAGGAAGACGTGGCAGCGTATTTCGAGGCCTTTGCCAAGAAGATCAACGCGCCCATCCGCTGTGGCGTCAACGTCTTATCGGTGAGCAAGAACGAGGGCGGTCCCGGCTTCATCGCCGAGACGTCCGCGGGCAGCATTGCGGCGCGCTATGTTGTGGCGGCCACCGGGCCGTTCCAGGTTCCGGTTATTCCAACGATGGTGCCGCAGAATTCGGGTGTGTCGCAGATGCACTCCACTGCCTACCGCAATCCCGCGCAATTGCCGCCGGGAGCCGTACTGGTGGTGGGTGGCGGTTCCTCGGGCGCGCAGATCGCGGACGAACTGTTGCGGGCGGGACGCCGCGTCTATCTCTCCGTCGGACCCCATGACCGGCCGCCGCGGCGCTATCGCGGACGTGACTTCGTGTGGTGGCTCGGTGTGCTGGGCCTGTGGGACGCCTCCGCCCCGCCGCAGGGGAAGGAGCATGTCACCATTGCGGTGAGTGGCGCCTATGGCGGTGCGACCGTGGATTTCCGTGACCTCGCGGTGCGGGGCATGACCCTCGTCGGCCGCACCGAAGGCTTCTCCAACGGCCTCCTGCATTTCGCAGGTGATCTTGCGGTCAACGTCGCCAACGGCGATGCCAACTACCTGTCCGTTCTCGATGCGGCGGACGCCTTCGTCGCGCGCAATGGCCTCGACCTGCCGGAAGAGCCGGAAGCGCGCGTCTTCGGCGCGACGCCCGACTGCATCAGCCATCCGCTGCGCGACCTTGATCTCGCCAAGGCCGGCGTCTCCACCATCATCTGGGCGACAGGGTTCGGCGTCGATTATGGCTGGCTTGTGCCGGGCGCGCTGGACGAGAAGGGAAAGCCCAAGCATCAGCGGGGCGTTTCGGCAGAACCTGGCGTTTATTTCCTGGGATTGCCGTGGCTTTCACGCCGCGGCTCCACTTTCATCTGGGGTGTGTGGCACGACGCCAAGTACATTGCCGATCACATTGCCACGCAAAAGGGCTATCTCGTCTACAACGATTACGCCCGCGGCAGGACTGCGCCGCAGTGAGGCGGCAACCCTCGCGCTGTTGCGAGGGTTGCCAGTTCTTGCGTCAGGTGCGCAGATCGAAACGGTCTGCGTTCATCACCTTGGTCCAGGCGGCGACGAAGTCCTTGGCGAACTTCTCGGCGTTGTCGTCCTGGGCGTAAAGCTCGGCATAGGAGCGCAGGATCGAGTTCGAACCGAATACGAGATCGATGCGTGTTGCCGTCCACTTCACCTTGCCGGTCTTGCGGTCGCGCACCTCATAGTGCGGTCCCGACAACACCCATGTGTTGGCCATGTCGGTGAGGTTGACGAAGAAGTCATTGCTGAGCGTGCCCTCCCGCGCGGTGAAGACGCCATGCTTTGTGCCACCATGGTTGGTGCCCAGCACGCGCAGACCACCGAGAAGAACGGTCATCTCCGCCGCTGTCAGCCCCATGAGCTGGGCGCGGTCGAGAAGCAGTTCCTCGGCGCTCACCACATAGTCCTTCTTCATCCAGTTGCGGAAGCCATCGGCCAGTGGTTCAAGCACGCTGAAGGAAGGCGCATCGGTCATGCCATCGGTGGCATCACCCCGGCCTGGCGCGAAGGGAACGGCGACGTTGAAGCCACCCGCCTTGACCGCCTTTTCCACGCCGACATTGCCGGCGAGCACGATCACGTCGGCGATGCTGGCGCCCGTTTCGCGCGCGATGGGTTCGAGCTTGGCGAGAACCCGCTGGAGACGCGCGGGTTCATTGCCCTCCCAATCCTTCTGGGGCGCAAGACGGATGCGGGCACCGTTGGCGCCACCGCGCTTGTCCGAGCCACGGAAGGTGCGGGCACTGTCCCAGGCAGTCGCGATGAGCTCATGGGCGGGAAGGCCCGTGGCAGCGATCTTCGCCTTCATAGCGTTGACATCATAATCCGTGCGGCCGGCCGGGACCGGGTCCTGCCAGATCAGGTCTTCCTTCGGCACCTCGGGTCCGATGTAACGCGACTTCGGCCCCATGTCGCGATGGGTGAGCTTGAACCAGGCGCGCGCGAAGACTTCGGAGAAGTAGTCGTGGTCCTTCTGGAAGCGCTGCGCGATCTTGCGGTAGACGGGATCAAACTTCAGCGCCATGTCGGCGTCGGTCATCATGGGCATGACGCGGATTGAAGGATCTTCCACGTCCACCGGCATGTCTTCCGGTTTGATGTCGATGGGATGCCAGATGTTGGCGCCTGCCGGGGATTTCGTCAGCCACCAGTCATAGGTGAAGAGCAGGCGGAGGTAGCCATTATCCCACTTGGTGGGATTGGTCGTCCACGCGCCCTCGATGCCGCTCGACATGGTGTCTCGCCCGATGCCGCGGTTCTTGCTGTTGGCCCAGCCGAGGCCCTGGCCAATGATGTCGGCTCCTTCCGGATCGGCGCCGATCATCTTGGCGTCGCCATTGCCGTGGGCCTTGCCGACGGTGTGACCACCCGCCGTGAGGGCAACCGTTTCTTCGTCGTCCATCGCCATGCGGGCGAAGGTGACGCGCATGTCCTGCCCCGTGCGCACCGGATCAGGCTTGCCGCCCACGCCTTCGGGGTTCACGTAGATGAGGCCCATCTGCACGGCGGCCAGCGGGTTCTCGAGCGAGGCGCGGTCGTCGCCATCATAGCGGCCCGCAGCCAGCCATTCCTTTTCCGACCCCCAATACGTGTCCTTCTCGGGATGCCACACGTCTTCGCGACCGAAGGAGAAACCGAAGGTCTTGAGGCCCATGGACTCATAAGCCACGTTGCCGGCGAGGATCATCAGGTCCGCCCAGCTCAGGCGGTTGCCGTACTTCTTCTTGACGGGCCACAGCAGGCGGCGGGCCTTGTCGAGGCTGACGTTGTCCGGCCAGGAATTGAGCGGGGCGAAACGCTGGCTGCCGGAGCCGCCACCGCCGCGGCCATCGGCCAGGCGATAGGTGCCGGCAGAATGCCAGGCCATGCGGATCATCAGGCCGCCGTAGTGGCCCCAATCCGCCGGCCACCAGGGCTGGCTGTCGGTCATCAGTGCCTTGAGGTCCTTCTTCAGGGCCTCCACGTCGAGCTTCTTCACTTCCTCGCGGTAGTTGAAGTCCTTGCCCATCGGGTTGGTCTTGCTGTCGTGCTGGTGCAGGATGTCGAAGTTCAGACCCTTCGGCCACCAATCCATGTTGGACCGTCCGACGGCGGTGTGGCCGCCGTGCATGACCGGGCATTTTCCTGATGATTTCACGTCATCCATGTGCATCTCCTTGTTCTGTGCTGTACTTGCGGGCCGGCGGAGCCAGCGCGGCAATTTCCCGGCCAGCCTAGCACAGGGCCACGACAGGCCGCATTCGCATTTTTATCACCACGGCGGCGTGGGATTGGCGCATCAATCGAGCCAAGGGCCGTGATGGGCGCCCGGTTCGTCGCTGCGCTCAAAGCCGTGGGCACCGAAGAAATCACGTTGCGCCTGGATCAGGTTGGCGCTGCCGCGTGACTGACGATAGCCATCGAAATACCCGAGGGCGGCCGCGAGTGCGGGAACGGGAATGCCGGCCTCGGCAGCTTGCGCCACGGTCTTCCGCAACGCGCCGTGGCTTGCCTTCATCTCCGTCACGAAATCCGGCGCCAGCAACAGATTTCCTTCATTTCCGCGCGCCGCAAAGGACGATGCGATGAGACCGAGAAATTGCGAACGGATGATGCAGCCGGCACGCCAGATGCTGGCGATGGTGGCGAGCGGCATGTCCCACGTCTTCTCCTGCGATGCCTTTTCCAGAACGGCGAAGCCCTGGGCATAGGCCGATATCTTTCCCGCAAGCAGGGCCGCTTCCAGTTGCCGGATGAGTGCCGCGGCGCTCGCGGGCTTCATGTGGTGGCGGGGGATGGCGTAAGTCTTCTCGGCCACGCTCCGCTCATCCTTCATGGATGAAAGAATGCGCGCCGCGACGGCGGCTTCCAGCGTCGTCGCAGGAACGCCGAGTTTCTGCGACTCGATCACCGACCACTTGCCGGTGCCCTTCTGCCCGGCACGGTCCACGATCACATCCACCAACGGACCCTTTGTCTTCATATCCGTGACGTCCAGTACGCGGGCCGTGATTTCGATGAGGTAGGAATCGAGCGGCCCTGCATTCCACTTGCCGAAGACCCTTGCGATCTCCGGCGCGGCCATGCCCAGTCCGTCGCGGAGGATGGCGTAGATTTCGGCGATCATCTGCATGTCGGCATATTCGATGCCGTTGTGGATGGTCTTGACGAAATGCCCTGCCCCGCCCGGACCAAGCCAGGCACAACACGGATCATTTTGATACTTCGCCGCGATGGACAGCAATATCTTTTCGACCGCCTGATAGGATTCGCGCTTGCCACCCACCATGATGGAGGGGCCGTTGCGGGCACCTTCCGCGCCACCCGAAACGCCCATGCCCAGGAAGGACAGGCCACGCGATGCCAGCGCCTGCTGGCGGCGTTCCGTGTCGGTGTAGTCCGAATTGCCGCCGTCGATGATGATCCCCTTGAACGACGGTACGGCGCTGAGCTGATTGCAGATGTCGTCCACGGCAGCACCCGCCGGCACCAGCAGGATGACCGCTTGCGGCGGACGGAGTGCGGAGACGAGGTTCTCCAGCGTTTCGCAAGGGATCAGGCGCGGGGCGAGCGGACCTGCCTCGCTCACGAACTTCTGCGTGAGGTCCCAGCCCAGCGTGTAAACGGCGACAGTGAAGCCCTTCTCGGCGATGTTGAGCGCGAGGTGACCGCCCATGACGCCCAGTCCGATCAATCCGATGTCTGCCTGCATGGGGCCGTCCTTCCCTTGGGTGCTCGTGATGGCAGAAGATAGGGGCAGGATTGCGGATGAGCGAGGGGGACGTGGCGCAGGTCCGCTGCGCCCTGCGTTCATGCGTTCATGCGTTCATGTGTTCAGGCGTTCATGCGTGGGAGGAACTGCCGGACCGCCTGTTGCGCAACTGGGTGATGGCATGCAGCCAATCCGCGTAACTGCTGTCATAGGCGGCGTGCAGGGACTGACGCGGTGTAATCGCCCGGTTGATCTTTGGCCGGGTCAGGACCGCCGCCGGCGCGGCACGCGTCTCGGCAATGAGGGCGAGACGCGCCGCGCCGAAGGCCGCACCCAGTTCACTCGATTCCGGCACGCGCAATTCGACGCCCAATAGCGTTGCGATCATGGACAGCCAGAGATCGGAGCGTGAGCCTCCGCCGATGGCGAGGAGGTTGTCGATGGAGGTTCCGGTGGCGCGGAAGGCATCGGCGCATTCGCGCAGCGCGAAGGCCACGCCCTGCAGCACCGCAAGCGCCATCTCGCGCTCATCGGAGGTATGTTGCAGGCCGATCAGCGCGCCACGGATCTGCGTGTCGCTGTGCGGCGACCACGAGCCATCGAGAAATGGCACGAACAGCAACGGCGATGGCGCACCTAGTTCGGCGCCCAGCGAAGCCACGAGATCGGCGGCGTTGCGTTTCACCAGACCGGCAACCCAGTTGAGGCAGGATGTGGCCGAGAGGATCACCGACATCTGATGCCAGGTGCCGGGCACGGAATGACACAGGGTCTCGATGGCATATTCGTAACTGGGGCGGGGTTCTCGCATGGCGACGAAGAGCACGCCGGATGTTCCAAGCGAGACCGTGCCTTCTCCTTCGCCGATCACGCCCGTGCCGCAGGCGCCGCAGGCATTGTCTCCGCCGCCGGCCGCGATCACCACATGGGGCGACATTCCCCAGCGGGCCGCGAGCGTGGCGCGGATCTTTCCGGTGACCTCCGTGCCTTCATGAAGCCGTGGCATCTGCGCGCGCTGCATGCCCGTGGCATCGAGCAGAGCGTCGGACCAGTCGCGCGTGGCGATATCCATCCACATGGTGCCGCTGGAATCCGCCATGTCGGAGGCCTTGTCGCCGGAGAGCATGAGGCGGACGTAGTCTTTCGGCAGCAGCACGTGTTTCGTCCTGGCAAAGACCTCGGGCTCGTGCTCGCGCAGCCACAGCAGCTTCACGGCGGTGACACCGGGCGTGGGTTTGCGGCCCGCGATGCGGCGCACGTCCGGCGCGAGAGCTTCCAGTTCGGTGCATTGCCTTTCCGTGCGCGTGTCGTTCCAGAGGATTGCAGGGCGGAGCGGCTTGTCATCTGCGCCCAACACCGTTGCACCGTACATCTGGCCGGAGAGGCCGATTGCCTTCACCGCCGCGAGTTCCTTCGGATGGCTGGCCTTCAGGCCATCCAGCGTCTGGCACACGCCATCCCACCAGATGGCCGGGTCCTGTTCCGACCAGCTGAAATGCGGGCGAGACACGTCCAGTGCCCGCGAAGAATGCTGTGCGACGAATGTCTGGCTGGCATCCACCAGCACGGACTTCACGCCAGACGTGCCGAGATCAATCCCGAGATACATGGATAACGCCCCCATTGTCTTTTCTTGGCGGGCCGCAATTTCCCGCGTCAGTTGCCGCTGCGGAGACTTGCAGCGCGGGGGAGAATGTCAAGTGTGCAAATGCGCCGGGGATGCGTCAGGCGTTGACCAGCATCACGGCGGAGGCATCATCCGCCGGCTTGAAGCGAAGATAGGTTTCGCAAGCGGGGTCGTCCGCTTCCACGGCGCGGATCTGACGGAGGATCGCGCTGACGCCTTCCGCTTCCCGCGCGCGGGCCACAAGTGCTGCGTCGCTGGCGAAGCCGTAGGTATCCACCGCACGATAGAAACCGTCGGTGCAGAGCAGCAGCGACGCCGGCCACCCCAGGGCGATATATTCCGGGCAATTCAGCGCCGACTTGTCTGCCACGAGAATGCTGTGGTTGGCGGCGGTGTTGCGCGAGCGGCGGCTGGCCATGAGGCGTGGATGAAATTCGCGGAGCAAGGCCTTGAAGTCGGACTGCCCCTGGGCGCGGCGGCGGCGGGCTTCATCTCGCAGGAAAGCCTCCAGACCGCCGAGGTCGCTCTGCGGTGGGGGAATGACGCGCACGCCTGTGTCTTGGGTCAGGAGGATAGAGTCACCGAGTCGCAGAACGTGCCAACCATCGGCATATCTTTTTGCCAGCAGCAGGCAGGCGGCGGGCGGGTCGTATGCGGATGGCACGGTGACCCTCGCTGTCGCTTCGGCCCAGTCCTTCTCCAGTCGCGCCACCAATTCCGCCAGCAGGTCCGGCAGGGGCTGATGGGTTGCGGCGAGTTCATGCAGATGCGTATCAGCCCTTTCCACCAGCCAGCGCGCATCCGTTGCGGCGGGAAGGATGTGATCGTTGTTGATACCGGTCACGCCATCGAACACCCAAGCCGCAACAACGGCGCCGTCTTCCACGACGACGCCTGCCGCATCCTCGTTGCAGGTGCCGCTCCCCGCGCTGACCGCTCCTGCCAGTCTCACAGATGAACGACCTTGCCGGTGCGCACGCTTTCATCTGCCGCCAGCACGATGCGCAATGAACTGATCGCTTCCGCCACGTGCCTGGTCATGTCACGGTCATTGCGGATGGCATCGAGGAACACGGCCTGCTCGCGGTTGCACAGGTCCTGGTGGCCCGGTTCATCATCCATGCGGATCATGTCGTCCTTGCGGGCGAGGTTGCCTTCCGGCGTCAGTTCTGCGTGATGCAGGCGCAGCGCCGAAGTTCTGGTGTGGCTGTCCACATCGGCGGATTCCGTCTTCGCTTCGTCCATGGCAATGGAAACAGAGCCTTTGGGTCCGATCATGTCCTTCACGAAGAAGGCGGTCTCGCTCATCATCGGGCCCCATCCCGCTTCGTACCAGCCGACGGAGCCGTCATCGAATGTCACCTGCAATTGACCGTAGTTGTACATGCCCGCGTCGATTTCGTCGCTGAGGCGCACGCCGATGGCGTGGACGGTGCGCGGCTCTGCGCCCGTGACCTGGCACATGACATCGACATAGTGAACGCCGCAATCCACGATGGGCGAGATCGATTTCATCAACTGCTTGTGCACCTGCCACTGCGCGCCGGAAGACTGCTGGTTCAGATTCATGCGCATGACGAGCGGCTTGCCGAGCGTGCGGCCCAGTTCGACGAACTTCACCCAGGAGGGATGGACGCGCAGGATATAGCCGATCACGATCTTGCGGTTCCTGGCGCGGGCCAGAGCGGCGATGTCCTCTGCCTCGGCCACGGACGACGCAAGCGGCTTCTCGATGAAGAGGTGGCAGTTGGCGTGCAATGCCATCTTCGCATATTCGCCGTGAGTATCAGGCCAGGTGTTGATGGAGACCGCGTCGGGCGCCGTCTGGCGGAGTGCATCGGCGTAATCGTTGAAAAGCGGTACGCCCGCAAATTCATCCTTCACGTCGCCGCGCTGGTCGATGCCGCGGCTGCACAGCCCCGCGATTTCAAAACCGTCATTGGCGGCATAAGCGCGGGCGTGCGACAGCCCCATGTTGCCAACGCCAACCACCAAGACCCTGACCTTTGTCATCGCCCCTCCACCCATGTCCGCTTCACGTTGAGATTGTCATCGAGGTGCACGAGGCTTGCAAGCGCTCCCGGCGCGATGATGCCAAGATCGCCGCGGCCGAGAAAACCCGCAGGATTGCGTGACGCCATTTGCAACGCATCGGCCAGGGGAACCCCGAGTTTGTTCACGCCATGGCGAACGGCCTCATCCATGGTCAGGTTGGAGCCCGCCAGCGTGCCGTCATCGAGTTGCAGCCGGCCCTCGACGCGCGCCACCGTGCGGCCCTGAAGGGTGAAGCTGTCCGGCCCACCGGCCGCTGGCGGCATGGCATCGGTCACCAGCATGAAGCGGTCAAGCGGAGCGGCCGCAAGGGCCACCCGCAATGTGTCGTCGTGAACGTGATGGCCATCGGCAATGATGCCGATGAAACTCGCCGCATCCGTCAGCGCCGCACCGACCATGCCGGGTTCCCGCCCGGTCATCTGGCTCATGGCATTGAAGAGATGGGTGAACGCCTGGGCGCCGGCCCGCAGTGCTGCCTTCGCCTCCGCTGCGGAGGCGTCGGAATGGCCGAGGCTCACCTTCACACCCGCCCGTGCGAGGCGGGAGATCAATTCCGGCGCGACCTTGTTGGGTGCCAACGTCACCATCACCGCACCACAGGCCGCCTCGGTGATGAGCGTGACATCGGCTTCCGTCATGGCGCGGATGAAGTGCAGGTCATGGGCGCCTTTTCGCGCAGGATCGAGAAACGGACCCTCGATGTGGATGCCAAGCACCGATGCTGCACCACGGGCACGAGCCTCGCGGACGGCAGCAATCGCAGCCACGGTCACGGCGGGTGCGTCGGTGATGACGGTGGGAAGCATGCCCGTGGTGCCAAAGCGGCGGTGCGAGTCCGCGATGGTGCAAACGACTTCAGCGGTGGGTCCATCGTTCAGCAGGGCGCCGCCGCCGCCATTCACCTGCACATCGATGAAGCCCGGTGCGAGGATGCCGCCGTCGAGCCGGATCAAGGCCGCGTCTCGTGGCACGGTCCCTGCCTCGGCGATGCCGGCGATGTGGCGTCCCTCGATCAACACGGCGGCGTTGTCGCAAAATCTCTCGCCATCGAAGACACGCGCACCATGCAGCACAAAGCCCATCACAGTGTCTCCGTCACCTTGCGCAACTGGCGTGGCGCATCCGGGTTGCGGCCCAGTGCCTGGGCCACACGCTCGATTTCAAGATAGGCCGTCTGGATCATGGGAATGGGCGAGAGCAGCGGATGGCTTGCCGCAATCACGGGCCAGTTGCCGCCCGCCACCCCCACATCGGCACCCATTGCTTCCAACTTTTTCACGGCGGCGCGTGTGCCAGGCAGAGCCGCATCATCTTGGGCATAGACCAGCAGCGGAAAGCCCGGCTCCACAAGTTCAAGCGGGCCATGCATGACTTCGGCGGCGGAATAGGCTTCCGCGTGGATGGCACAGGTTTCCTTCAACTTCAGCGCCGTCTCCGCGGCGATGGGATAGGACGGCCCGCGGCCCAGGACATAAAGCGACTCCGCCCTCACGGCGCAGTCCACAAAACCTGGCCACTGCAAGGCGCAGGCGCGTGCGAGTTGATCCGGCAATGCGGAGAGCGCTGACTTCAAGGCATCATCCGTGCGCCATTCCGCGATGATTGCCGCGGCGGCGACCAGCGACACGATGAAGGATTTTGTCGCGGCCACGCTCTTTTCCGCGCCTGCGTGGAGTGGCAGGCAGATGTCGGCGCTGCGGGCGGCAGGCGAGTCATCGACATTGACGATGGCGACAGTGAGAGCGCCTGAGCGCCGCGCCGCATCCTGAAGGGCCACGATGTCGGGGCTTTTTCCGGATTGCGAGATCGTGACCGAGAGACCGTTCTGCACGCGCAGGGGCGCTGCATAGATTGATGCCACGGAGGCCCCCACCGAGGCGCAGGGAATGCCAAGTGCGATTTCGGTGAGGTACTTGAGGTATCCTGCTGCGTTGTCGGAACTGCCGCGTGCCGATGTCAGGACCACAGGTGGATCCAGCTTGCGCAGGCGGCGGCCGAGTTCGGCAAGGGCGGTGGCGTTGCGGGTGAGAAAACGCGCCACAGCCTCGGGGGCTTCGGACGCTTCCTGGCGCATCAGGCTCATGGGCGGCCATCCTGCGCGAGTGTGAGTTCCGCGACGAAGTCGTAGCTGTCGCCCCGGTAGTGCGACTGTGTGTATTCGACGGTGCGGCCATCCGGCAGATAGGAGATGCGTTCGATGAACAGGGCGGGGCTTCCGGTGGCCAATTCCAGCAAGCGCGCCTCGGGCTCTTTCAGCGCCGTGGCGTGCAGGCGCTGCAAGGCGCGCACCGGCTTGTGGCCGCGCTTGTCCAGTGCGGCATACAGCGATGCGCCAACGGATTGCGGATCATCGAGGAAGCGCTGCGGAATGACGGCATGTTCGATTGCAAGGGGAACACCGTCGGCGCGGCGCAGGCGGTGGAAGCGGCAGATCCTTTCGCTGGGCGACATCGAGAGCTTCAGCGCCTCCTCGGGCGTGGGGAGGCCGAGCGACCGGTCGATCCACGTCGCATCTGTATCAAGGCCGCGCAACTGCATGTCTTCGCTGAAACTGGTGAGGCGCGACAGCGGCTGTTCGAGCCGGCGCGCCTGCCCCTGCACAAAGGTGCCGGAACCGCGGCGCTGCACCAGCACGCCATCGTGCACCAGTTCCGTGAAGGCCTTGCGCACCGTGACGCGGCTGACGCCGAGGAGTTCCGCCGCATCGCGTTCACTGGGAATCGCATCGCCACCGCGCAGTTCCTCCGCCGATATGGCGTCGTTCACCAGTTTCTTGACGCGCAGGTAGAGCGGCAAGGATGGCACCGCCGAGAAGCGCCGCGATGTGAACACGCGGTTGAGCGCCGTCACGTCCAGCGCTCCGGCAAGCCGCAGGCGCGCCGCGCCATCATGATCGCGCCATCCATGGCATCGGCCTGGGGCGGCACCAGTGCGGCGCGCACGTCGGCATCAAGGTAAGGTGGATAGACACCGGCCAATCCGCCCAGCAGGCAGATGCGTTTTGCACCGCGCGCCAGAAGTGCGTGGCCGAGCTTGGAAATTGCGGCGGCACCTTCGATGACAATGGTCATGCCCTGCACATCGGCACGCGCGGCTGTCTCGAAGACGATGGGAGCGAAGGCCGCGTAGTCGCGCGGTGTTGCGGTTTCCGACCACAGTGAGACGGTCTGCCGCGTACGCCCGACACGCACGAGGATTTCCTCGATGAGGTGCGTGGGCTGCAAAAGACCATCCATGGCGAGTGCTGCACGGCGGACGGCGTGATGGCCGAGCCATGCCCCGGACCCGTGGTCGCCCAACTGGAAGCCCCACCCGCCCACCATGTGGCGGTCTCCTTCCACAAGCGCCAATCCGATCGAGCCCGTACCTGCAATGACGATGCCGCCGTTGTTGCCGCTGAAGGCACCCACGCAGGCCGCATAGGCATCGTTGTCGGCGGTCACTGACGCGAAGGGCAAGCCTGCGCCGTTGATCTTTTCGGCGCCGACAGAGGTAACGATCCCGGCAAGGCCCAGACCTGCATGGAGATCCTGCGCGGAGACGCCCGCCAGTTTCCCCGCCTGCCCGGCGACGCTGACGATGTTTGCCAGCGCACCGTCAAAATCCTGATAGATGTTGGAGGAACCGCCCACGGCTTCGCCGAGCAACGTGCCGTCACGGTGGCGGATACGGGCGCGGCACTTGGAACCGCCTCCGTCAATGCCCAGGAAATAGCTGGCCGCGCTGTTCATGCCATGACAATACCAAATTAATACCACGCTTCAAGTCTGAAATTAACCTGTTCGAGGCCGGACAAGTTAAAAGACATATTGTACTTATATAAACATGGTTAATCGAGGGGCTGGACAAGTGGTCCTATTTTGGTATTGTCGCCGCTATGCAGAGTAGCAATGTCAGGACTGAACAGCGGCTGCCCGATCTTCGCGGCTTTGATACGTGGGATGATGCCGCGATCCTTTCCGCCCTGCTGGCCGGCCAGCGCCGCGCCCTTGATGCTGTCGAGCAGGCACTCCCTGCCATCGCGCGAGCCACAGACCTGATGGTGCCGCGCATCGCGGCAGGCGGCAAGCTGATTTATGCAGGCGCGGGCACCTCGATCCGCGTCGCCGTGCAGGATGGTTCCGAGCTTCCCGCCACCTTCGGCATGAAGGACGACCAACTGGCCTATCTCATTGCCGGCGGACGCGATGCCATGTTCGATACGCTGGCCGACGCGGAAGACGACATTGAAGCGGGACGGCGCGCGGCGGAGACGTGTTCCGCCGGAGATGTGCTGATTGCCATCGCCGCTTCGGGGCGCACGCCCTACACCATCGCCGCCGCCCAGGCTGCGCGGACACACGGCTGTCTCGTGATTGCCGTGGTCAACAACACATCATCGCCTCTCGCAGAGGCGGCGGATCACGTGATCCTGCTCGACTCCGGACCTGAGGTGATTTCCGGGTCCACACGGCTCGGGGCCGGCACGGCACAGAAGGCCGCGCTCAACCTTCTGTCCACACTCGTCCACACGCGGCTCGGCGCCATCCATGATGGGCTGATGGTGAACGTTCAGGCAGGCAATGCCAAGCTGGTGCGGCGCGCGGCGGGCATCGTGCAACAGATCACGGGATGCGACCAGCAACGGGCCGCCGAGGCCCTTGCCCGCACGCAAGGCAATGTGAAGCTCGCCGTGCTGCTCTGCGCCGGTGCGAGAGACCTTGCCATGGCGCAAGACATTCTGTCTCAGTCAGACGGAAAGCTGAGGCTGGCCTTGTCGAAAGTTTCGGCATCGGTGTAGCCTCAAACCATCAACGGGAGGAAAAGGAGAAACCCCATGATCAAGACCACACTCAAGACCCTGCTTCTGGCTGCCGCCGCCAGCATGGCAATGGCAGGCGCCGCATCGGCAGGCAAGATCACGATCGAAAGCTGGCGCAACGACGATGCCTCGATCTGGAAGGACAAGATCATCCCGGCCTTCAATGCGAAGTATCCGGACATCCAGGTGGAATTCACGCCGACGGCGCCGAAGGAATACAACGCCGCGCTCAATGCCCGCCTCGAAGGCGGCACGGCCGGCGACCTCATCACCTGCCGCCCGTTCGATGCCTCGCTCGAACTGTTCAACAAGGGCCAGCTTGCCGCCCTCAACGACCTGCCCTCCATGGCGAACTTCTCTGACGTGGCCAAGAGCGCGTGGACCACGGACGACGGCAAGACCACCTTCTGCGTGCCCATGGCGTCGGTGATCCACGGTTTCATCTACAACAAGGACATCTTCAAGGAAGTGGGCGTGGAGCCGCCGAAGACGGAAGAGGAACTCCTCGCCGTGCTGGAAAAGATCAAGGCCAATGGCAACTACGTGCCAATGGTCATGGGCACCAACGACCAGTGGGAAGCCGCCACCATGGGCTTCCAGAACATCGGCCCGAACTACTGGAAGGGTGAGGAAGGCCGAAAGGCACTGATCGACGGCTCGCAGAAGCTGACCGACAAGCCCTATGTGGACGCCTTCGCCGCACTCGCCAAGTGGGCGCCCTACATGGGCGACGGCTACAAGGCGCAGACCTATCCCGACAGCCAGAACCTGTTCGGTCTCGGCAAGGGTGCCATCTATGCCGCCGGTTCGTGGGACATCTCCACCTTCCGTGCGCAGAACGTGAACATGGGCGCCTTCAAGGCTCCGCCGCCGGCCGGTGCATCCGACTGCTACATCTCCGATCACACGGATATCGGCATCGGCCTCAACGCCAAGTCGCCGAATTCGGAAGAGGCCAAGAAGTTCCTGGACTGGGTGGGATCGGAAGAATTTGCCAATCTCTACGCCAACGCACTCCCCGGCTTCTTCCCGCTCTCCAACGCCAAGGTCACCCTGTCCGATGACGTGGCGCAGGAGTTCGTGAACTGGCGCGGCACGTGCAAGTCGACGATCCGCAACAGCTACCAGATCCTGTCGCGCGGAACGCCGAACCTTGAAAACGAAATGTGGAACGTCTCCGCGCAAGTGCTGAACGGCACCATGCAGCCCGATGCGGCCGCCGCCCAACTCGAGGACGGCCTCAAGAAGTGGTACGCGCCGCACCAGAAGTAATCTTCTTCACACCATCAGTCCTTCCCGCGACTCCCGCGGGAAGGACGTTCGTGACAACTCACCCGCCAGATGGTGAGGCACATACCAGGGACACATGGAAACGGCCCCACCCCGCCCCGCGCAAACCACCGGCATCGTCGGCATGTCCAGCGCCGCCTATGCGCGCGTGCTTGTCTTCTTCCTTGCCCCCGCCGTTCTGGTCTACACGCTGTTCTCGGTCTATCCGCTTGTCGATACGATCGTCAGTTCCTTCTATGACAAGCAGAACGACGGCTCATATGTCTATGCCGGCTTGCGGAACTTCTCCACGCTGCTGAGCGACCCCACGTGGTCGAAGCCGTTCTGGAACGCGTTCTGGAACAATGTGAAGTTCTTTCTCATCCACATGCTGGTGCAGAACCCGATCGGCCTCCTCCTCGCCGCGCTGCTCAGTTTGCCCGTGCTGCGTTTCCGCACCGTCTACCGCACATTGATCTTCATGCCGACGATGCTGTCGGTGGTCATCATCGGCTTCACCTGGCAGCTCATCCTGTCGCCGCTCTGGGGCATCGCCAAGATGCTCCTGCAGACTTTCGGACTGGGCTTCCTGTTCGGGCCCTGGCTCGGCGAAGAATCGACGGCGCTGATCACCATCTCGCTCATTTCGGTGTGGCAGTTCGTCGGCATTCCGATGATCCTCATCTACACCGCGCTTCTGGCGATTCCCGATGAACTGATCGACGCTGCGACGGTGGACGGGCTCAACCAGTTCCAAGCCTTCGTGCACGTGAAGCTGCCGCTGATATGGCCCACGATCGGGCTCGTCTCGGTCCTCACCTTCGTCAACAACTTCAACGCCTTTGACCTCATCTACGCGATGAAGGGTGCACTGGCCGGTCCCAACTTCTCCGCCGACATCATGGGTACGCTGTTCTATCGCGTCTTCTTCGGCAACCAGTTGCAGCTCGGTGATGTTTCCATGGGCGCCACAATTGCCACCATGATGTTCCTCATCATCCTGTGCGGCGTGATGGTCTATCTCTTCGTCGTGCAGCGGCGCATCCAGAGGTATTCGTTCTGATGCGCAAGCCCGTCTCAGCCTTCGCCGTGCACGGCATCCTGGCGCTCTACACGGCGCTGGCACTGTTCCCGATCGTTCTCGTTATCATGAACAGTTTCAAGGCGAAGCGAGCGATCTTTAACACGCCACTGCAACCGCCGATGCCGTGGAATTTCGACCCTGTCGGATACGTGAAGGTGTTTGGCGACAGCGCCATCGGCACCTACTACATGAATTCCATCACCGTGACCGTGGGCACGATCTTCTTCACGCTGCTCTTCGGCGCCATGGCTGCGTGGGCGCTCACCGAATACAAATTCCGCTGGAACACAGCGCTGGCGATTTTCCTCTCCATCGGCATCATGGTGCCGATCCGGCTCGGGTCCGTGTCGATCATCCAGCTTGTCTCGGAACTCAACCTGATCAACACGCTGACGGCGCTGATCCTCGTCTATGTGGCACAGAACCTGCCGCTGGCGGTGTTCATCCTCTCCGAGTTCATCCAGCAGATCCCCAAGGACCTGCGGGAGGCCGGACGCTGCGACGGGCTGTCGGAATACAACATCTTCTTCTTCATCATCCTGCCGCTGTTGCGGCCCGCCATGGCGACGGTTGCCGTGTTCACCATGATCCCGGTGTGGAACGACCTGTGGTTTCCGCTGCTGCTGGCGCCGACCGGCGGCAAGCAGACGATCACGCTGGGGGTGCAGCAGTTTCTCGGCCAATACATCACGGACTGGAATGCGGTGCTGGCAGCCCTCTCCACCGCCATTGTTCCGGTACTCGTGCTCTATGTGATTTTCTCCCGCCAGCTGATCCGGGGTCTTACCTCCGGCGCTGTGAAATGAGTTGAACATGGCTGAAGTGACCATCGAGAAACTGCACAAGTCCTATGGCACCGTCGAGGTGCTGCGGGACATCAACCTCACGGTGAGCGACGGCAGTTTTGTTGTGCTTGTGGGACCATCGGGTTGCGGAAAGTCCACGCTCCTGCGGTCGGTCGCGGGCCTTGAGCCCATCACGTCCGGGCACATCACGATCGGTGGGCGGGACGTCAGCGCTCTTGCTCCGGCACAGCGCGAGATCGCCATGGTATTCCAGTCCTACGCGCTCTACCCGCACATGAATGTCGAGAACAACATGGCGTTCGGCCTGAAGTTTGCCGGCACACCCAAAGACGAGATTGCCCGGCGCGTCGGCGAGGCTACGCGCATCCTGCAACTTGAACCGCTGCTGAAGCGGCGGCCCAAGGAATTGTCAGGCGGGCAGCGCCAGCGCGTTGCCATCGGCCGCGCCATCGTGCGCCAACCCAAGGTGTTCCTGTTCGACGAGCCGCTCTCCAATCTGGATGCGGCGCTGCGCATCAACACGCGCGTCGAGATCGCCAAGCTGCACAAGTTGTTGAAGGCCACGATCATCTACGTGACGCACGACCAGGTGGAGGCCATGACATTGGCCGACAAGATCGTTGTGATGAACCAGGGCCGCGTGGAACAGGTGGGGAAGCCGCTGGAGCTTTATTACCGCCCCGCCAATCTCTTCGTCGCGCGCTTCATCGGTTCACCGGCAATGAACACGCTGGCGGCGGAATTGTCGCGTGATGGGCGAAGCGTTTCCGTGGGCGGCGTCAGCCTGCCGGTGACGGTGGGGGCTGCGGCGGCGCCCGGGGCCGTCACACTCGGTTTCCGGCCTGAGCATTGCAGCATCGGCAAAACCGGCGTTCCCGCCAAGGTGGATATTGTTGAGAGACTGGGCGAGACGGGCTTCGTGCACTGCCGCACGGCGGATGGCACGATGATCCTCGTCGAGGTGAAGGGCGATCCGGAACTGGACCAAGGCGCCGACGTCAGGATTGCGCCCGCGGCCGGGCATCTCCATCTCTTCGATGGCTCGGGTGCGCGCATTTCCGAGGCGTGAAAAAACTGCGCCGCCCGGAGGCGGCGCAGCAGCGTCAGGTCGAACCAGATCAGAAGTCGAACTGGCCGATGTTGTCCTTGTTGAAGACGTAGGGCGCGCCGAGGAGAATTTCCGAGCCATTGATGACCTGGAGTTCACCCAGCTTGCCGGCCTTCACAGACGTGGCGCCGGGCTGCAGTGTGCCATCGGCCACCGCGCGAAGAACCTGCATGGCGGCGTAGCCAAGGTCCACGGGGTTCCACAGCACCACCGACTTCACGCAGCCCTTTTCCACATAGGGCTTCATGGCGTTCGGCGTGGCGAGGCCGACGACAGCGATGCTGCCGCACTTGTTGGCCTGCGTCACGGCTTCGGCCGAGGCGGGCGTGGCCACCGAAGTCATGCCGAAGATGCCCTTCAGTTCATCACCATACTTGTTGATGAGCGTGGTGGCCTGGTTGAAGGACAGGTTGTTGTCCTCCTGCGCTTCCACGGTTTCCAGCCACTTCATCTTGGGATGGCACTTCTCGGCATAGGCCGACATTTCGGCAATCCAGCGCGCCTGGTTCGGCGTGGTGAAGGTCGACGTCACGATGGCGAAGCTGCCTTCTTCACCGATCTCGGCGGCGAGCGAGTCCACAAGTGACTTGGCAATGCCGTTGAACTGCGCCTGGTTCACGAACCACTGGCGGGCGTCCGGCGTGGAGTTGGCGTCATAGCCCACCACGTTGATGCCCTTCTCCAGCGCCTTCTTCAGCACCGGGGCAATGGCCACGGGGTCGTTGGCGGCGAAGAGAATGCCGTCCACGCCCGAGGTGATGTAGTTGTCGAGGAAGGTGATCTGCTCATCGATGTTGGCCTTGGTCGGGCCGTCGGTCTTGGCTTCCACGTTGCCCAGTTCGGTGGCTGCATCAGCAATGCCCTTGGACGTGGCGTTGAAGTAGCCGATGCCGATGAGCTTCGGCACATCGACGACGGTGATCTTCTTGCCCTTGCGGTCGGGCGGATTGGTGGGGGCGCCACCATCGTATGCCATGGCTGTGCCAGCAGAGGGCGTGCCATCGCAGGCGAGCGGATTGGTGGGCTGGTCGTCACCGCCGGTCCAGCCCGCAGCGAGCGCTTGCCCGCTCACAAGGCCGAGGCCCAGCAGTGCCGCGAATGTCAGTTTCTTCATCATGTCTCAACTCCCGTTTGTGTTTCCGGTCCCACGGGCGGGTGGGCAGAAACAAGTCCTCCCGAAATCAGCCGCCCCTGTTCTTGTCGAACAGCGCACCCGCAAGGATTGCGCCGATCAATACCAGTCCGATGACGACGATGGTGCCGTCGCCCTTCACGCCGGACAGCGCCAGGCCATTCTTGAGGGCCTGGATGAGAATGAGTCCGAGTACCGTGCCGATGACGGTGCCGCGGCCACCGAAGATGGAGGTGCCACCCAGAACCACGCCGGTGATCACGTCCAGTTCCAGCCCCGTGCCCATGTCGGAGCGCGTGGTGGTGACGCGAGATACGAAAATGACGGCTGCCAGTGCCGACAGGAAACCTGCGGCGGCATAAATCCAGAGCTTCGTGGCGTTGACGCGGATGCCCGAGAAGCGCGCAGCGGTTTCATTGGCGCCGATGGCATAGGTCGCCCTGCCGAAGGGCGTGAGACCGAGGATCACGGCGGCGATCACCGTGGCAATGCCGAGAATCCAGAGCTGGAATGGAACGCCCAGCACTTCGCCCTGTCCGAAAAAGAAGAACCACTCGGGATAACCACGCACCGACCGGGCCTCGCTGATGCCTTCCGCCAGGCCGCGATACAGCGCCAATGTGGCCAAAGTGGCGATGAGTGGCGGCACGCGGAAGCGCGTGATGATGAAGCCGTTCACCCAGCCCGCAAAGGTTCCGCAGGCCACCGCCAGCACGATGGCGGCAGGCAGCGGCAGGCCGACGTTCTTCCAGAAGACGCCCAGCAGGATGGCGGTGAGGCCGAGAATGGAGCCGACGGACAGATCAATTCCGCCGGTTACGATGACGAAGGTCATGGCCAGCGCCACAAGGCCCACCTCAGACATGAGCCGGCCCTGGTTCAGGAGGTTTTCGGTGGTGAAGAACTTGTCCGAGAGGATCGCCAGAACGATGAGGGCGATAATGGTCAGAACCGCCAGGATGGTTTCGTGGCGGAGCCAGCGGGAGAGAGTCATTTCGCCCTCCTGCGCCGGGCCATGTCGGCCAGCACGGTTGCAAGGATCATCAGGCCCAGCACGGCGCGCAGCCAGTAGGCAGAGACGTTGAGGAAGATCAGCGCCGAGCCGATGCAGGCGAAAAGAATGGCCGCGAGCGTGGAGCCGATCACCGTTCCGCTGCCGCCGAGAATGGAGACACCGCCGATCACCGACGCCGTGATGACGGTGAGTTCGAGGTTGGGCGGCACGGTGGACTGGATCACCTGCAACTGCGTCGCAAAGAGAATGCCCGCGATTCCGGCGAAGAAACCGTGCAGCGCGAAGACGCCCACGACCACGCGCTCGGGGTTGATGCCTGCGGCCCGCGCGGCCTCCATGTTGCCGCCCACCGCATAGATGGACCGGCCGAAATCCGTGTAGCGCACGAAGAGCGTGGCGAGGATGGTGAGGACCGCCATGAAATAGACGGCGGACGGAATGCCGAAGGGGCGCATCTGGGCGATCATGAATTCCGGCGGCAGGTTGGAAATCCAGGCGCCTGCCGTGGCGCTGATGAGGCCGCCCTTGAGGATGGACAGCATGCCGAGCGTCACCACGATCGAGGGAATGCGCGTGTAGGCGACAAGCGCGCCGACGCCGGCATTGACGGCCATGGAAAAGAGTATGGGCACGGTCCAGGCGATCCAGACGGGGTAGCCCTTCACGGCCAGAGTGCCGGCAATCGTTGCGATGACGCCAATGAGCGCACCGACGGAGACATCGATGTGGCCCGCGATGATGATCATCGACATGCCGATTGCCGCCACGGCGATGTAGGCATTGCCGGCGAAGATCGAGTTGATGTTGGTGTCCGACAGGAAGCGCGGATTGATGGCGCCGACCACCACGAACAGGAAGATGATCGACAGGAAGACCACGATCTCCTGGCCATAGCCGCCGAGGAAGCGCTGCAGCGGCGAACGGCCGATGGCCGGTGGCGCAACATCCGCGCTCATGCGGCGATCTCCTTGATCGTGCTGCTGGTCATGGCGGCGCCGACCGCTTCGGCCGTGGCATCTTCACTGGCAAATTCCGCGAGGATGCGGCCTCCCCCCATGACGAGCACGCGGTCACTCATGCCGAGCACTTCCGGCAACTCGCTGGAAATCATCAGGATGGCCATGCCGTCGCCTGCGAGCTTGCGCATGAGTTGGTGAATCTCGGCCTTGGCCCCCACATCAATGCCGCGCGTCGGTTCGTCCATGATGAGGATGCGAGGATTGGTGGCGAGCCACTTTCCCAGCACGACCTTCTGCTGGTTGCCGCCCGAGAGTTGGCGCACCAGTTGCTCCGGGCCTCGGGCGCGGATGCCGAAGCGCGTGATGGCGTTGCGCGCCTCTGCCGTCACTTGCGCCACATCCACGAACCAGCCACGGATGAGCCGCTTCAAGTTGGCGAGGGCGATATTGTCTTCAATGGATTGCGCCTTGATGAGGCCCTGCTGCCCGCGGTCCTCAGGGATATAGGCAATGCCGAGGTCGCGGGCCATTTCCGGGCTGTTGATGGCCTCTGCCTTCCCATCCACGCGAATTTCGCCCGCGGTGGCAGGGGTGATGCCAAAGATCGTCAGTGCCGTTTCGGTGCGGCCCGACCCCACAAGGCCTGCGAGGCCAAGAATTTCGCCCCGGCGCAACGACAGCGAAATGTCGCGCACCACCGAGCCATGGGAAACGTTGCGCAGTTCGAGCGCCACATCGCCGTTCTTGCCCTGCTTTGCCGGGTATAGGCGGTCGATGGAGCGGCCCACCATCATCGCCACGAGCTTGGCTTCGTCCACTTCCGAAACAGGTTTCGTCGCCACGTGCTGGCCGTCGCGCAGAACGGTCACGCGGTCTGCCAGTGCGAAGATTTCCGGCATGCGGTGGCTGACGTAAACGATGGCGACGCCGCGGGCGCGCAGGTTCCGCACGATGGCCATGAGGCGCTGCACATCGGCTTCGGCCAGTGCCGCAGTGGGTTCATCCATCACCAGCACGCGGGCGTCCTGGGCGAGTGCCCGGGCAATTTCGATGCGCTGGCGGTTGCCAACCGAGAGGTTGCCGACCTTCTGGTCGATGTCGAGATCGGGACTGTCGAGCGAATTCAGCAACTGCCGCGCCCGCACCCGCATCGCTGTCCAGTCGATGGTTCCCAGCGATGTCTTGGGTGTCTGGCCGAGGAAGATGTTTTCAGCGACCGTCAGCTCCGGGAAAAGCAGCAGTTCCTGGTGCACGGTGGCAATGCCGGCATGATGGGCGTCGCGCGGGGAGGCAAAGCGCACGGCCTTGCCGTTGACGAGAATTTCTCCCTCGTCAGCCTGGTGCAGGCCCGCCATGATCTTGATGACTGTCGATTTGCCCGCGCCGTTCTCGCCCATGAGGGCGTGCACTTCGCCGGGCTTGATGTCGAAGTTCACATTGCTGACGACCTTGATGCCGGCAAAGGACTTGGAGATGCCGCGAAGTTCGATGGGATAAGCAGGAGCCGCTTCGGCAGTTGCCGCATGGCCCTCCTGGCTTGGTGCCGATTGTGTTCCGCTTCCCATGTTGACCCTTTGCCCGGCGGTTTGGATTTCTCCGTCCGCGAGTCGTGTTCTCTCCCTCGCCCGTGCGAAGCGAGTGCGGCGATAATGGACTGAGAGCCAATCGAGTCAAGCGGGAATGTCCCCGCGAAACCGGCAATCCTGCAATGATTTCAAATGATCACAATCGCTCAGTGGCATGACCTCATGAGGCGAGGCGGCTATCCAGCAATTGTCCGCTCTCCTTGAGGATCGGATAGGCCACCTTGGCCATGAGCGAATTGATTTCCTTGATCGCACGGACGATCTCGAGGTGCATGTCGCTGGTCTCGATGCTCTCCACATGGCCCGACTTCAGCCGTTCCAGGTGCTTGTCCTGGCTCTCCCGTTCCAGCTTGCGCAGCACCGCCTTCTCGCCCGCGAGTTGACGGGCGCTGTCGAGGTCGCCGGAGATGTGCACGTTCATCGCCATCTGCACGTTGGCCATTACGCGGTCATGCAGCGCAATCATTTCGCGCCAGCCCTCCTGCGAGAATTTCAGTTTGCGCTGGGCTTTCTCCTCGGCGAGCACCAGCAGGTTCTTGGCGATGATGTCGCCGATGGCTTCGAAGTCGGTGGCAAGGCTGGCGAGTTCCAGGCCCTTGCGCGCCTCGGCATCGGTGAGCTGACCGCGGTTCACCTCCGCGATGAAGAGCTTGATGCCGGTGTGACGGCGGTTCAGTTCTTCGTCCAGCGCACGCAGTCGGGCGATGTGCTTGTGGTCGCCCGTTTCGAACACATCCATGACGGGACGCAACATGATTTCGATGGTCTCCCCCATGCGCAACAGTTCGCGCTGGGCGCTGGCCAGCGCCAGTGCGGGCTTGGTGATGACACTGCGATCAAGCGCGGTGCGAAACGTTTCGCCCGCCAGCGGGTCCTGCGGATCGGGCAGAAGCTGTTCGGTGAGACGCGCCATGGGATTGACGAAGGGCAAGGCGAAGATGAGCAGCATCACGTTGAACAGCACATGGAAGTTCACCAGTTGCACCGCTGGCCTGGAGCCCAATGCCGACGCATCGAAGGGAACGACCTGCAGCAACCCGAGTACGGCCAGCGCGGCCACGGCGCGGAACACGAGGTTTCCAACGGGAATGCGACGCGCGGCCAGGGGAGCGGAGCGCGTGAGCCAGGCTGCGATCACGCCACCGCCAAGGTTCGCGCCCAGCACCATCGGCAGCCCGGCTTCGATGGGCAGCAGGCCACCTGCAGTGAAGCTCGCCAGCAGCAGAAGTGTTGCCACGGAAGAATGCAGGAACCACGCCACCAGTGCAGCAGCGAGGAATGCAGTCAAGGGATCGCCTGCGAGATATGCCACCACCTGCGGCGCCACCACGCTTTCGCGCAAGGGCGCCGTCGCCTCGCCGATCATGCGCAGCGACAACAGGATGAAACCCAGGCCGAGGACGATCCTCCCGTAATGGCGGACGGTGCGGTTCTCGAATTTCAGGAACATCGTGGCACCTGCGAGGATGAACAGTGGCACGAGTTCCGACAGGTTGAACGACAGGATCTTGACGACAAGCGCCGAGCCGAGGTCGGCACCCAGCAAGGCCGCAATGCCGGTGGAGACGGACAACACGCCGGAGGCCGCAAATCCGGAAGCGAGGACCGCCACGGCAGTCGCGCTCTGCAACACGATGGCCAATGCCGCCCCTGCCAGCGCCATGAAGGCCGAGCCGCGGCGGGCACGGCGCATGGCGTCGCGCAGCCCGGCGCCATAGGCCCGTTCCACACCGGTCCGCACCATGCGCACCGCCCAAAGCAGCAGCATGACGGCGGCACCGAGGTGTACGAGCAGCAAGAGCAATGGCATTGGGGTCTCCGAGACTCACAAACCTGTCACAAAGCGCCAATCCGGCGGCAAGATCAATGGTTTTGCAGGTGTGTCACTTCAACCTTGCGATGCAGGCTGGTTGAGGCGCGAGACGAGTTCGAAGCGGTCGACGTCGATCAATCCACGGTCGGAAATCTTGAGGTGGGGAATGACCGGCAACGGCAGGAAGGCCACTTGCAGGAAGGGCTCCGGCAACACGGTCCCCAGGGATTTCGCCGCGGCACGCAGGGGGATCAGTGCATCGTGCACGTCCTCAAAACGCTTGTCGCTCATCAGGCCCGCCACCGGCAGTGCAAGTTCGGCCAGCACCTCGCCGTCGCGCACGACCACGAAGCCACCCTGCATCGTGATGAGCCGGTTGACGGCAGCGGCCATGTCGTCATCGCTCGCACCGACGACACAGATGTTGTGGCTGTCGTGGCCTACGGTGGAGCCGATTGCGCCTGCGTTGAGGCCGAAGCCGTGGACGAAGCCCTTTCCGATGTTGCCGTTCTTGCCGTGCCGCTCCACCACCGCAACCTTGATCGCATCCTGCCCCAGATCGCAACTCACGCCATCGGCGGTGACAGGAAGGGTCATGCTGAGACGTTGGGTGATGATCTTGCCTGGCTCCACACCAATCACTGGCGTTGCAGTGCCATCACCGTCGATCCTGAAGGCCGATGCCTGAACCGGCTTCGCCTTCACGCTGCCGTAGCCCACGGCGGGCAGCGGGCGGCGGGCAGCGAAGAGCGCATCATCGACCAGACGGCCCGCGGCGAAGACGGCGCTGACACTGCACGTTTCTACATCATCCAGCACCACAAGGTCGGCGCGCCAGCCCGGCGCCACAAGGCCGCGGTCGTGGAGGCGGAAAGCCTTGGCCGCCGAAATGCTGGCCGCCCGGTAAACGGCGAGCGGCTCCACGCCATGCGCGATGGCGGTGCGGATCATGAAATCGAGGTGCCCCTCCTCGGCGATGTCGAGAGGGTTGCGGTCGTCGGTGCAGAGCGAGAGGAAGGGCGAGTTGCGTTCGGTCAGGATGGGCAAGAGGGCGTGCAGGTCCTTGGAGACGGAACCCTCCCGGATGAGGATGTGCATGCCCTTGGACAGTTTCTCGCGTGCCTCGTCCGCTGTCGTGGTCTCGTGATCGGTGCGAATGCCGGCGGCGAGATAGCCATTGAGATCAGTGCCCCGCAGCAATGGCGCGTGGCCATCAATATGACGGCCTTCGAAGAGGACGAGTTTGTCCAGACATTCGGGATCAAGCGCCAGCAAGCCCGGAAAGTTCATGAACTCGGCCAGGCCGATGCCCTTGGGGTGGTTCATGAATGGCCGCAGGTCTTCCGCGGTGATGTGTGCTCCGGAGGTTTCCAGATGGGTGGCGGGTACGCAGCTTGACAGTTGCACGCGGAGGTCCATCGCCGTTTCCATGGCGCAGTCCAGGAAATAGCGGATGCCGTCCACGCCCAGCACGTTGGCAATCTCGTGGGGATCGCAAATGGCCGTGGTGACGCCGTGGCGGAGCACGCAGCGGTCGAACTCCTGTGGCGTGACGAGAGATGACTCCACGTGAAGATGCGTGTCGATGAAGCCCGGCACTACCGTCTTGCCGGTGATGTCTATTTCGCGCGCACCGCTGTAGGTGCCACAGGTGCCGATGATGGTGTCGCCGCAGAGCGCGATGTCGGACGCAATGATGTTCCCCGTGACAAGGTCGAAGAAATGCCCGCCCTTCAGCACGCAATCGGCCTTGGTCACGCCCCGGCCCTGGTCGATTGCGCGTATCAGTGTGGCGCGGCGGTCATTCACCATAGGGAATCCAGATGTTCTTCACCTGGCTGGCGCGACGAAGGTATTCGTGCCCCTGCGATTGCTGCGGATCGAACCAGTCGATGGCACCATCGGCGATGGTCCAGGTGGGCTTGAGATTTCCGGCGGAGGCTTTCTCCACCATGGTCACGCCCGCCTTGGATCCGTGGTACCAAAGGGCCGCCACTTCATCGTGATCCGCGAGGGTCTTTGCCAGTTCATCACGGGCACCTGTCACGATGTTGACCGTGCCTGCGGGAACGTCCGAGGTATCGAGGACCTGGTAGAAATCCGTCGCCACCAACGGCATCGTCTCCGCCGGAATGATGACGGCACGATTGCCCATGGCCAGTGCGGGCATGAGAAGCGAGACGAAGGCGAGCAACGCATTCTTCGCGGGGCACACGAGGCCCATCACGCCGAAGGGTTCGTTGAAGGCGAGCGTCGTCTGGCGCTTGGCATTGGTGGAGTGGATGCGGCCGTCGAATTTGTCGGCATGGGCGGCGTAGAAGAAGATCCGCTCCAGCGCGGCCTGCACCTCGCGGCGTGCGTCACGGGAGGAGGCTCCCGCTTCGCCGAGGCGCGCGGCAAATTCGCCTTCGCGGGCGGCGAGGTTTTCGGCGATGTAATACAGAACCTGCGCCCGGTTGTGGGCGGAAGCCGACGACCATGCGGAGGCCTTTGCCGCAGCTTCCACGGCGTTGCGAATGTCCTTGCGACTGCCCAGTGCGGCGTCGCCGATCACCCGGCCCTTCCGGTCGGTCACGGCAAAGGAATAGCCGCCGTCGGCCCGCGCCTGCTTGCCGCCGATATAGAGCTTGGCGGTGCGGTCGATCCGTCCCTCTTCCAGCGGCGGTCGCACGGTGGTGGCACCGGACAAATGTACCGCTGCTGCATCGGCAGGCTTGGGCAATGCCTTCAGCCAACCGGGGACAAGATATTCATGCAGGCCTTCACGTCCGCCTTCGCGGCCGAAACCCGATTCCTTGTATCCGCCAAAACCCGCGGCCGCATCGAAGAGGTTGGTCGCGTTGATCCAGACCACGCCCGCCTTCACGCGCGACGCGGCGTCAAGCGCCACGTTGATGTTCTCGGACCAGATGGACGCCGCCAATCCATAGCGCGTGTGATTTGCAATTGTCACAGCTTCGTCGGGCGTGCGGAAGGTCATGGCCGCAACGACGGGACCAAAGATCTCTTCCTGCATGACAGTGGAGGCGGGTTCGGCATCGATGAACAGCGACGGCGGATAGTAGTTGCCCTTGGACGGCAGCGGACAGGCGGACTGCACAAGCGTGCCACCTTCTTCCTCGCCCTTCTTCACCAGACTGGTGACGCGCTGAAGCTGCACCGGGGCCACCAGCGGACCCATGTCCATGGACTTGTCCAGCGGATCACCGATCCGCATCGTGTCCATGCGCTTTCGCAGCTTGGCGAGAAAACGGGGCGCCACGGCTTCCTGCACCAGCAGTCGCGTGCCCGCGCAACAAACCTGCCCCTGGTTGAACCACACCGCGTCGACAACGCCTTCGACCGCCGCATCAAGATCGGCATCTTCGTAGACGATGAAGGGCGACTTGCCGCCGAGTTCGAGCGAGAGCTTCTTGCCTGACCCCGCCGTGGCCTGGCGGATGAGGCGGCCCACTTCGGTGGAGCCGGTGAAGGCGATCTTGTCCACGTCCGGATGGGCCACGAGGGCAGCACCCGTATCGCCATCGCCTGTCACGATGTTGACCACACCCTTCGGCAACCCCGCTTCCACGCAGGCCTCGGCCAGGGCCAGTGCCGTGAGCGGGGTGAACTCCGCAGGTTTCAGGACAACCGTATTGCCTGCCGCCAGGGCCGGCGCAATTTTCCATGCCAGCATGAGCAGCGGAAAATTCCACGGGATGATCTGGCCGCACACGCCAAGAGCCACATGGCCCGGAAACTCACTGTCGATCAGCTGGGCCCAGCCGGCATGATGATAGAAATGGCGCGCCACCAGCGGCACATCGATGTCGCGGCTCTCGCGGATCGTCTTGCCGTTGTCCATGGTTTCAAGAACGGCGAAGAAACGCTCGCGCTTCTGGATGTGGCGGGCCAGCGCGTAGAGATGACGGGCGCGCGCGTGCCCCGGCAGGCGCGACCAGGCCGGGAAGGCCTTGCGAGCAGCCTTGACCGCTGCATCGACATCAGCCGCCGTTCCCTGTGGCACGCGCGCGAGGCGCTCGCCTGTGGCGGGGTTGTCCACGTCGATCAGGGTCTTCGAATTGGCTGGGGTGAAAGCACCAGCAATGAAGTGGCCGAAACCATCGCCATGGCGCGAGAGCCATTCACGCACCTCCCCGGTCTGTTCCGGCGAAGGGCCGTAATCCATGCTGTCGAGAATGTCTGGAATGCTGGGCATGGGAGGTCCTCAGGCTAGGGCGTGATGTGACAGCGCGGCATACCGCCCCGTCACGTGATGTTCGAGCTGGCGTTCAATGTCGGCCAGCAGTGATGATGCGCCGATGCGGAACAGGTCAGGTTCCAGCCAGCGGCGGCCTAGTTCTTCCTTCATGAGGATCAGCCAGTTCATCGCGTCCTTCGCGGTGCGCAGTCCACCCGCCGGCTTGAAGCCGATCTTGTGACCCGTCTCTTCCCCGTAGTCGCGCAGTGCCCTCACCATGGTGAGGCTGACGGGCAGCGTGGCATTCACGTCTTCCTTGCCCGTCGATGTCTTGATGAAGTCGGCACCGGCCTGCATGGCGACCATCGAGGCCTTGTAGACATTGCGCAGGGTCTTGAGATCGCCGGTCGCCAGGATGGTCTTGAGATGGGCCTCGCCGCAGGCTTCACGCATGGCGGCGATTTCGTCGTAGAGCGCCTGCCACTCCTGCTTCAGCACCTGCTCGCGGAAGATCACGATGTCGATTTCGCGTGCGCCATGATCGACGGCCCAGCGGATTTCGGCGAGGCGCACCGGCAGAGGCGTCAAGCCCGCCGGAAATCCGGTTGCGACGGAGGCCACGGGAATGGTGGAGCGCGCCAGAGCCTTCACCGCGTGAGGCACCATGGCAGGATAAACGCAAACGGCACCCACTTGCGGCGGCGCTGCCGCAAGGCCGAGCTTCTCCACGATGTCGTCCCGCAAAGGGCGCATGGCCTTGGCGCAAAGGCGGTGCACGCGCGCCGCCGTATCGTCGCCCGCAAGTGTGGTGAGGTCGATGCACTGGATCGCCCGCACCAGCCAGGCGGCCTGATAGTCCTTCTTGACGCTGCGGCGGGCGGGAAGTGTTGCGGCACGGCGTTCGGCGGCACTGGTGTTCACCTGCGCGGTTTCAAACCATTCCGGCATCAGTGGCGTTCCGGGGTTGCGCTGGAGGCTGTTCTGGCCGTGGGCGGCGGAAACAGTCATGGGGTCTTCCCTGCAAAGCGTGTCATGCCCTGTTATGGCGCGGCTCTGGCAGACTTGCAAATGCCCGCCTGCCTCGACGGGACTGCGTCAGTAGCGCGTCACCAGTTCATGACCTTTGTGGAAATAGAGGCGGACGTGGGTGAGCGCATGTCCATCCAGCCAGGTGGTGCGCCAGGTGGTGAGCAACGGCGTTCCATCGGCCACGTGCAGTGCCTTCGCCACGGTCCGCAGCGCCGCCGCAGCGCGGATGCGGATTTCCACCTCCGTGTAGGGAACCGTCTGGACGAGCCATTCATTGGGGCCGAGCGTTGCGAAGTCGGCGCCGCGGGCGTCGGGCAAGGCGGCGAGGCTGATCCAGCGCTCCTCCACCTGATAGGGTTTTCCGTCAGCGGTATGAAGACAGAGGAGCCGCAACAGTTGCGTTCGAGGTGGCACGGCGAGAATGCTGCGCACGTCGGCCGGGCCTTCCTCCTCGCGCCGGAGAAGAAGCTGGTAGCCATAGTGTGCGCCCCTCGCCTCAATCGCCGCGCGCACAAGCTGGATTTCAAAACGCGCGGCGCGCAGTGGGGCTGGCCGCACGCGCGTGCCGCCTTTGCGGCGGCGCTCCAAAAAACCCTCTTCCGTCAATTCGCGGAGCGCGCGGTTCACCGTGCCGCGGGCAACACCGAATTCCTCCGCCAGTTCGATCTCGCCCGGCAGCAGGCTGCCCGGTGGCCAGTCGTGGGTGCGGATGCGGCCGAGCAGCGCTTCCTTCACGCCGCGGTATCCATCCGCACCTGCGGACCTGGCCGATGCCACCACCATCACAGGCGACTCACCAGATCGCGCAGGGCAGCGCGATAGCGCAGGGTGACGGGCTGCCGCATGATGTGATGGCCGTGCTTCACCTGATGGCGGCCCGCTGACCAGACATCGGTCACAATGCCATCAGGCGCCGCAAAGCAGATGCCGTCGAGAAGATGCCGCTCATCAAGCGCGCAGAGCGTGGGGTGGTCCGTGTCCACGGCCACAAGGTCGGCCGTCTTGCCGATTTCGATTGTACCACTGTCGCGGCCCAGGGCCTGTGCCCCGCCGCGCGCTGCTTCACGGTAAAGGAAGGCGCCAACGGAACCCTGTTCCGGCACCATGACGTTGCGGGCCAGATCGCGCAGGCGCTGGGAATATTCCAGGGTGCGCAATTCCTCCGTGAGCGAAATGCGCACGTTGGAATCGGAGCCGAGGCCGAAGCGGCCCTGTGCTGCAATCCAGCCCGGTCCGTTGAACGGTCCATCACCGAGATTGGCTTCGGTAATGGGACACAACCCTGCGACCGCGCCGCTGCGAGCGAGTGCGGCTGTCTCTCCCGGTGTCATGTGGGTGGCGTGGATGGCACAGCAGTTTTTCGCGACGGGCACATGGTCCAGAAGCCATTGCACAGGGCGGGCGCCGAGCCAGGCGCTGATCTCGTCCACCTCGCGCGGCTGTTCGGCCACGTGGATGTGAATGGGGTTCGCGCCCGCCAGCGGCCAGGCGCGGGTCAGGTCTTCGGGCGAAGTTGCGCGGAGCGAATGGGGGGCGATGCCCACCACCGTGTCCGAAGGAAGCGCCCGTGCAAGATCCCTGCACCGTTCGTGCAGTTTCGCAAAATCATCGACGCTGTTGCCGAAGCGCAGTTGCCCGCCGGCAAGCGGTGCCTTTCCGGCTCCGCCATAGCTGTAGAGGACCGGGAGATGGGTCAATCCTATACCCGTCTCGTTGGCGGCCGCCATGATCCGGGAGGAGAGTTCCGCGATGTTGCTGTATCGCCCACCGCCGCTCTGGTGATGCACGTAGTGGAATTCTCCCACCGCGGCGTAGCCCGCCTCCAGCATCTCCATGAAGACCTGTGCGGCGATGGCTTCCACGTGGTCCGGCGTGAGGTGATCGAGGAAGCGGTACATGAGATCGCGCCAGGTCCAGAAGCTCTCGCGGCCTGCCGCACGATATTCCGTCATGCCTGCCATGGCGCGCTGGAAGCTGTGGGAATGCAGATTGCCGAGTGCCGGAAGCAGGGCCGAGACCCGCTCATCGCCCGCAGCGGGCGATGTGTCCTTGCTGATCCCGGTGATGCGCCCGCCGGTCACGACGACCCGCACATCGCTCGCCCAGCCATCCGCCAGCAGTGCCTTCCCGGCGGAGATCGCGTGTGTCGGCGTCATGGCGCCTCCTCATATTATGTCTAGACATAATAATCGCAGAAGCCTAGAACCCTGTAAAGCCCGAAACGGATGAAACTCATGACTTCCGACTCCCAGCTTCTGGTCAACTGCTCGGCTGCCACCATGGCGGCACCCGCTTATGGCCTCGTGCCCGGGGCCGCCATCGCGGTCGAGAAGGGGCGCATTTCATGGATCGGGCCACGCGCGAATTGTCCGGCTGCCTTGGAAAAATTCCGCATCGTAGATCTTGGCGGACGGCTGGTGACCCCGGCCCTCATCGACTGCCACACGCATCTGGTTCACGGGGGCAACCGCGCCAATGAATTCGAAATGCGGCTCAAGGGTGCGACCTATGAGGAGGTTGCGCGCGCCGGCGGCGGCATCATCTCTACCGTCACGGCGACGCGGGCGGCGAGCGTCGACGAACTCGTTGCAGCGGCGTTGCCGCGCGTGGATGCGGCCATCGCGGAAGGCGTATCAGTGCTCGAGATCAAATCAGGCTATGGTCTCAATCACGACACCGAATTGAACATGCTGCGCGCCGCCCGGCGCATCGGCAAGAAACGCAACGTGAAGATCATCACCACGTTCCTGGGCGCGCACGCCATACCGCCGGAGTTCAAGGACCGTGCTGACTCCTACATCGACACCGTCTGTATTCCGGCCCTGCGGGACGCCCATGCCGAAGGTCTTGTGGATGCGGTGGATGGATTCTGCGAAGGCATTGCCTTCACGCCAGCCCAGATTGCCCGGGTGTTCGATGTGGCGCAGAGTCTGGGCCTGCCCATCAAATTGCACGCGGAACAGCTTTCCAACCTGCACGGTGCAGCCCTCGCGGCGCGTTATGGCGCACGCTCGGCGGAACATCTCGAATATGTTGACGAGGCCGGTGTGAAGGCCATGGCGGATGCGGGCACCGTTGCCGTGATCCTGCCGGGCGCCTTCTACACATTGCGCGAAAAGCAGGCACCGCCCATCGACCTGTTCCGCAAGCACGGCGTGGCCATGGCGGTCTCGACCGACATGAATCCCGGATCTTCGCCGATGTCCTCGCTGCTTCTTGCCATGAACATGGCATGCACCTTGTTTCGCATGACACCGGAAGAAGCGCTGGCGGGTGCGACTGTTCATGCCGCCCGTGCACTCGGCCTTGCCGGCCATGGTTCCCTCGTCGCTGGCGCTGCCGCGAATTTTGCGGTGTGGAATGCCGCCCATCCTGCCGAGCTTTCCTACCGCATCGGCTTCAATCCCCTTCACAGCCGCATCATCGGGAGTCTCGCATGAGCGTTCTCACACTTACGCCCGGGCAAGTGACGCTCGCGGACCTTCGCCGCATCTACCGCGAGGAATTGCCGGTGCAGTTGCACCGCAGCAGGCGGGCGGCAATTGAGGCCTCCTCAGCCGTGATCGCCGCAGCCGCAGCGGGGGACGTGCCCGTCTATGGCGTCAACACCGGTTTCGGCAAACTCGCCTCCATGCGCATCGCACCCGCTGATACGGCGACACTGCAGCGCAATCTCATCCTCAGTCATTGTGCCGGCGTGGGCGAAGCAATGCCGCGGGCGATCACGCGGCTGATGATGGCGCTGAAACTGCTCAGCCTCGGGCGCGGCGCATCCGGCGTGCGCTGGCCGCTCATCACCTTGCTGGAGGACATGCTGGCGAAAGGCGTCACGCCCGTGGTTCCGGCACAGGGGTCAGTCGGCGCCAGTGGCGACCTGGCTCCGCTCGCCCACATGACAGCCGTGATCATCGGCGAAGGTGAGGCCGATGTCGGAGGTGTTCGCATGGCGGGTGCGGCGGCGCTGAAATCTGCCGGACTCTCGCCCATTCCGCTGGGTGCGAAGGAAGGCCTTGCCTTCATCAACGGCACGCAATTCTCCACCGCCTGCGCACTTGCGGGGCTCTTCGACGCCTGGGACTGCGCTGTTGCCTCGCTGGTGACGGCGGCCATGTCCACGGATGCCATCATGGGCTCGACGGCGCCGCTGCATCCGGAAATCCACAGCCTGCGCGGCCATGCCGGGCAGATCGAGGCGGCGGCTGCCATGCGCACCCTGCTGGACGGATCGGTGATCCGCGAGAGCCATCGCGAAGGCGATACGCGGGTGCAAGACCCCTATTGCATCCGTTGCCAGCCGCAGGTGACGGGTGCCGCCATGGATGTGTTGCGCCAGGCCGGGCGCACGCTGGAGATCGAGGCCAATGCTGCAACCGACAATCCGCTGGTGCTGACAGCCTCGGGCCAGATTGTATCAGGCGGCAACTTCCATGCGGAACCCGTGGGCTTTGCTGCCGACATGACGGCACTGGCCATTTCGGAAATCGGCGCCATTGCGCAGCGGCGCGTGGCGCTGATGGTCGACCCTACTCTGTCCTTCGACCTGCCGCCCTTCCTCACGCCCAATCCCGGACTGAACTCCGGCTACATGATCGCGGAGGTGACGAGTGCGGCGCTGATGAGCGAAAACAAGCATCTCGCAACGCCGTGCGTCACCGATTCCACGCCCACCTCGGCCAACCAGGAAGACCATGTGTCCATGGCGGCGCATGGGGCACGGCGGCTGCTGCGCATGAATGCCAACCTGCAACGCATCCTCGGCATCGAATTGCTGTGCGCGGCGCAGGGCATCGATTTCCGCGCACCTCTTGCCACATCAGCACCATTGCAGCGCGCCGTGGCGCGTCTGCGGCAGGATGTGCGGACCCTGGGCGAAGACCGCTTCATCGCTCCTGACCTCGAAGCCGCGGCTGCCGTGATTGCATGCGGCGCCCTTGCAGCGGCCAGCGAAGTGAACCTTCCGGATTTTGCGTCATGAGTGCCGCGACCGTCACGCGCGGCGATGGTCCCGTCATCCTGGGGCAACCGCATGGCGGCACCTTCGTGCCGACCGACATTGCCGCGCGGCTCAACAGCAATGGAAAAATTCTGGCCGACACGGACTGGCACATCAACGATCTCTATGCCGACCTCGTGCCGGACCTCACGGTCGTCAGCGCCACGTTCCATCGCTATGTGATCGACGCCAACCGCGACCCCACGGGAGATTCACTCTACCCCGGCCAGAACACCACCGGCCTGTGCCCGCTCACCGATTTCGACGGCGCCGCGATCTGGAAGAAGGGCCGGGAACCATCGGCGGAGGACGTGGCACAGCGCATCGCCACATATCATGCGCCCTACCACGCCGCACTTTCGGCAGAAATCGAACGCGTGAAGGCCAGGCACGGCTTTGCCATTCTCTATGATTGCCATTCCATCCGCTCGCGCATTCCCTTCCTGTTTGACGGGACGTTGCCGGACCTGAACATCGGTACTGACAATGGCAAGAGCTGCGATGTGATGCTGGCAACGGCGGTGCAGGGCGTAGCCGAATCCTCGCGTTTCTCCACCGTCACCAACGGGCGGTTTCGCGGCGGCTGGACGACACGGCACTATGGGCAGCCGCTTTCCGGCGTGCACGCGATCCAGATGGAAATCGCGCAATCGGCCTACCTCGAAAGCGAAAGCCCGCCGTGGAGCTTCAGCAGCGCCAAGGCGCTTTCTCTGCAACAGGTTCTGGCCGGCATGCTGGAAGCGCTGGTGGCACGCGCCAAGGAGTTGCCGCGCCATGGCTGAGGCACCGCTGGCGGGCATTCGCATCTTCGACATGACGCGCGTCCTCGCCGGGCCTTATTGCACGGCGCTGCTCGCTGACCTTGGTGCTGACGTGATCAAGCTCGAACCGCCGGGTGGCGATGAATACCGCCACATCGGGCCATTCGTGGACGGCGAGAGCGCGCTCTTCCAACTCGTCAACCGCGGCAAGCGTTCAATCGTGCTCGATCTCAAGGACGAAGACGCGGTGAAGCTGGCGCGGCGGATCGCACTGTCGTGCGATTGCGTTGTTGAGAATTTCCGGCCCGGCATTGCGGCGAAGTTCGGCCTGGATGCGGTGTCCTTGCGGGCGGAGAAGCCATCGCTGGTGCACGCCTCCATCTCCGGCTTCGGCCAGACTGGACCGTGGACGGGTCTTCCCGCCTATGACCTTGTGATCCAGGCCCTGAGCGGGGCCATGGCTGTGAATGGCGAGGAGAGAGGCGCGCCTCTCAAATTCGGCGAGAGCATCGCTGATCTTGCAGGCGGCGTGTTCGCGAGCTGGGCCATCCTTGCCGCACTTGTGAAGCGGAGCCGCAGCGGCGCGGGCGCAACACTTGACATCGCCATGCACGATGCCCTGTTCGCCCTGTTGCCTACCGCCCAGGCGCAATTGTTCTATGGTGGACGGGAGCCGGCGCGCGTGGGGAATCGCCATCCGCTGTCCACGCCCTTCGGCTGCTTCCGCGCGGCTGACGGCAGCTTTGCGCTGTGCGTGCTGAATGAAAAGCATTTCGCGAAACTCGCAAGCCTCATGGGCCATGCCGGGCTGGAGAGCGACCCGCGCTTCTGCTCGGACAGCGCACGGACGCAGAATGAGCCGGCGCTCAAAGCCATCATCGAGACGTGGAGCCGCAGCATCAGCGCAGAACAGGCCGTTTCACTCCTCACCGGGGTGGGGCTCACGGCGGCGCCCATCCGCAGCTTCAGCGAGGCGGCATCGAGTGCGCAGGCCATGGCGCGGCAGACCGTGGTTGCACTTCCCCATGGTTCGCTCGGCAGCGTGAAGGTGGTGCCGCAGCCTGTCTGGTTTGATGGCGCAAAGCCCATGGCGCACGCTTCCGCGCCAGCACTGGGGGCGGCGGGAGATGATATTCTGAGGGACTTGGGATTGCTCGACGCGGAGGCGCTCTCATGATGCCGCGCTGGCCCGGATTGCCGGACGAGGAAATGCCCGTGGTCGACACTGTCTCGCGCTTTGCGGAACAGGTTCTGGTGCCCCTCGCCGCGAAGACGGATGAAGAGAAGAGTTTCGTCCACACGCAACTGCGCGGCCTTGCCGGGCTTGGCGTGATGGGGGCGAACCTGCCGGAGAGTGTTGGCGGGCCCGGACTCTCCGTGAAGGTCCTCTTCGCCATCGTGGAAATCATCGCGGGTGCCTGCGGGTCCACCGCCTCGGCACTCACGGCGCACTACCTTGCGACGGATGCGATCCTGATCGGCGGTAGCGCGGCGCAGCGCGCCGCGTGGCTGCCGCGCGCGGCGGCGGGTGAGGTGCTAGGCGGCTTTGCGCTGACAGAACCCGCCGCGGGTTCTGATCCCGCCGACATGAAGACGCGGGCCCTGCGCACCGCGAATGGCTGGCATCTTGCCGGCAGCAAATGTTTCATCTCCAACGGCGGCACGGCAGATTTTCTCGTCGTCTTTGCCGTTACCGATCCCGCCGCGAAGCATCGCGGAATTTCCGCCTTCATCGTTCCACGCGGCACGCCCGGGCTTTCGATTGGCGTGCCGGAGCGCACGATGGGCCTGCAAGGCGGGCACGTCTTCACCCTCGCGTTCGATTGCCATCTGCCGGCTGATGCCCTGCTGGGCGAGACGGAGGGCAAGGGGTTTCGCACGGCCATGGCGGTGCTGGACAATGGCCGCGTCGAGGTGGCGGCCATGTCGCTTGGCATTGCCCAGGCCGCGCTTGATGCCGCTCTCGCCTATGCCAAGACGCGCGTGATCGGCGGCGAGGCGCTGGCCAACCGGCAGGGCATTCGCTGGCAACTGGCCGACATGGCACTGGATATTGCACGGGCACGCGCACTTGCCCTGCAGGCGGTGGAGGCGCGGACGCAATCGCTCCAGACCGGCGAGCGGTTCTCGCTGGAGGCAAGCCTCGCCAAGCTCGCCTGCTCCGAAATGGTGGGCCGCGTCACCGACGGTGCCCTGCAGATCCATGGCGGCTACGGTTTCACGCGGGACTTCCCCATCGAACGCTATGCGCGCGACGCCCGCATCTTCCGCATCTACGAAGGGTCTTCGGAGGTGCAACGCAACATCATCGCCGCCCATCTCCTATCCTGAACGAGGACATGACCATGCTCGACCGCAAGAACAGCCGCGACATCTATCCGCCCACGGGCACCACGCTCAACGCCAAGAGCTGGCAGACGGAAGCGCCGCTCCGCATGTTGATGAACAACCTGCATCCGGACGTGGCGGAGAACCCGCACGAACTGGTGGTGTATGGTGGCATTGGCCGCGCCGCGCGCAGCTGGGGCGACTTTGATCGCATCGTGGCGTCACTGAAGTCGCTGGAAGCCGATGAAACGCTGGTGGTGCAGTCCGGCCGTCCCGTGGCCGTGATCCGTACCCATGCCGATGCGCCGCGCGTCCTGATCGCCAACTCCAACCTCGTGCCGCGCTGGGCGACGTGGGAACATTTCAACGCCCTCGATCAGAAGGGCCTGATGATGTACGGCCAGATGACGGCGGGCTCGTGGATCTACATCGGCACGCAAGGGATCGTGCAGGGCACCTATGAAACCTTTGCCGAGGCGGGCCGCCAGCATTACGGCGGCAGCCTGAAGGGCAGGTGGATCCTGACCGGCGGATTGGGCGGCATGGGCGGTGCGCAACCGCTGGCGGCCGTGTTTGCGGGCGCCAGCTGCCTCGCCGTGGAATGCGACGAGACCCGCATCGATTTCAGGCTGCGCACCAAATATGTTGATGCCAAGGCGAAGACGCTTGATGATGCGCTGGCACTCATCGACCAGTGGACAAAGGCCGGTGAAGCCAAATCGGTTGGCCTCCTTGGCAACGCTGCCGATGTCTTTCCGGAACTGGTCAAGCGCATGAAAGCGGGTGGCATGAGGCCGGACATCGTCACCGACCAGACCTCGGCGCATGATCCGCTGCACGGCTACCTGCCCTCCGGCTGGACTGTCGCCGAATGGCGGGCCAAGCAGGAGAGCAATCCGCAGGCAGTCGAAAAGGCAGCGCGTGCCTCCATGAAATTACATGTGCAGGCCATGGTGGATTTCTGGAACGCGGGCGTGCCCACACTCGATTACGGCAACAACATCAGGCAGGTGGCGAAGGAAGAAGGCTTTGAAAACGCCTTTGCCTTCCCGGGATTCGTGCCTGCCTACATCCGGCCCCTCTTCTGCCGCGGCATCGGCCCGTTCCGCTGGTGCGCGCTGTCCGGTGATCCGGAGGACATCTACAAGACCGACGCGGCAATGAAGAAGCTGTTCCCCGAGAACGAGCATCTCCACCGCTGGCTTGACATGGCGCGCGAGCGCATCGCCTTCCAGGGCCTGCCCGCCCGCATCTGCTGGATCGGACTTGGCGACCGCCATCGCGCGGGCCTCATGTTCAACGAGATGGTGAAGTCAGGTGAACTGAAGGCGCCGGTGGTGATCGGCCGCGATCACCTGGACTCCGGTTCCGTCGCCTCGCCCAACCGCGAGACCGAAGCGATGAAGGATGGCTCCGATGCCGTTTCGGATTGGCCGCTACTCAACGCACTCATCAACACCGCGAGTGGCGCCACTTGGGTGTCGCTGCATCATGGCGGCGGCGTGGGCATGGGCTTCTCGCAACATTCCGGCGTGGTGATTGTTGCCGATGGAACGGATGCTGCAGCCAAGCGCCTGGAGCGCGTGCTGTGGAACGATCCAGCTACCGGCGTGTGGCGCCACGCCGATGCAGGCTATGAGGAGGCCATAGCCTGCGCGCGGGAAAAGGGCCTGCGCCTTCCGACGATCCTCGGCAACTGAGGCCGGGCTCAGGCCACGTCCGGTTCCACGTTGAGCGCATCGCTGCCCACATCCTTCATGTGGCGCGCGATGTGGTCGGCGAGCGTGCGGCGCGCGAGTTTCGCCACCTGCGCCGGGAAATTTCCGAGTTCGCGTTCGCGCGACACGACGGTGATGGTGCGGGTGAGACGCGCCGCCGGCAGGGGCATCACGCGAAGCGGCATGCGTTCGACGAAGCCGTCAATCAGCAGCGTCGGCGTGAGCAGCGTGAACCCCATGTTGTTGCACACGCAGGCTGTGACCATGCTGGAGCGGTCCGCCTGGATCACCTGTTGCGGGTTGATGCGCAGGCGGCGGAGATGCTGCGTCACCTGGCGGCCAACACTGGTCGAGTCTGCGAAACGGATCAGCGGAAGGCGGCGCTGGACGGCCTCAAGGCTGTCCGCCGGTCCGCGATAGGCCGACGGCAGGACAAGCAGGAATGATTCCTGCAGCACCGCGTGACGCTCCAACCCTTCCATGTCGTAGAAGGGATTGGAGGTGATGGCCAGGTCGGCGCGCTTGGTGCGCAGCAGCGTTTCGTGGTCGCCGCTCTGGCCCGCGTGCAGCGTCACGTCGCGCACGCCGAAGCCCTTTTTCGCCAGCGCCACGAGTCCGGGCGTGAGGGTGGTGGCGATGGAGGCGAGAATGCCGAGGCGCAACACGCTGATCGGGGTCGGGCCTTGCTGGCGCATATCCATTTCAAGATCGCCGACAACGTTGAGGATGCGCGCGGCATGGCGGTGCAGCAGCGTGCCCGCCTGCGTGAGGCGCGAGGGGCGGACGCTGCGGTCGATCAACGTCACGCCATAGGCCTTCTCAAGTGCTGCGATGTGCTGGGAGGCCGCAGATTGGGTGAGGCCCAGCATTCGGGCTGCGGCCGTCATCTGGCCGGACTCGGCCACGGCTTCGAAGACTTCCATGGCCTTCAGGAGGTTTGAACCGGAATGTATCGTACTCTTGATCTTGGTTTTCTTCATGGCAACACCATTAGAAATGCTAATGGTAGGTTCCGTCAATTGAGTTTTTGCACTTGCCGTGGAATTCATCCCGGCGAAAGGCGCGATCAAATTCATGGTGATGGAGTCAGCCCCGCGGCGCAGGCGCGCAATATCCGGACAGGCGCAGGCCACGGCGCCGCGTGCGCCCTATATTGATCGCAAGCTCGGCACTTTCAACGTGCTGGGTGAAGAAGGTCTGGCACTCATCGAAGGCAATGCCGATCTCATTCTCAAGGACACGGGCATGGATTTCACCGGCGACCCGGAAATCCTCGACGTGTTCCGTGATGCGGGCTGCGACGTGCAGGGCGAGCGCGTGCGCTTCGAGCCGGGCTTCTGCCGCCGCACCATTCAGGCCACGGCGCCCAAGGAATTCGTGCAGCAGGCCCGCAATCCAGCCAATTCGGTGAAGCTCGGCGGCAATGGTACGGTGCTGTGCCCCTCTTGGGGACCGCCCTTCGTGCACGACCTCGACCGTGGGCGGCGATATGCCAGCCATGATGATTTCAAGAAGCTGGTGAAGCTGCATCACACGCTACCCTGGTTGCATCACTCCGGTGGCGTGGTGTGCGAGCCGGTGGACCTTCCCGCCAACAAGCGTCATCTCGATATGCTCTACGCCCACATCCGCTGGTCGGACCGGGCCTTCATGGGAGCCTTCATCGGCGCGGAGCGGGCAGGACATGCCATCGACATGGCCCGCATCCTGTTCGGCGAAGAACATGTGGCCCGGAACCCTGTGCTCTATTGCGTCTCGAACACCAATGCGCCGCTGGTGCTCGACTCGCACATGTCCGGAGCACTGAAGACTTACGCGCGCGCCAACCAGCCCGTGGCCTGCACACCGTGGGTTCTCACGGGTGCCATGAGCCCGACAACCGTCGCCGGGACATTGGCGCAGGTGCTGGCGGAGGCCACGGCCTGCCTCGCGCTCGTGCAACTGATCAATCCTGGTGCGCCGTGCCTCATGGGCAGCTTTGCATCCACCATGTCGATGCAGTCGGGAGCGCCCACCTTCGGCACGCCGGAAGCAGGATTGATGGTTCTGGCGGCGGGCCAACTGGCGCGCCGGCTGGGCGTGCCGCTGCATACGGTTGGAACTTTGTCAGCATCGAAGTTGCCCGATGCGCAAAGCCAGCAGGAGGCGACGTGGGGCTTGCTCATGTCGATGTTTGCGGGCGCCAATCTCATCAACCATGCCACGGGCTGGCTGGAGGGTGGGCTGGTCACGTCCTTCGAAAAGACGATGATCGATGCGGATCTGTGCGGCAAGGTTGCGCGTTTCTTCGATGGCATCGACTTGTCGGAGAATGCGCAAGCCATGGCGGCAATTGCAGCGACAGGGCCGGGCCAGCACTTTCTCGGCAGCGATCATACGCGCGCCAACTTCATGTCGGCGCTGTTCCGCCCGCTCACGCCCGACAACAATTCCTTCGAACAGTGGAGCGCTGAAGGGTCGCGGGACGCGGCGTCGCGCGCCAATACGCTGTGGAAGAAACAGCTTGAGTCGTACGAGGATCCGGGGCTGGATCCCGCCATCGACGCGGCGCTGCAGGACTACATCGCGCGCCGCAAGGCCGAGAAACCGGACATGAATTACTTCTGATGGGCAGGATCATCATCATCGGTGGCGGTGCCGTGGGTCTCAGCGTGGCATACCATCTCGCCTGCCGCGGCGAACGGGACGTGGTTCTGCTCGAACGCAACCAGCTGACGTCCGGCACAAGCTGGCATGCGGCAGGGATCGTGGGCCCACTGCGCGCCACGGCAGCGATGACGCAGATCGCGTCGCATGCGCTCACACTCTTTCCGCAGTTGGAAGCCGAGACCGGGATGAGCACCGGCTACCGGCGCACTGGTGGCTACTGGCTGGCGCGGAAGCCCGAGCGCATGGATGAATTGCAACGCATCTGCGCCGTGGGCCGCCACATGGGACTGACACCGGATATCATCACGCCGGACCAAGTCGCCATTCCGCAACTGGCGCTTGGCAACCATGTGGGCGCACTGATGGTGCCGGAAGATGCCAACGTCAATCCGGTGGACCTATGCATGGCCTATGCGCGGGCCGCGAAGACTCGTGGCGTCACGCTCCGCGAGGGCGTTGGGGTGACACGCATCCTGCGCAATGGGGCGCAGGTGACGGGCGTGGCGCTCGCCGATGGCAGCACCATTGATGCGGAGAAGATCGTGCTCTGTGCGGGCGCATGGTCGAAGTCTCTCGCCGATGACATCGGCCTTGCGCTGCCGCTTCAGCCGGTGGAGCACATGTACATTGTGACGGAGCCCGTTCCCGGCCTGCCCCACCCGTTCCCCGTGGTGCGGGATCTTGATACCGGCATCTATGTGAAGGGCGATGCCGGCCGCCTGGTGATCGGCGGCTTCGAGCCCCATGCAAAATGCTGGAACCCCAATGGCCCGGAAAGCAATCGCGCCTTTCTGGAACTGCCGGAGGACTGGGAACAATTCACGCCCTTCATGGAAGCGGCCCTGGCTCTTGTCCCGGTGCTGGCGGAGACGGGCATTCAGCGCTTCATGAACGGGCCCGAAAGTTTCACCGCCGACACGCGGCCGCTGTTGGGTGCGGCCCCTCATCTTGATGGGTTATTCGTGGCGGCGGGGATGAACTCCGTCGGCATCATGAGTTCCGCCGGCATCGGCAAGGTTCTGGCGGACTGGGTGATCGCTGGCGAAGCGCCCAGCGACCTATGGGGCATCGATATCGCGCGCGTTGATCCCCTCACGGCTTCGCCAGCGCACATGGCGGCGCGCATGGAGGAGGCGGTGGCGGATCTCTTCGCGCTGCACTGGCCTTTCAAGCAGCCCAAGGCGGGGCGTGACCTGCGCAGCTCGGCGCTGCATGAGCACTGGGCTGCACAAGGCGCCGTGTTCGGCCTCACCGCCGGATGGGAGCGCGGCATCTGGTATGCGCGCAGCGATGACGAGCACTCCCTGCCCTACGCTGTGGGTGCGCAACCGTGGTACCCAATAGCCGTGCGCGAGGCGGCGGAGATGAAAGAGGGTGCTGCCCTCATTGACCTCTCGCCGTTCACCAAGATCGACGTCACGGGTGCGGATGCCTTGCTCCTCCTGCAGGCGACAGCCACCGCCAACATTGACGTTGCGGTGGGCCGCGCTGTCTACACGTTCTTCCTCAACGACCGCGGCGGCATCGAAGCCGACGTCACGGTGACACGGCTCGGTGACGATCATTTCCGTGTCGTCTCCGGCGCGGCCACGCGGCAGAAGGACCTGGCCTTCCTGCGCCGCGCCGCGATGGGGCGGAACGTACTGCTTCACGACATCACCGAGGACCATTGCGTCATCGGCGTGATGGGAGCTGCATCGCGCTCCATTCTTGCAACGCTTTCCAACGACAACTGGAGCAGTTTCGCGTTTTCGACGGCACGGCCGGTGACTGTCGCGGGCATCCGTTGCCTGGCCACGCGATTGAGCTTCGTGGGTGAGTTGGGCTGGGAGCTGATGATCCCTGCTGCAGAAGCAGGCGCGGTGTTCGATGCCCTCATCATCGCAGGCGCGCGGCCCCTCGGGCACTACGCGCTGGATGCCTGCCGGATCGAGAAGGGCTATCGCCATTGGGGACACGACCTCGGGCCGGACATTACGCCGCTCGAGGCAGGACTTTCCTTCACCATTGACTGGTCCAAGGACTTCCGGGGGCGGAACGCGCTGCTGCATCTCCGCTCCATGGGCGTCGGGCGGCGCATGGTGCTGTTCAATGTGGAGGGTCATCCGCTGATGCTGCATGACGAACCCATCTTCGAGAACCGCCGGGGTGTGGGGATGACGACATCGGGCGCGCGCGGTGCCCGCACCGGACTGACGCTGGCCCTGGGCGTTGTGGACATCGCGGAAGGCGAGACGCTGGCGCAAACCTGCGCGCGGTCCTTCAGCATCCGCGTGGCAGGACAAGATCATGCGGCGAAAGTGCTGGCGAAGCCGCCCTTCGACCCCGCAGGCGAAAGGATGAATGCGTGAGCGAACTGCAAGTTGTCATCATCGGCGGCGGGGCGATGGGCGTATCGCTCCTCTACCATCTCGCAAAGAACGGCTGGAAAGATATTGTTCTTGTTGAAAAAAATGACCTGACGCACGGCTCCACCTGGCATGCGGCGGGGCTGTGCACACACTTCGCGCACAACGCCACCATCCAGGAACTGCGGGCCACTTCGGTGCGCCTCTATCGCGACATTCTTCCGCAGGAGACGGGGCAGTCGTGCGGTTTTCACCGCTCAGGCGCCATGCGCGTCACCCGCAATCCCGATCGCATGGATGAGTTCGCGCACGTCGTGGGCCTTTCGGAATTCACCGGCTACCACTTGCAACTGGTGACGCCGGAACGGATTGCCGAACTGCACCCGCTGGCGCAACTCGACGGTCTCATCGGCGGCATCTACGAACCGGATGATGGTCATGTGGACCCGACGCTTGCGACCAATGCCATGGCGCAGGTGGCGCAGAGTCATGGCGCGGCGATCCAGCGCTACAATCCGGTGCAGTCCATCCGCCGTGAGAACGGCACATGGATTGTCGAGACCGCGAAGGGCACGCTGCGCGCGAAGCACATCGTCAATGCCGCCGGCACATGGGGCTTTGAAGTGGGCCGCATGATGGGCGTCAATGTGCCGTCGGTCCCGGTGCTGCATCAATATCTGGTGACAGACGGCATTCCCGCCATCCAGCAGCGCATCGCAGACGGCAAGGGCGAACTCCCGATCATTCGCGATCCGGAAGAAAGCTGGTATTGTCGGCAGGAGCGTGACGGCTTCATTCTCGGTCCTTACGAGAAGGAAGCCCAGGTATGGTCTGTCGATGGCGTGCCGCCAGCTTTCGGCGCGGAACTCATGCCGCCAGACCTTGATCGCGTCGAACACATCATCGAGGCTGCAATGGCGCGCGTGCCAGCACTTGCCACAGGCGGGGTGAAGACGGTGATCAATGGGCCCATCACCTTCACGCCTGACGCCAATCCGCTCATCGGGCCAGCGCATGGTGTGGAGAATGCGTGGTTGCTCACCGGCTCTTCCATGGGCGTGATGGAAGGCGGCGGGGCGGGCAGGTTCCTTGCACACTGGATGACCCATGGTGCGCCGCCGATGGATGCGCTGGCAGTCGATCCGCGCCGCTTCGGTGCCTGGGCCGGCCGAGACTACCGCGTGGCAAAGGCGGTGGAATGCTTCGGCCTGCAGTTTGGCGTGCACTATCCCTTCGAGGAGCGACGCGTGGGACGCGACTTGCATCACTCGCCCCTGCATGATCACATGCTGGCGCGGGGCGCCGTGATGGGATTTGCCCATGGCACGGAGCGGCCCAACTGGTTCTCGGACAAGCCCGGCGATGTGGCGCACGAGAGTTTCCGGCGCACCAACTGGTTTGATGCCGTGGCGCGCGAGGTGGATGCGGCGGCCAACCGGGTGGCGCTGGCAGACCTCTCGGTCTTCTCCAAGTTCGACGTGACAGGCACGGATACCTTTCCCTTTCTCAACGCCCTCGGTGCCAACCGTCCGCCAAGGCCGGGGCGCATCGGCCTCACCCATGTGTTGACGCCGGCGGGCGGCGTGGCCTCGGAGTTCACCGTCACCGTGCTTTCGGCGCAGCACGCCTATCTCACCTCCGCTGCGGCATCGGAGGAGATGGACCTGGATTTGCTCAATTCGCGCGCGGCTCCTTTCGACGTCACGGTGCGCAACATCACGCGGGAGCGCACCATCATCGGGGTGATGGGACCGCATGCACGGATGCTGCTAGCCAAGCTCACATCAGCCGATCTCGGCGCGGGTTTCCCGTGGCTGACGGCACAGGAAATCGACGTGGCGGAACGCCACGTGATTGCACTGCGGGTGTCCTACGTCGGTGAACTGGGCTGGGAACTGCACATGGCGCGCAACGATGCGGTCGCCATTTTCGATGCACTTGAGGCGGCCGGAAGGCCGCTCGGCCTCGGCTTCTATGGTGCCTACGCCGCGCAATCGATGCGCCTTGAAAAAGGATACCGCGCCTGGGGTGCGGACCTCACCACGGAACGCACGCCGCTGGAGACAGGTCTCGACAGCTTCGTGAAAACAGAAGGGCGCCTCTTCACCGGCCGTGATGCCATGCTGGCGAAGGCGCAGCCGTGGGCCATGGTATTGCTGGACATCGACACCTCGGATGTGGACCCCTTCTATGCACACGCTGTGTTTGCAGACGGCAGGCCCGTCGGCATCGTGACGTCGGGTGCCTTTGGGCACCGGACCAGGAAAACGCTCGCACTGGCCTTTTTGCGTGAACCGGGATTGCGCGAAGGGTTGCAGGTGAAAATCCTGGGCAAGATGCGGGCCGCCCGGATTCTCGACGTGCCACCTTATGATCCCACGAACGAGCGCCTGAAGGCATAGGAGCCAGACATGACCGGACATCCCCTGCACACCGACTGGTCACTCGCCGGAACCGCGGAGCGCCGCACGCGCTACTATGCGGCCTCGCAGCAGAAGTTCGTGCCATTCAAGGACCCGCTCGTCTTCACCAAGGGTTCCATGCAGTACCTGTGGGATTCCGAAGGCAAGAAATACACCGATCTTCTCGGCATGAATGTCTGCGTATCGGTCGGACACGCCCATCCCACCGTGGTGAAGGCGGCGATGGAGCAGGCGCAGGCTCTCACGCACTGCACGACAATGTTCTACCATCCCGTCCCTGCGCACTTCGCTGAAGAACTGGCGGCGACCATGCCCAAGGGCCAGGACTGGGTGGTGCACTTCACCAATTCGGGATCGGAAGCGATTGACCTCGCCATGGTCATGGCGCGCACCTACACGGGCCATCTCGACCTGCTGGCGTTGCGCACCGCCTATCACGGCCCCACCTCGGCGGCGCAATCGATCACCGGCATTGCGGCCTTCCGCCACCCCGGCATGCCGGGGAACGTGGCGTTTGTCGCCGAACCCAATCAGTATCGCGGCGAATTCGGCCCCGGTGCCGCGCCCTACCTCGACGATATCGAGCGGGCCATTGCCACGGCCACCACAGGCAAGGTCGCAGGCATCTTCGTGGAGAGCGTGCAGGGTTACGGCGGCATCGTCGAAATGCCCAAGGGCTACATGTCGGGTGCCGCCGAACGCGTGCGCGCGGCGGGCGGGCTTTACATCGCCGATGAAGTGCAATCCGGCTTCGGCCGCACGGGCGACCACATGTGGGGCTTCGAGGTGGATGGCGTCATCCCCGATATCGTGGTGATGGCGAAAGGCATTGGCAATGGCTTTCCGCTCGGCGCCGTTGTGGCGCGCAAGGAGATCGGTGACGCCATGGCCGGCAAGTTCATGTTCCACACGTACGGTGCAAATCCCACAAGCTGTGCCGCCGGCCGCGCTGTGCTGCAGGTGATCCGCGAAGAGCGCACACAGGAAAATGCCCGCAAGGTGGGCGACGCCCTGCTGGCGCGCCTCAAGGACCTGCAGCAGAAGCACAAGGCGATCGGCGACGTGCGCGGGCGAGGATTGATGCTCGCCATCGAAATGGTGAAGGACCGCAAGACCAAGGAACCGGATGCGGACGTGACGGCGGCCGTCTTCGAGAAATGCCGCGAACAGGGTCTGATCCTGTCGAAGTCCGGGCCCAACCGGTCGGTGCTGCGCATGGTGCCTCCCATGTGCCTTGCCATGTCCGACGTGGACGCCGTGGCGGACGGCATCGACAATGCCTTCTCGAGTCTCGCATGACCCGCCATCCCATTGTCGCGCTGTGGTCGCACCCGCGCTCCGTCTCGACGGCCTTCGAGCGCATCATGCGTTCACGCGGCGATCTCGCCTGTCTGCATGAGCCATTCATGTATGACTACTATGTGCACCGTTCCACCAAGGTGATGCCGCACTTCGAGGCGCAGCCGGAACATCCCGTGTCCTATGCCGAGATCCGGACGCTCATCCTGAAGAAAGCCGAGACGGGGCCGGTCTTCTTCAAGGACATGAGCTACTATGTGATGCCGCACATCATGGAGGATGCGGCGTTTGTCGACCGGATCACCCACAGTTTCCTGATCCGCGATCCCATGGCCTCCATCGTGTCCTATGCGAAGCTCGATCCCGACGTCAGCCGCGATGAGATCGGCCTGGAAGCGCAATGGCACCATGCGGCGGCACTGCAGGCACGCGGCCTTCCCGTCACCGTGGTGCAGAGCGAAAAGGTACAGAACGATCCGGTGGGGCAGATGTGCGCCTACTGGAAGGCCGTGGGTTTGCCAGACAAGCCACAGGCCCTGCAGTTTGGAGATGACGTGCCTGCCGATTGGCAGCAGGTTTCCGGCTGGCACGCCGACGTGATGGCAAGCAAATCGATCCTGCCCTGGACAGATGCCGATGTGGCGCGGACGCAAACCCAGTTCAGCGCGTTGGTGTCACGTGCCCCGCGCTTTGCGGAATTCCACGCCCACCACACGCCCTTCCACGCCAGGCTCGCGGCCCTTGCACTCTAGAAAAAAAGGCCCGCCGGAGCGGGCCTTTCTGTTCACGCGGCGTCGCGCATGGCGCCGGGACCCGGCATGGCCCCGGGCGGGCACTTGCCGGCGATGATCATGCCGAGCACATCGTCGTGGTTCACGTCGCTGGTGCGCGCCGTTCCCACCACCTTGCCGTTCTTCATCACCGTCACGCGGTCGGCAAGATCGAAGACGTCATGCAGGTCGTGGCTGATGAGGAAGATGCCGATGCCCTCGGCCTTCAACTGCTTGATGAGTTCGCCCACCTGCGCCGTTTCGGCCGGGCCCAGCGCCGCCGTCGGCTCGTCCATGATGAGGATGCGGGCATTGAAGTGAATGGCGCGGGCGATGGCCACAGACTGCCGCTGGCCGCCCGAGAGCTTGGAAACGGGCTCCTTGAAGCGGCGGAAGTTCGGGTTGAGGCGTTGCATCACCTTGCGGCACTCCGCCTCCATGGCGACGTCATCGAGCGTGCCGAAGTTCGTCTTCAGTTCGCGGCCGAGATAGAGATTGGCGGCGGCGTCCACGTTGTCGGCGAGGGCCAGCGTCTGGTAGATCGTTTCGATCCCCAGCGCCTTGGCGTCGCGCGGGTTGTCGATGTTCACTTCCTGGCCTTCGATGAAGATCTGGCCCGCGTCGCGCTTGTAGGCGCCCGAGAGCACCTTGATCAGCGTCGACTTGCCGGCACCGTTGTGGCCGAGCAGGCCCACCACTTCGCCGGGATAGAGATCGACGGTGGCATGATCGACGGCCTTGATGCCGCCGAAGGCAATCGAGATGTCGCGCATCTCGATCAGCGGCGTGCCGCGGTCGCGGAGGTTCTTGTGCGGCTCCGCGCCGCGCACGGCAGCAGGAGTATCGTGCACCTCGATGACCTTCGCGGGTGCCTTCGCGGCACTGCGAGCCGCAGGCCTGGCGGCCTTCTTCGCCGGAGACTTGCGCGCAGGAGCGGATTTCTTTGCAGACTTGGCCATGATGCCCTCTCCTTACTTCACGCGGCGGGAATAGAGTTGGTCGAGATAGACGGCGAGGACGAGAACCGCACCCACCACCACGTTCTGAAAAGCTGCCGGCAGGTTGAGGAGCGACATGCCGGAGATGATCGACTGCATCATCAGCGCGCCGATCATGGCGCCGTAGATGGTGCCGACGCCGCCCGCGAGCGAGGTACCACCGATCACGGTGGCCGCGATCACGTAGAGTTCGTTGGTGAGGCCAAGGGCGTTGGTTGCCGCGTTGAGGCGGGCGGAGGAAATGATGGCCGACACGCCCACAAGCGCGCCCATGAGGGCGAAGACCTTCACGATCATCATCTTGGTGTTGATGCCCGCCAGTTCCGCGGCTTCCGGATTTCCGCCGATGGCGTAGACGTAGCGGCCGAACATGGTGCGGGTGGCGAGGAAGGTCATGACGATGCCGACGACCAGCGCCACGATCACGGGCAATGAATAGCCGGTGTAATAGACAAGACCGCTGGTGCAGCGCACCACCTGTTCGCCTGCCATGCAGACGGCCGTGCCATCCCGGTCTTCAACACCGGCAGGAATGGTCACGCCATTGGCCTTGGCGTAGTTCTCGATCAGCTTGAAGGGCCAGGGATAGGAGTTCATCACATGGGTGATGCCCAGCACCACGGCACTTCCTAGCACGGCGAGGAAAACCTCGGCCCAAACCGGGCGCAACGGAAACTTGAAACGCAATCTCTGCCGCCGGCCATTGATGATGGCGAAGATGATGGAGGCGCAGACCAGCAGGGCCAGCATCCAGCTCCAGAACGGTCCGAGCCAGCTCAGAGGAATGCCGCCGCCGAAGACTTCAAACGTCTTGTCCATGGGGGCCACGGTTTCGCCCTTGGCCATGTAGAAAGCGATACCGCTGTAGGCGAGCAATCCGCCGAGGGTGACGATGAAGGCGGGGATCTTGGCATAGGCCGTGAGCCAGCCGTTGAATGCGCCCACCGCCGCGCCGAGCGCGATGCAGGCGAGCACGCCGATCATCCAGATTGACCAGTGGCCCACGCCGAGCACCGGCGCGAGCTTGAAGACCTGCAGAACGGCGCCGGCGACGGCCACCATCGAGAGCATGGAGCCCACCGAAAGATCGAGTTGGCGCATCACGATCAGCAGCACCATGCCGGTGGACATGACCGCGATCGAGGAGGTCTGGACGAGAAGTGTCCACAAATTTCGTGGCGTGAGGAAGGAGCCGCCGAGGAGTCCGCCAAAATTGCCGCGCATGATGCCGCTGGCAATATCGAACAGGCACCAGATCAGGACCAGTGCAGCGATCATGCCCAGCATGCGTGCATCAATTTCCGTGGCGCGGAAAAAGCGCTTGACGGCGCCTTCCGTCTGCAAGGCGGGGTTCTGGCTTGAGTTGGCTGTGTCTGACATCGGCCGCTCCGGAAAAATCCTGCTTCTCATTAAAGAAAAGCCGCGCCCATTTTGCAACAGGCGCGGCCCCTGGTTTCGTCAGCCGCCTGACTTAGCAGCCCGGCACGGCACCGGCAGCAACGCCAGCGCAGGCCTGTTCCTTGGTGATGTGACCAGCGTCGATGGCGACGTTGATGTTGTCCTTGGTGATCGGCGTCGGAGCAAGCAGGATGGAGTTCATTTCCACGCCCTTCTTGCCGCCCGAGAACTTGGCAACGCCCGGGATCTTGGTCACGTCTGTGCCTTCGGCAAGCGCGTTGGCGGCTTCACCGGCCACCTTGCCGAGGTCCACGGAGTTCTTCCACACCGAGACGGTCTGCGTGCCGAGGGCGACGCGGTTGATGGCCGCGAGGTCACCGTCCTGGCCGCCGACCGGAATGCCGGCCATGCCCTGCGCGGTGAGGGCCGCCACAACGCCCGAGGCCATGCCGTCGTTTTCAGAGGCGACTGCGTCCACCTTGTTGCCGGTCGAGGTCAGGCACTGCTCCATGTTCTTCTGGGCATTGTCCGGCTTCCAGCCATCGGTGAAGGTTTCACAGACGTTCTTGATCTTGCCCGAGTCGAGACCTTCCTTGAGCACTTCCATCATGCCCTGGAACAGGAAGGTGGCGTTCGGATCGCCCTTGTCGCCCTTGATGAAGGCGTAGTTGCCTTCCGGCTTCACCTTCTGGATTTCCTGGGCGATGATGCGGCCCACGCCCACGTTGTCGAAGGTGATGTAGAGCGCGTTCGGATCTTCGAACTGGACGTCATAGGCGATCGACTTGATGCCGGCATCGCTGAGCGCCTTGATGGAGGGCAGGATGGCATCCGAGTCAAAGGCCACGACCAGAACCACGTCCGGCTTCTGCGAGATCAGGCCTTCGATGTCGGCAGCCTGCTTCTGGGCAGAACCCTGCGCATCGGTGGAGATGTACTTGTTGCCGGCAGCTTCGACGGCAGCCTTGATCGCCGCTTCGTCGGTCTTCCAGCGTTCTTCCTGGAATGTCTTCCACGACACTGCGATCGTCTTGCCGGCTGCGTTGGCCGACAGGGATGACGCGCCGAGCATCAAGGCTCCGGCGACCGCCGCATAAATTGCACGCTTCATTCTCAAATCCTCCTGGTGCCTTCTCGATCCGCGATGGACGCCAAAGACCGCCCTTCGCGGGGGCGGAGTGTCAGTCGGATTTTGAAAGCTGGACGTTCGTTTCGTTGTTTTATTTTGGCGCCCGAAAAAAGGTTGCACGAAGATGAGCGGGGAGTCAAGCGGCCCTCCGGAGCAAAGGAAAACCGCCGCCCACGGGCACTTGACAGCATACCAACTGGTCGGTATTGCACTCGCATGCTCCAGACCACAGCCAAGACCAAGCTGCTCAATGCCGCCCTCTCCATGGTGCGCACCACGGGTTATGAAGCCACGTCAGTGGATGATCTCTGCCGCGCAGCGGGTGTGACCAAGGGAGCCTTCTTCCATCACTTCCGCAGCAAGGAAGACCTGGCGGTGATGGCGGCGGGTCATTGGTCCACGGTAACGGGCGCGATGTTCGCAGCGGCTCCCTATCATTCCTATGATGACCCGCTGGACCAGCTGATCGCCTACATCGATTTCCGCGCCGAGCTTCTGGAGGGACGCAGCATTCCGGAAGCGACCTGCCTGCTCGGCACGATGGTTCAGGAGACCTACGCCTCCAATCCCGCCATCCGCGATGCCTGCGAGGCAGGGATCAGCAAACATGCGGAGACCATTGCCGCCATCATCACTGCTGCCAAGAACCGGCACGCGCCGCGGGCATCATGGTCGGCGGAAAGCCTGGCGTTGCATACACAGGCTGTCCTTCAAGGTGCCTTCATTCTGGCCAAAGCACGGAATGATATCGCCATCGCACGGGAGTCCATCCTGCATTTGCGCCGCTACGTCGAACTGCTTTTTCATCACGGCAAGGAGGACTGACGACCCGCTTCACGAACTTCACCACTTCATCTGCGTTCAGCACGGACAAGGAAGGGAACCACACCATGCCGACAAAGATTTTCGTCAATCTGCCTGTGACAGACCTCGGGCGTTCGATTGCGTTCTACAAGGCGCTCGGCTTTGCACAGAACCTGCAGTTCAGCGACGACACCGCCGCCTGCATGGTGATCAGCGAAGAGAACTACGTGATGCTGCTGACGCACGCGAAGTTCAAGGGTTTCTCCGACGCGCCGATTCCCGATGCCAAGACGTCCACGGGCCTGATGGTCGCGCTCGAAATGGGCAGCCGCGCGGCTGTCGATGAGTCAATGGCCTCTGCCCTCGCGGCGGGCGGCAGCGAACCGCGGCCGGCGGTGGACCTGGGCTTCATGTACAATCGCACCGTCGCCGACCCGGATGGGCACCGCTGGGAGCCCTTCTTCATGGACATGAGCCAGGTCCCGCAACAATAATCATCAGTGTACGGAGTTTATGATGTCGAAATTCATCTGGTACGACCTGATGACACCGGACCTTGCCGCGTCACGGGATTTCTATGCCCATGTCATCGGCTGGACAATCCGGGACAGCGGCATGCCGGGTGCCACCTACTGGCTTCTCTCGGCCAATGGCATTGACGTGGGCGGCATGATGTCACCGTTTGACCCCGGCATGCCGCCCGTGTGGACAGGCTACATCCATTCGAACGACGTCGACCGGGATGCGGCGCGCGCGGTGGAACTCGGCGGCATGATCCACCGCCCGCCGCAGGACATTCCGGGGGTTGCACGTTTCGCCGTCCTTGCCGATCCGTCAGGTGCGGGCTTCATCATCTTCAAGCCCATTTCCACGGAGCAGCCAAAGACAGTTCCGGACGGCACGGCCGGCCACACCGGCTGGCGCGAACTCATGTCTGGCAACTGGCAAACCGCCTTCGCCTTCTATGAAGCGCTGTTCGGCTGGAAGAAGACCGAGGCGATGGACATGGGGCCCATGGGAACCTACCAGCTTTTCGAAACAGGTCCCGGCCAGACCGGCGGCATGATGACGAAGGTCCCGCAAGACCCGTCGCCGCCCCATTGGAACTACTATTTCAATGTGGACTCACTCTCCGCCGCAATCAATCGCGCCAAGGACAAGGGTGCCCGGGTGGTGATGGAACCGATGGAAGTGCCCGGCGGTGGCTTCGCCTGCGGATGCATCGATCCGCTCGGTGCGGCGTTCTCCATGTTCAGCAACATGAAATGAAGGAGTGCGTGACATGTCCTACACGATCAACCTGCACCGTGTCTTCAAGGCCCCACCATCGCGCGTCTACAAGGCCTTTCTGGACCCTGCCGCCCAATGCAAATGGCTTCCGCCGGCTGGCTATACCTGCACGGTGCATCACAGCGAGCCGAAGGTTGGGGGAACCTTCCGCATGTCATTCACGGAATTCGAATCCGGCAATGCCAATGCATTCGGCGGCACGTTCCTCGAACTCGTTCCGAACGAGAAGCTGCGCTACACCGACACTTTCGAGGATCCAAATCTGCCCGGCGAGATCACCGTGACCGTGACCATGAAACCCGTCATGTGCGGCACGGACGTGACGATCGTGCAGGAAGGCGTGCCGGACATCATTCCGGAGGAAATGTGCTATCTCGGCTGGCAGGACTCGCTCAAACAGCTTGCGCAGTTCGTCGAAATCTTGGCCACCGCCTGACAAAATTCAGCAAGGGAGAGTTCCAAATGGCCACTCAACACTATCACGGAAGTTGCCAGTGCGGCGCGGTTGCCTTTGAAGCCGATGTCGATCTCGACAATACCATCACCTGCAATTGTTCACGTTGCCAGCGACTCGGTTCGGTGCTGGCGTTCGCGCCGCAGGATGGCTTCACCCTGCTGCGGGGCGAGGACCAGATGACGGAATATCTCTTCAACAAGCATGTCGTGCACCATCTCTTCTGCAAGACCTGCGGTATCGAAGGATTTGCGCGTGGCAAGGGACCGGATGGCAAGGAGATGGTGGCCGTCAACGTGAACTGCCTTGAGGGCGTCGATCCGCGCGCGCTTCAGTCCAAACACTACAACGGGCGCGACAAGTAGGGCACGCGCGTGAGCGGCGCGTCCTGCCGCTCATTCCACTTCCGACAGCGTTTCCTTCATCACCCGCGGCAGCACCAGCGGCACCATGATGTCCATGGTGAAATGCCAGCGGTTCTTCGACAGGAAGCCGCCCTCGGCCACGCCCAGTTCATAGTCGTAGTCACCGCTCACGGTGCACCAGAGGTCATCTTCTTCGCAGTTCACCTTGAGGGAGTCTTCGTCGATGGTGCGGTTGCGGACACCCCAATCCTTCACCATGCGGCGCTTCTCGGCCACGATGCTGTCGCCGCTCACCAGGCGGCCATTGTACTCCACGTTTGCGGCATAGGAATTCGCGAGGCTTTCCTCCATGCCCGCGAGGTCCTGCGTTTCCGCCATCACCAGTCGCCGTGCCATCGCCAGTGAAATGTTGGAAGAGAGACGGTGTGGCCTGATCTTGAGGCTCTCGAAAATCGACGTGTCGGATGGAGCCGCCGCCATCTCCGTCTCGGTCACGCCGGGGATCACCACGCTGCCGTTGGATTGTCCGCCGTCTTCATCTGTCGGCACATTGTCGACGTGGTATTTCACCAGTTGGTCGCGGGTCAGGAAGGTCACATTGGCGGGGGGCGTGCGCGAGGCCAGCAGCACCACATGGGTATCGACGCCCATGGTTTCCGTATAGTCGGCCAATTCGCCCACCATCATCTGGTGAGACTCGATGTCCTTCGCGGTGAAGAACGGCTTCTCCGGATCGGCCGAAGCATCGCCGAAGGAAAACTGGTGCACGCCGTATTGCGCTTCACGCGTGACGACGCGATTGACGCCGCCCATGAGCATGTAAGTGCAGGCCGAGGCGCAGAGATCGAAGGCAACAACCGACATTCCGCGCTCGCGCAAAATGTGGCCCATGCTGATCGCGGCTCCCAGCGCGCCCCCCGGTGAGCGGATGTAGAGCGCCTTGTTCCATGGCCCGCTATCAGGGGCATTCTGGCTGATGAAGGCCTGGAAGGTATCGGCGGTGTCGGGCGCGAAGGCTCCCTCCGCGAGGATGTGATCGCCGTCGAGAGAGAAGGTCATCACCTGCTCCATCCAGGTATCGTCCGCCAGCGCGGGGGTACAAAGCCCCAAAATCACCGCTGCCACCGCCGCCCGCCGTTTCATGCGCTGCCACTCCCCGCCTGTGCGAATCCCGTTCCACATCCGTAACATGCCGGGAAATCCAGACAACCTGCGATGCACTGTTCCCTCCGCTGCGCGGAGTGCAGCTTGACAGTGTACAGGCGGCGGCGTATTCAGATTTAATGACTGACCAGTCAGTAACTAAAAGAACGCGCCGGCGGCGCCCCGATGCTCGCCCCAGTGAAATCCTGGCGGCGGCCTTGGCGTTGTTCAGCGAGAAGGGTTTTGCCGCCGCCCGCATGGAGGACGTCGCGGCACGGGCGGGCGTCAGCAAGGGTGCGATCTATCTCTACTTCCCGGACAAGTCGGCTCTGCTGAAATCAATCGTGCAGCAGGCCATCGGTGAGCAGATCGCTCTGGCGGCGCGCATGGCTGACCACATCGAAGGTCCCGTGGCGCCGGTGATGGCGCAGCTCGCCGGCATGCTGGCGCATCGGATCGAGACCACCGACCTCCCTTCGATCATCAAGCTCGTCATTGGCGAGAGCCGGGCGCATCCGGACATCGGCCAGTACTATCTCGACAACGTTGTGAAATCGGCGCTGCCCCTGCTGGAGCGGCTGCTCTCGCACGGGATCGCCACGGGAGAGTTTCGCGCGGTTGATCCAAACCTCACCGTCAAGTGCATGATCGGTCCGCTGATGCTGAGTGCGCTCTGGCATGCCGTGTTCGTGCCGCTGGGGGCTGCGCCTTACAGCGTGGCGGCACTCGCCGACCAACACATGGATATTTTTCTCAGGGGCCTGCGGCCATGAAACGCCTCATTCCGATCCTCATCGTCATCCTTGCAGGGAGCCTCTTCTGGTTCCGTGAGCGCTGGCTTCCTGCGGCTGCCGATCATGCGGCCTATCTCGGATACGTGGAGGGTGAGAGCCTGCTGATCGGCCCTCCCGTTGCGGGCCGCATTGTCACGATATCCGTGGCCAAGGGTGACCGCATCGCTGCGGGCGACCTGCTGTTCCAACTGGATGACAGCGCGGCGCGCATGGATTCAGCGCGGCTTTCCGCCGCCGTGGCCACCGCCAGGGCACTGGCCGCAAACCTCGCCAGCGGAAAGCGGGCCGAGGAAATGGACGTGATCGTTCGCCAGGAGGCGGAAGCGCAGGCCAACGTTACGCTGGCGCAAGTCGAGTTCACACGGGTGAACAAGCTGTCACGCCAGGGCATCGCCGCTGAAACCCAACTCGACAAGGCAAAGGCTGCGCTGGCCGTGGCGGAAGAACGCCTGAAACAGATCCAGGCCAATGCCGTAATCGCGCGGCTTCCTGCGCGTGCCGCCGAGATTGATGCTGCGCATTCACGTATCACGGAGGCGGAAGCGGCCTTGGCGACCGCCAATGCCAAACTTGCAGACTTCAGGTCCGCGGCGCCGGTGGAGGCTCTTGTGGATGATGTGTTCTTCGATCCGGGCGAAGTGGTGGGCGCGGGTCAACCGGTCCTCGCCCTTCTGCAGCCGGAGAAGGCCACGCTGCTTTTCTATATCCCGGAGGCGGAGCGTGCGAAGGCGCAGGCCGGCGTCACCATCCGCTATCGCTGCGACGGTTGTGGCGACGGCGGCACGGCCACCATCACGCATGTGGCCGCAACGCCGGAATACACGCCCCCGGTCATCTATTCCGCTTCGGCGCGGGCGAAGCTCGTCTTCCAGGTGGAAGCGCGCCCGGTGACGCCCGACGCGCACCTGCAGCCGGGCCTTCCCGTTGAATTCGAGCCCCTGCCATGAGCGGCCTCGCCATCGACGTTCGCGGACTGGTGAAGCGCTACGGGCAGCGCACGGTCGTGGACCGCGTCGACCTGCAGATCGCACCAGGCCGTATCTGCGGCTTCCTCGGACCCAACGGCTCGGGCAAGACGACGACGCTCCGCATGATCTGCGGTCTGCTGACACCAGACGCAGGCGAGGGCACGGTTCTGGGCGAGGACATCATCACCGGGCGCGATGCCATCAAGCGGCAAACGGGCTACATGACGCAGCGCTTCGGACTCTACGAAGACCTCACCATCCGCGAGAACCTGGAATTCGTGGCGCAGGTCTATGGCCTTCCCCGCGTTGCGGAGAAGGTGACGGAGGCCCTTGCGCGCCTTGGCCTGGAGAGCCGCCAGCACCAACTCACCGGGTCACTCTCCGGCGGATGGAAGCAACGTCTGGCGCTGGCGGCCTGTGTGCTGCACACGCCGAAAATCCTGCTGCTCGATGAACCGACGGCGGGTGTCGATCCCAAGGCGCGGCGCGGCTTCTGGGACGAAATCCATGCGCTTGCGGCGGAGGGCATCACGGTGCTGGTCTCGACGCACTACATGGACGAGGCCGAGCGCTGTCACGAGATTGCCTACATCGCCTATGGCAAGCTGATGGCGCGCGGCACCGCCCGTGACATCATCACCCAATCCGGTCTTCATGCCATGGTGGTGACAGGCCCCGGTGCCGACAGGTTGGCGCCCGCGCTGCGCGATGCCGAGGGCATCACCGCTGCGGCGGCCTTCGGCACGGCGCTGCATGTGTGCAGCCCCGACGAGGCAGCGCTGCGCCAGGCGGTCTCTGGCATCGTCTCGGCGCATGAGGGATTGGCCGCCGCACCGGCCGAGCCAACGCTGGAGGATGTGTTCATCCACCTGATGGGCCAGGCCACCGACAATGCGGAAGCGGCGTGAGGTGACATCAATGGGATTCTTCCGCCGCTTGTGGGCCATCATGGTGAAGGAGGCGCGGCAGTTGCGGCGCGACCGCCTGACCTTCGCCATGATGTTTGTGATCCCCATCGCACAGCTCATCCTCTTTGGCTTCGCCATCAACACCGATCCCAAGGGGTTGCCCGCGGCCATTCTTGCCTATGACCATTCGCCCCTGTCGCGCGCCCTCATCAGCGGCATTGGACAGACCGGCTATTTCGCTTTCGTTGCCGAACCCCGGACGGAGGCGGAGTCAGATGCCCTGCTGCAGCGGGGCGAGGTCCAGTTTGTCATCACCATCCCCGACCGCCTGACACGGCGCGTGGTGCGGGGCGAAACGGCTGCCGTGCTGGTGGAGGCTGATGCCACCGACCCCGCGACCATCGCCCCCGCGCTGGCCGCGGTGAATGGCGCGGTGTCACAGACGCTGGCGCGTGAACTGAACGGCGTGCTGTCGCGGCATCAGGCCAACACACCTGCGGTCGATGTGCGGCTGCACCGCCGCTACAATCCCGAGGGCATCACCCGCTACAACATCGTGCCAGGGCTTCTGGGCATCATCCTCACCATGACCATGGTGATGATGACGGCACTTGCCGTCACGCGCGAATATGAGCGCGGCACCATGGAAAACCTGCTCGCCATGCCGGTGCGGCCCTTGGAGGTGATGGCGGGCAAGATCGCGCCCTACATCATCATCGGCACCATGCAGGTGATCGTCGTGCTGGTGGCGGCGCGCATCCTGTTCGACGTTCCCTTCGAGGGAAGCCCGGTGCTGTTCACGCTTTCGACGATGCTGTTCATCACCGTCAACCTCGCCATCGGCTTCACCTTCTCGACGGTGGCGCGCAACCAGTTGCAGGCGGTGCAGATGTCGTTCTTCTTCCTCATGCCGGCGATCCTGCTCACCGGCTTCGCCTTCCCATTCCGCGGCATGCCCGGCTGGGCGCAGGCCATCGGTGAGGCGCTGCCCGCGACACATTTCATCCGCATCGTGCGTGGTGTCATGCTCAAGGGCGCGACACCTGCGCAAGTCGCGGGCGAAATCGCGGTGCTCGCATTCATGCTGGTGCTGGTGGCGACACTTGCGGTGAGCCGTTACCGCGTGACACTGGACTGACTCTGGTGGTTCAAACCGGTGCCCAGGATTGCGCTGAGGCCTTTTCAAAATCGAGGCGGAAGTCATTGCCGGCGATGGTGCTGGCTTCGCGGCGCACGCTGTGGCTGATGCCGCAGACCTGATTGCAGTGGCGCATGCGCTCCCGCACATCATCCGAGCCGGTCCACAGGGCGGCGAGGTCGCCCGTTTTCTGCCAGACCTTGCCGGGGAACTGCGAGGAAAAACACAGCCGCGCCATGCCGAAATTGTCGACCATGATGTTGCGGTCGTGGCTGTTGCAGATGTGCTCGTCGGTGCCCGCCTTCATGCCCCAGCCGCGGCCCCGGTCCTCGCGCGCCCGCAGCGAACGAAAATACATGCCGACCTGCTCCATCCACACGGGGCTCAGTCCCAGTCCAAAGCGTGCGTCGCTGCTCTTCAGTTGCGCCAGCAGCACATCCGGATCGACGTTGCCCTCGGCGGCATAGAAATCGTCCACTTCCCCGGCCTGACCGAAGGAGGGCTGGATGAAGTTGAGCTTCAGTTTGTCGGCGCCCACGTCGTTCAGGACGAAGTCGTAGAACGCCTCGATCATGGTGTGGTTCGAACCGAAGACCAGCCCCATGACGATGATCTTTGTATCGGGTGTGCCCCACTTGTCGCGCGCCGCGATGAGGAGGCGGAGCGCCCGCACAGCCTTCGCATGCGATCCCACAACGCCGCGCGTCTTGTCGTGCAGCGCCGGGTCGTGGCTGTTGAGGGAAATCGAGATTTCGTGCGGGCCTTCAAGAATCATCCGCTTCGCCATCTCGGCGCTGCGGATCCGGGTGCCATTGACCACGGAAAGGCAACGGAGGCCCTGGGCGCGCGCTGCTTGGGCGACGCCGAAATAGGTATCCAGTGCCAACATCGGCTCACCACCGCAGATCACCAGGCGGCCCTGCGGGCTGAGGCGGGCATATTCCTCGATCAGCTCCACACGCTGCGGAAGCGTCAGGTAGCGCTCGGTGGCCTCGTCGCGCTTCCAGAAGAAACAATGGGCACAGCGGAGATTGCAGGCGAGGTTCACGTCCATGAACAGGAAACGCGGGGGCATGAGCATGCTGCCATCATATGCCCCTGCTTGCGCACTGCAACACGCGCTGCAGTTGATTTCTCCCGGCCTGCCCATTGCAAGGGAAGCTCTTCAAATCTACATACTTACTCATGATTTCCCAGCGCGCCCGTTACGCCTTCAAGGCGCTCGTCGCCCTCGCCAGGGCCGAGCCGGGCCGGGGAATGAACATCCGCGAACTCTGTGAACAGGAGAAACTGCCGCGCAAGTTCATCGAGCAGATCCTGTCCACGCTGCGCAGTGCCGGATATATTTCCAGCCGCCGGGGGCGCGATGGCGGTTATGAATTGCTTCGGCCCGCAGACGACATCCATATCGGCGCCCTGTTGCGCCTGCTGGATGGACCGATTGCGCCGCTCTCCTGCCTGTCGCGCACGGCCTACCGCAAATGCAGCGACTGCCGGTCCGAATCGGAGTGTGAATTGCGCCGCGCCTTCGACCGTCCCTATGCCGAATATCTCGAGCGGCTTGAGGGGACGACACTCGCAGACATCCTCTCCCCACAGGGCCAGGGCCCCGCGGCCCAGATGAAGATCAACCTGTAAGCTATTGAAATAGCATGAAACAAACAGGATGTTCGCTAAACAGAACACTTTCTGCTTGAATCCATACTAATCCTGTGTAGATTTAGGTTATTCAATCGAAAGGAGCTTCCCATGACCCACACTGCCCGCCGTACTTTCCTTGGAGCCGCGACCGGCATCGCCGTCGCCCTGGCCCTGGGTGTCACGCCCGCGTTGGCTGACAAGACCCTGCTCAACGTCAGCTATGACCCGACTCGCGAACTCTACAAAGAGATCAACGAGGCCTTTGCTGCCGACTGGGCGGCCAGGCACGGGGGTGAGGTCATCACCATCAACCAGTCGCACGGCGGTTCGGGCAAGCAAGCCCGCGCGGTGATCGACGGTCTCAAGGCCGATGTGGTGACGCTGGCACTGGCCGGCGACATCGATGCCATCGCCAGCAAGAGCAAGCTGCTGCCGGCCGACTGGGCCACGCGCCTGCCGCACAACGCGGTCCCCTACTCATCGACCATCGTGTTTCTGGTGAAGAAGGGAAACCCCAAGGGCATCAAGGATTGGGGCGACCTCGCCCAATCCGGCTTGCAAGTGATCACGCCCAATCCGAAGACCTCCGGCGGTGCCCGCTGGAACTACCTCGCGGCCTGGGCCTGGGCGAACAAGAGCTTCGGCGGTGACGAGGCCAAGGTGAAGGACTTCATCGCCGACCTCTATCGCAACGTTCCGGTGCTCGATACGGGAGCGCGCGGCTCCACGACAACCTTCGCCGAACGCGGCATCGGCGACGTGCTGATCTCGTGGGAAAGCGATGCCTTCCTGGCGCTCGATGAATTCGGCGCGGACAAGTTCGACATCGTCGTGCCGTCGCTCTCCATTGCCGCTGCAACGCCTGTCGCCCTCGTCGATGAAAATGCCAAGGCCAACGGCAACGAAGAGGTGGCCAAGGCCTATCTCGATTTCCTCTATGGTCCGGTGGCGCAGAAGATTGCGGCGCATCACCACTACCGCCCGAGTGATCCATCCGCTGCCGATCCGGCAGATCTCGCCAAGTTGCCGACGCTTGAACTCGTGAGCATCGACGATGCCTTTGGCGGATGGAAGACGGCGCAGGCCACGCATTTTGCCGAGGGCGCGCTGTTCGACCAACTTTACAAGCCCACCAACTGAGGCATGCGGCGTGGCTTATTCCTTCCTGGCCCACGCCCGTGCCTTGCGGCAGCCAAGCGTCATCCCTGGATTGGGGTTGACGCTTGGCGTTGCCGTTGCGGTGCTGGGCCTCGTGGTGCTGCTGCCGCTGGCCGCCCTGATGCTGAAGGCGATGAGCATCGGCCCTGCGGGCTTCATCGCGGTCATGACGGACGCGCGCGTCCTCGCCGCACTGCGCCTCTCATTCGGTGCGGCCTTCATTGCGGCACTTGTGAACGCTGTGTTCGGTCTCCTGGTGGCGTGGGTTCTGGTGCGCTATGACTTTCCGGGCCGGCGCGTGCTGGATGCGGTGGTGGATCTGCCCTTCGCCCTTCCCACGGCCGTGGCCGGCATTGCCCTTGCCGCCATCTACGCGCCGAATGGACCGATGGGCGCGCTTGCGGCCCGCTTCGGCCTCAAGATTGCCTTCACGCCACTCGGTGTCGTGCTCGCACTTGTGTTTATCGGTCTTCCCTTCGTGGTGCGCACGGTGCAGCCTGTTCTCGCAGATGTGGAGCGTGACGTCGAAGAGGCTGCAACGCTACTCGGTGCGTCGCGCCTGCGCATCGTTTTCCAGGTCATCCTGCCCCATGTCTTCCCCGCCCTGCTCACGGGCGTTGCGCTCGCCTTCGCGCGGGCGGTCGGCGAATACGGGTCGGTCATCTTCATCGCCGGAAACATTCCGATGGTCTCGGAAATCGCGCCACTTCTCATCGTCATCAAGCTGGAGGAGTTCGACTATGCCGGCGCCACCGTGGTGGCGACACTCATGCTGGCCCTCTCGTTCGGACTGCTCCTCGTCATCAACACGCTGCAATCGTGGCAGCAACGGAGGCACGGCCATGGCTGATGCTGTGCAGGCATTTCCCCAATCCCGTCCCCGCATCGGCGAGACATCGCTGGTGCGGGGCGCGCTGATCCTCGTGGCAACCATGTTTCTCGCGGCGGTCCTGCTGTTTCCGCTGGCGATCGTCTTCCTTGAAGCCTTCGGCAAGGGATGGCGTGTCTTTGTGGACGCCTTCCTGCAGCCCGACACGCTTGCCGCCATCCGCCTCACCCTGCTGGTGGCGGCCTTCACGGTGCCGTTCAATGTTGTCTTCGGCCTGTGCGCCAGCTGGGCCATCAGCAAGTTCAACTTTGCCGGAAAGAACCTGCTTCTTTCGCTGATCGACTTGCCATTTTCCGTATCGCCGGTGATTGCGGGCCTCATCTATGTGTTGCTGTTCGGTGCGCAAGGGTGGTTTGGCCCCATGCTCAAGGACTGGAATGTGCAGGTGATCTTTGCCGTGCCCGGCATCGTGCTCGCCTCCGTATTCGTCACCTTCCCCTTTGTTGCGCGCGAACTCATTCCGCTCATGCAGTCGCAAGGCACGTCCGAGGAGGAAGCGGCGCTGTCGCTTGGTGCTTCCGGCTGGCACACATTCACGCGGGTGACCCTGCCCAACGTGAAGTGGGCGTTGCTCTACGGCGTGCTCCTTTGCAACGCCCGCACCATGGGCGAATTCGGCGCCGTCTCGGTGGTGTCCGGACATATTCGCGGCCTCACCAACACGATGCCGCTGCACATCGAGATTCTCTACAACGAGTACGATTTCACCGGTGCCTTCGCCGTCGCCACACTGCTCGCCGGCCTTGCCCTCATCACCCTCCTGCTCAAGTCGCTGCTGGAATGGCGTCATGCCGGCGAACTTGCGGCAGGGCGCAACTAGGAGAGTGCCATGACTGTTTCTGTTTCCATCCGCGCTGCTGCCAAGAGCTTCAGCACCTATCCGGCCCTGAAAGGCGTTTCGCTGGAGGTCGCTCCGGGAGAACTGGTGGCACTGCTCGGCCCTTCGGGTTCCGGCAAGACGACGCTGCTCCGGGCGGTGGCGGGACTCGAATGTCTCGATGCGGGCGATGTCTTCTTCGGCGATGCCAATGCTTCGGGACTGTCGCTGCGCGAGCGACGCATCGGCTTTGTCTTCCAGCACTACGCGCTGTTCCGGCACATGAGCGTGATGGACAACATCGCCTTCGGCCTCCGCGCCCGGCCGCGCGGGTCACGGCCGGGGGAAGGTGACATTCGTGCGCGCGTGTTTGAACTGTTGTCGCTGGTGCAGCTGGCGGGACTCGAGTCGCGCTACCCGGCGCAACTCTCCGGCGGCCAGCGGCAGCGGGTGGCACTGGCCCGCGCGCTTGCCATCGAACCGCGCGTGCTCCTGCTGGACGAACCCTTCGGGGCGCTCGATGCCAAGGTACGAAAGGATCTGCGCCGCTGGTTGCGGAGCCTGCATGAGAAGACCGGCCACACCACCCTTTTCGTCACCCACGACCAGGACGAGGCCTTCGAACTCGCCGACCGCATCGCCATCCTCAACAGGGGTGCTATCGAACAAGTGGGAACGCCGGCCGATATTCTCTCACGCCCGGCCACGCCCTTCGTGCGTGACTTCATCGCCGATGTCAGCCCCGCCGCGTTACGAAAACCCAATCTCACCTGGCTGCGGGACGTGCGGGCATCAGCGGCGCAGTAATCTCAGAGCGCGTCTTCCTCGTCATCGAGGTGATCGAGTGCCGCGATCGCGGCCATGCCGCTTCCGGCAATCCCCTGCATGTCGCCATACATGCCGGATGTTGCTTCCAGCACGTTGAAGATGTGTTTCTCGCGCTTTGCCCATTGCCGCAGCATGAAGGTCTTTTCCTTTTCCAGGTCTTTCTGCTGGGCGCGGAAGTTTTCGATGATGGCATCGACCCGGTGTTTGAAGTGCGGCCCGGTGAGGTAGTCGTACATCTGCTCCATCTTGCCCGATTGACCGGCCTGCTGCTGGCGCACACGGGCGATGTCGAGCAGGTGGGCGCGCAGCACGGTGGCCAGCGCCAGTGCCTCGCGGGGATGGACGACATGCACCGTCTCAACCACGTCGAGGCGTTCGACGCCCTTGGGCAAGGCCGCCGACACCAGCACCGCCATGTCGGCGGGCAGGTTGCGCTGGTCATCGCGCAACTTGGGCAGCCAGCCATCGCTCCAGTTCCGGGCGCGCTTCAGTTCCCAGATGATGACACCGGCGACCTGCCCGCTTTGCGTCGTCACCTCCTGCACCAGGTCGGCGCCGATCTCGCCCTTGGGCACGGGGGCCACGCGGTCCATGGGGAAGCGGTGCTGCAGTTGCTGCTCGAAATCGAGTTCGAGCACTTCACCCTGCAACTGTTGCGAACCCTGCTCGGCGCGGCGCTTCAGGTCTTCGATCTGGCGTTGCATGCCGGCGATTGTTTCTTCCTTTTCGGAAACCTTGAGGCGCATGGCCTGCTCGGCCTCGGCCTGGGCCTTGGCGCGGATCGCCGCACTGTCGGCCTCGACGCGCCGGGCCACCGTCAGTTCCAGTTCGCGCTTCTGATCTTCCAGGGCGCGCTCCTTCGCCATGAATGCGGCCTGCTGTTTCTGCGCCTCTGCGAGCTTCTGCTCGCGCAGTTGCAAAAGGCCTTTCAGTTCCGCCATCGCTTCGGCCTGCTGCTTCATCTCGAAGTCGAGGGTGGAGCGGATGCGCTTCTGCTCCATCGCCACCAGCGCCGCCTTCTGCTCCTCCAGGCGCGCGGCCACCTGCTCCTCCACATGGGCCTGGGCATGGGCGAGCTTCGATTGCTGCTGCTGCAACTCGGCCTTGTCCCGCGCCAGCATGTCGGCCTGTGCCTGCATGCGCTTTTCATAGTCAGCCCGCGTGGCGGCCAGCAGAGGCGCTGCCAACGACTCCGTGAGCTTCACCTCGGACTTGCAATTGGGACAAATGATCTGCGGTTCATTGTGCTGGGTCATGGTGCGAGGATAGCTGATTCGCCGTGCCGCCTCATGGCCGCCACCGTCCACCCTGAGCTTGCAGCGCCCGCCCCTCCTGAAAAATTCCATGGATGGGGTGCGGATTTGCTAGAGTGTCCCCACATGGCAAATTCTGGATGAGGACCTGGAATGGCAGAGGCACCCGTGACGACGCGCTTCTTCGTGAAGGGCATGGATTGCGCGTCCTGCGTGAGCAAGATCGAGACGGCGGTGCGCCGCATTCCCGGCGCTTCCGATGTGCGTGTGGGTTTACAATCTGAAACGCTCAGCGTGCAGCTGCAGTCGGAAGAGGCGAAGCAGGCGGTGAGGGCAGCGGTGCGTTCACTGGGCTATGATGTCTCCGACGTAAGCCCCGGTGGAGTGCCGCCCGCGCCATCGGCTCATCACCACCCTGACGGCGATGGCCATGACCATCGCGATCACGACCATGGCGCTGCTGATCATGCCGATGATGCTGCTGGGCATTCCGATCATGGTGAGGCCATCGAAGGGGCGTGGTGGAGATCGCAGCGGGGGCTGCTCGTTCTCGCTACGGGGGCGTTGATCGGTTTGGCTTATGCGGCGAACACCGCCGCACCGCGCGCGGGCATGGCGCTCTTCCTGCTGGCGTGTGCCGTGGGCACGGCGCCGGTGGCACTGCGCGCTCTCACCGCGCTCCGCTATGGTTCCGTCTTCACCATCGAGATGCTGATGACCATCGCCGTGGCGGGCGCCCTGTGGCTTGGGGCGGTGGAGGAAGCGGCAATCGTCGTGGCGCTGTTCGCAGTGGGTGAATTGCTGGAGGGCGTTGCCGCAGGCCGGGCCCGCTCCGGCATCAAGGCGCTGGCTACCCTGGCACCGAACACGGCGCTGGTGGAAACGGTACAAGGTGTCACGGAACAGCCGATCTCCGGGATTGCCATCGGCAGCATCATTGTCGTGCGACCCGGAGACCGGATTGCGGCGGACGGCACCATTGTGTCGGGTACGTCTTCCGTCGATCAATCTGCGCTGACGGGTGAATCGCTTCCGCTCACCCGCGGGCCGGGCGAAGCTGTCTTCGCGGGCTCGATCAATGCCGAGGCCGTCCTGCGGGTGCGTGTGGACAAGCCGGCGCAGGACACACTCATCGCGCGGGTTGCGCGCCTTGTCGAGGAAGCCGCCGATGCCAAGGCGCCATCGCAGCGCTTCATCGACCAGTTTGCCAAATGGTACATGCCGCTCATCTGTATCCTGGCGCTCGCCGTGGCGGTGCTGCCGCCGCTGGGCTGGGGCGAGGCCTGGCCCACGTGGATCTATCGCGGCCTCACGCTCCTTCTCATCGGCTGTCCTTGCGCGCTGGTGATCTCCACGCCTGCCTCGATTGCGTCCTCCCTTGCGGCTGGGGCGCGGCGGGGCCTGCTGGTGAAGGGTGGTGGCGTGCTGGAGGCCATCGGCAAAGTTCAGCAGATTGCCTTCGACAAGACCGGCACGTTGACGCGCGGCACGCCGGTCGTGACAGACGTCGTGACCCTCGCAGGTGACAGCGAGAAGGACATCCTGCGCCTCGCCGCCACGGTGGAATCCGCCTCGTCGCATCCGCTTGCGGTGGCGATCGTGGCTCGGGCCCGGGACACAGGCATTGTGTTTGACACCATCCCGTCCGTTGCCGTTCCCGGCAAGGGCATTTCCGCAACGGTTGAGGGCAAGAACGTGATGATCGGCGCAGCCGCCCGCATCGGCATCACGGCTCCGGACATCCTCGCGCGCGCCGCCGCGCTGGAAGCCGGGGGCAAGAGTGTTTCCGCAATTCTCGTGAACGGCACGGCCGTGGGCTTGATTGCGCTGCGCGATGAGCCACGGGAGGATGCTGTGGAGGGCATCCGCCGGATCAGGGCGCTGGGCCTTCGCCCTGTCATGCTCACCGGTGACAATCGCGCCAATGCAGAGGCCGTCGGCGCCCTGCTCGGCATGGAAGTGAGGGCCGAATTGTTGCCGGAAGACAAGCTCGCCGTGATCCGGGAACGTGCCGCGCTGGGCGGCATTGCCAAGGTGGGCGACGGCATCAACGATGCGCCCGCCCTCGCTGCCGCCACCGTGGGCATTGCCATGGGCTCCGGCACCGACGTGGCACTGGAAGCCGCTGACGCCGCCGTGCTCAACAACCGCGTGGGCGATGTGGCGACGCTCATCTCGCTGTCGCGCCAGACCATGTCCGTCATCCGCCAGAACGTGGCGCTGGCGCTGGGGCTGAAGGGCCTGTTCCTGGTGACAACGGTGATCGGCGCCACGGGCCTGTGGATCGCCATCCTCGCCGACACCGGCGCCACTGTGCTGGTCACATTGAATGCGCTCCGCCTGTTGCGGATGCGCATTCCGTAACGTCCCTCCCCAACAAAAAACCCCGGGATTTCTCCCGGGGTTCATTCGTTTCAGCGATTTGCCGAGCGTTGGACTTCTTAGAAGTCCATGCCGCCCATGCCGCCGCCCATGCCGCCGCCGCCGGGCATGGCGGGGGGAGCGTTCTTGGGCTTTTCGGCGATCATGGCTTCCGTGGTGATCAGCAGCGAGGACACAGAGGCCGCGTCCTGGAGCGCCACGCGCACGACCTTCGCCGGGTCGATGATGCCCTTCTCGATCATGTCGCCATATTCTTCGTTCTGCGCGTCGAAGCCGAAGCTGCCGGACTTCTCCAGCACCTTGCCCACGACGATCGAGCCTTCAACGCCGGCGTTCTCGGCGATCTGGCGGATCGGAGCTTCAAGGGCCTTGGAGACGATCTTGATGCCGGCCTGGATGTCGGCGTTGGACGAGGTGAGCGCGTCCACGGCCTTCTTGGCGCGCAGCAGGGCAACACCGCCGCCCGGAACCACGCCTTCTTCAACGGCTGCACGCGTGGCGTTCAGCGCGTCGTCGACGCGGTCCTTGCGCTCCTTGACCTCAATTTCAGTAGATCCTCCGACGTTGATCACGGCAACGCCGCCCACGAGCTTGGCGAGACGCTCCTGGAGCTTCTCCTTGTCGTAGTCGCTGGTCGTTTCCTCGATCTGGGCCTTGATCTGGCCGCAGCGAGCGTTGATGTCGGCCTTCTTGCCGGCACCGTCGACGATCGTGGAGTTCTCCTTCTCGACCTTCACGCGCTTGGCACGGCCGAGCATGTTGATCGAGACGTTCTCCAGCTTGATGCCGAGGTCTTCGGAAATGACCTGACCGCCCGTGAGGATGGCGATATCTTCCAGCATGGCCTTGCGGCGGTCGCCGAAGCCCGGCGCCTTGACGGCGCGACCTTGAGGCCGCCGCGCAGACGGTTGACCACGAGGGTCGCCAGCGCTTCGCCTTCGATGTCCTCGGCGATGATGAGCAGCGGCTTCGAGGTCTGGACGACGGCTTCGAGGATCGGCAGCATCGGCTGCAGCGAAGAGAGCTTCTTCTCGTGCAGGAGGATGTAGGGCTCTTCGAGTTCCGCCACCATCTTGTCGGCGTTGGTGATGAAGTATGGGCGAGAGGTAGCCGCGATCGAACTGCATGCCTTCGACGATGTCGAGTTCCGTGTCGGCCGTCTTGGCTTCTTCAACCGTGATGACGCCTTCGTTGCCGACCTTCTGCATGGCCTTGGCGATCATGTCGCCGATTTCCTTTTCGCCATTGGCGGAAATCGTGCCGACCTGGGCCACTTCGTCGGAACCCTTGACCTTCTTGGAACGCTTCTTGAGATCCTCGATGGCCACCGCAACGGCCATGTCGATGCCGCGCTTCAGGTCCATCGGGTTCATGCCGGCGGCCACGTTCTTGGCGCCTTCGCGGACGATGGCCTGGGCGAGAACGGTCGCGGTGGTGGTGCCGTCGCCGGCGACGTCGTTGGTCTTGGAGGCGACTTCGCGCACCATCTGGGCGCCCATGTTCTCGAACTTGTCCTCGAGCTCGATTTCCTTGGCGACGGTGACGCCGTCCTTGGTCGTGCGGGGGGCGCCGAAGCTCTTGTCGATGACGACGTTGCGGCCCTTGGGACCGAGCGTGACCTTCACCGCATTTGCGAGGATGTCGACGCCGCGGAGCATCTTCTCGCGGGCTTCAGCGCCGAAGCGGACTTCTTTAGCAGCCATGTGCTTAATTCCTCTGTGTACTGATGAAATGGTGTTTGGAAAAGCCCGCCTGAACGGGAAGGGGTGGGGCCGGGGCCCCGCCGCATCACTTCTCCATCACGCCCATGATGTCGGATTCCTTCATGATCAGGAGCTCCTGACCGTCGATCTTCACTTCGGTGCCGGACCATTTGCCGAACAGCACCCGGTCGCCCTTCTTGAGGTCGAGCGGGATCAGCTTGCCGCTCTCGTCGCGGCCACCGGGGCCGACGGCGATGATCTCGCCCTGCATCGGCTTCTCCTGGGCGGTTTCCGGGATGATGATGCCACCCTTGGTCTTGGTGTCTTCGTCGACGCGCTTGACGACGACGCGGTCGTGCAACGGACGGAACTTCATGCGAAACGCTCCTGGAATATTGTTTTCGTTTGGAAAACGGGCAAACCTTCTTGGTTTCATCCCGCCCTGTTAGCACTCACCTATGGAGAGTGCCAGCAGCTGGCCGGGGAGATAAGACGGCGCCCGCCGCCGTCAAGAGTTCTGACGCAGGAAAGATTCACCATAAAATTCAAATGGTTAATTGTGGTGCGCCGCAGCATCGCCCGGTTGTTGAAAGAAAGCCGCCGGACTCGGCCCGGTGAAAAACAGTCAGGGACAAACCGGCGATCCTTTCGCGGGCTTGTCCCTGACACCATGCGTTGCGCCTGAGGGGTGGGCCCCAGGCCGCAGCCTGTGGTCTAGGCGATCAGGATATCCCCTGCCGTCAGTGCACTGTGGTTGCCGAGGGTCGCAATCACCTGGGCCGCAGCGGCACCCGTGCCGTCGGCGTCATAGGAGAGGTTGCCGGTCACGACATCGTAGATGAAGGATGCTTCTGCAAGCAGGGCCGAGGTGCCATTGATCATGTTGACGCCATCAACCAACGGTCCGTGCAGGGCAAAGCCGGTGGCCGACATTGCGAGATGATCGGCGCCGTGGGTGAAGTCGAGCACCGTATCGGTCCCTTTGGTTGAGACCATCGAAGTAGAACTGGTCAGCGCCCGCGCCACCCGTCAACTTGTCCTTGCCCAGACCGCCGAACAGATGGTCATCGCCTGCGTCACCGAAGAGGTTGTCGTTGCCCTTGCCGCCATCCAGCATGTCATTGCCGTTGCCGCCGCGCATCAGATCGTTTCCGGCACCCCCAGACATCGTGTCGCTGCCGTTGAGGCCGGACATGCGGTCGGCCACATCGGATCCGGTCATCGCGTCGTTGCCACTCATCAGGTAGTTGAACGCCTTGAGGCTGTTGGGCGCGCGGCTGTTGAGGTTGTCGAGGAACGGCTTTGCGGGAAGATTCACGGTCGCCGACTGCAGAAGATCAGAGCCACTGAAGTGATCCCACCCCACGATATTCTGGACAATGGCACCCGAGGCATCAAGCGAGGCCGTGGTGTGGATGACGAACATGGTGCCATCAGTGTTGGCGGAGTAATAGTTCAGATAGGGCCCCACCCGCTTTGCTGTGATGGCCGTGATGTCGAAGGTGGACTGGGGCAATGCGACTGTCGCGTTGCCAGGGAAGTATTGGATGTTTGCCATGATGCACTCCGGAATAAGTTGCTGCCGTGTCCGATGCCATGACTATGGAGGCCATGCTGATGGCTGGCTGACAAAGACGGAGCGGAACTTGCATAGATTGTCGCGGGCCTGCGGACGGCAACGCCAAATTGCATCGGGCGGCGTGGCAATTGGCGCGGCGGCAGGGGCGATCATCCGTGTGCTGAGTTTCCTTGCGGCTGCCTTTCTGGTCCTCCCGGTCCCCTGTGCATCTGCGCAAGATGCGACCACGGCAACGATCTCCGCCATCCCCGATGCGGTGTGGGCGGACATGCAGGGCAAGTCCTACAATCCGCGCATCAAGGGTTGTGCGCAGCGGAAGGACTTGCGTTTGCTCACCCTCCCCTATCGTGATTTCGCGGGCATGACGCACAAGGGCCAGATGATCGTTCACCGTCGCGTTGCGGCCGATGTGCGGGACGTGTTCGTCACACTGTTCCGCACCAAATCCTTCGCGATCGACAAGATGGTTCCGGTCGATGCCTACGGCGGTGATGATGACGCCTCCATGGCGGACAACAACACTTCGGGATACAATTGCCGGAAGGCCTCCGGCTCATCTCGCCTGTCGTCGCATGCACGCGGCATCGCCATTGACGTCAACCCGCTCATCAACCCCTATGTCTGGCGGAAGGGCACGTCGCCGCCCGGGGGCCACGCCTGGGATGAGCCGGCAGAGCGCGTGGCCCAGCGCGGGCAGGCCGGCCTCATCCTGCCGGACAGCGCCATCGTCGGCGCCTTCAAGGCAAAGGGCTGGGTGTGGGGCGGAACATGGACGTCGTCCAAGGACTATCAGCATTTCTCCGCCGACGGACGGTGAGGCCACCTGCTTTCTCAGGGGAACCCTGTTACCCGAATGTCATTTGCTTTCGTATCCCTTCACAGTGAAAAAGAAGGGGCGGGCGACGGAATCAACCCGCCCATCCGTCTCAACGGAGTGAAGGAAGAAATCCGCATGCGGAAACGGTACGTGTTGAGCGGTCTGGTCGTGCTGGCCCTGGTGGCCGCCTTCGGGTTGCAGGCAACAGGACGGTGGAACTCCGCCTATGGCTGGCTGGCCTCGCACGTGCCCGGCTTGTCTTCCAAGGCTGCACCGCAGGCCGAAGCGCAGGGTGGACGCAAGTCCGGTCAATCGCCCGCGTCGCCGGGCGGCGGTGGCCGTGGGCCCACGCCCGTGGAAGTCTCTCAGGCGGAGGCGCAGACCCTTCAGGACAGCATCTCCGCCATTGGCAGCCTTGCGGCGCAGGAGTCGGTCACCGTGGCGGCGGATACGGCAGGCCGCATCGTGTCCGTGTCAGCGGACGATGGTGCGGCGGTGAAGGCCGGGGATGAACTTTTCCGCCTCGATGGTGCGCTTCTGGACGCAGAGAGCAAGGACGCAGAGGCCCGCCTGGCGCTGGCTGAAACCAATCATGCGCGCAACCAGACGCTGGCCAAAACCCGCAACATTCCGCAGAGCAGTGTCGATCAGTCAAAGGCGGAGCTGGACCTTGCCCGCAGCGCCATGGACCTCGCCAGGGAAAAGCAGAACCGGCTCATCGTGCGCGCGCCTTTCGACGGGCAGTTGGGTTTCCGCCAGGTCTCCGTCGGCGCCTATGACGGCGGGCATGCCGCTTGTCGCGCTGAACCAGATCGCCCGGCTCAAGGTCAGCCTCAGCGTGCCCGAGCGCTATTTCACCGCCCTCTCCGTGGGGCAAGAGGTGGATGTCACCGCCGATGCGGTACCGGGTTCCACTTTCAAGGCCACGATCACCGCCATCAATCCCGTGATCGACGTGAACGGCCGGGCCCTGCAGGTGCAGGCCACGCTCGACAACAGTGCGCTGGCGCTTCGGCCCGGCATGCTGGTGCGCGCCGCCGTGCTGGGCGCCAGCCGCAACAGCGTCACCGTCACCGAGGCGGCCATCGTGCCGCAGGGCAAGGATGCGGTGGTCTTCGCCGTGCAGGATGGAAAGGCGTCGCGCCGCGTGGTCATCACCGGCCAGCGCCGCGATGGCTGGGTCGAGATCACCTCAGGGCTGGATGCCGGAACGCAGGTCGTCTCCGCTGGCGCCACGCGCCTGGCGGATGGTGCAGCTGTGAAAGTCGCGGCCCCCGCGACGGCGGAGTGAGCCCATGTCGCTCCCCGAGCTTTGCATCCGCCGCCCGGTCTTCGCCACTGTGCTCAGCCTCATTCTCGTGCTGCTCGGCCTCATGGCCTACAGCCGCCTCACCATCCGCGAATATCCCAACATCGACGAACCTCAGGTATCGGTGCAGACCAATTATTCCGGCGCCTCGGCGGAGATCATCGAAAGCCAGGTGACGCAGGTGCTGGAAGGTTCGCTTGCCGGCATCGAGGGCATCGATACAATCGAGTCGTCGTCACGGTCCGAGATCGAGCCGCATCACCATCCGCTTCCGCGCCGGTGTCGCAATCGACAGCGCCACCAGCGATGTGCGCGACCGCGTGAGCCGCGTGCGGCGCTCGCTCCCCGATGACATCAGCGAACCGGTGATCTCGAAGGTGGAGGCGGATGCGCAGCCGATCATCTTCCTCATCGTCCGTTCCTCCACCATGGATGCATTGACGCTGACGGACTACGTGGACCGTTTTGTGAGTGACCGCTTCAAGAACCTCGATGGTGTTGCCGACGTCAGCGTCAACGGCGAGCGCCGCTATGCCATGCGGATCTGGATCGACCATCAGGCGCTCTCGGGCGTGGGCCTCACCGTACAGGATGTGGAGAATGCCATCCGCGCCCAGAATGCCGAAATTCCGGCGGGCCGCGTGGAAGGGGGCGGAACGGGAGTTCACCATCCTGTCCCGCACATCGCTGGGAACGGCGGAAGAGTTCGCGAAGATCAAGTTGAAGAACGCCGGCGGCTTGCAGGTGACACTGGGTGACGTCGCCAAGGTCGAACTGGCCACGGCCGATGTGCGCCGTGAGAGCCGCTACGACGGCAATCCTTCCATCTCAATCGGCATCGTTCGTCTTCATCGAACGCTCCATCCACAACGTCTTCACCACCATCCTCGAAGCCGTGGTTCTCGTGACGCTCATCATCCTCGTCTTCCTGCATTCCTTCCGCGCCGCCATCATCCCGGTCGTCACCATCCCCGTGTCGCTCGTCACGGCCTTTTGCGATCATGTATCTCGCAGGTCTTTCCGTGAATACGCTGACGCTGCTCGCCTTCGTGCTGGCGATCGGCCTCGTGGTCGACGATGCCATCGTCATGCTCGAGAACATCTACCGGCACATCGAAGAAGGCATGAAGCCCTTTGAGGCGGCGCTCAAGGGGGCGCGCGAGATTGCCTTCGCCATCGTCGCCATGACGCTGACACTTGCGGCCGTCTATGCGCCCATCGCCTTCACGCCGGGGCGCACGGGACGGCTGTTCCTGGAATTTGCGGTCACGCTGGCGGGCGCCGTGGTCGTTTCGGGTTTCGTGGCGCTTACCCTCACGCCCATGATGTGTTCGAAATTCCTCAAGCACAACAACCGGCCCAATGTGCTGATGCGCGGTGTGGAGCGAGCGCTGGCCCTGCTTGAGCGGGTCTACCGTGCCGGACTGTCGGCTGCGCTGGCGGCGCGGTGGCTGGTGCTTCTCGTTGCCCTCGGCGTTGCCGCCACGGGTGGTTGGATCTTCACGCAGATGAAATCGGAATTGTCGCCGGTCGAGGACCGCGGCACCGTGATGGTGACGGCCAGCGCGCCTGAGGGCGCAAGCTACGCCTACACGTTGCGCTATGCCGACGACCTTGAGGCCATTCTCAAGAGCGTGCCGGAGTTGCGCTCGGCCCTGATGATCGTCGGTGCAGGCGACGTGACCCGCATCATGTCGTTTGCGCGGCTGGAAGACTGGGAGAACCGCAGCCGCAGCCAGCAATCCATCGTGCAGGAGATTTCACCAAAGCTGCGTGCCATTCCGGGCGTACAGGCCTCGGCCAGCAATCCGCCATCGCTGGGCAACCGCGGCTTCGGCAAGCCGTTCCAGTTCGTGCTGCAATCCTCATCGTCGTACGAAGAACTGAACGCCGTCGCCGGCAAGCTGGTGGACAGGCTGCAGGACAACCCGGGCTTCGCCGACCTCGACACTGACCTTCGGCTCAACAAGCCGCAGATCGAAGTGCAGATGGACCGTGTGCGCGCCGCCGATGCGGGCGTGGATATTTCCGTCGTGGGGCGCACGCTTGAGACACTGATGAGCGGCCGCAATGTCACCACCTTCGAAATCGACGGCGAACAGTATGACGTGACGGTCGCCCTGCCGCTGGCCGAACGCACCTCGCCAGACATTCTCTCGCAGATCTACGTGCGCGGCAGCAACAACACGATGGTGCAGCTTTCCAGCCTCGTCACCTATAAGGAGAGCGTGGCGCCGCGTGAATTGCGCCGCTTCAACCAGCTGCGCGCCGTCACCATCGAGGGCAACCTGGCGCCCGGCTTCGCGCTGGGCGAGGCCATCGCTGCCGTGACGGCCGCGGCCAACGACGTGCTGCCCGACAATGTGGTGAGCGACCTCACCGGGCAATCGCGCGAGTTCCGGGATTCCAGTTCCAACATCGCCTTCATCTTCCTGCTGGCGCTCGCCTTCATCTATCTTGTGCTGTCGGCGCAGTTCGAGAGCTTCCGCGATCCCATCATGATCATGCTGAGCGTGCCGCTCTCGCTCACCGGGGCCCTGGCGGCGCTGTGGTGGAGCGGCGGCACCCTCAATGTCTATTCGCAGATCGGGCTGGTGACGCTCATCGGCCTCATCACCAAGCACGGCATCCTCATCGTGGAATTTGGCAACCGACTGCAGGAAGAGGGCCTCGACCGCCGCAAGGCCGTTGTCGAGGCCGCTGTCCTGCGCCTGCGTCCGATCCTGATGACGACGGCCGCCATGGTGCTGGGCGCCGTGCCGCTGGTGCTGGCGACGGGGGCCGGTGCGGAAAGCCGCATGCAGATCGGCTGGGTGATCGTGGGCGGCATGAGTGTCGGCACGCTCCTCACACTCTTCGTGGTGCCTTGCGTCTATGTCATCATGGGGCGGCGCCACGTGTCAGCCGCAGCCCCCGGCGCCGATGCGCCATTGCCACCCGCAGCCGCGAAGGATGAGCCGCTCAAGATTGCGGCGGAGTAATTCCCCATGCAAAAAGGGCGCCGGAAACCGGCGCCCTTTGAAATCGACTGCAATGGCCGCGATTATGCGGCTTCGTCGGCGGCTTCGTCTTCCGCCTTTTCGCCGGTTGCGGCGCCACGCTTGGCGTTGCGGGCGAGATAGTCCTCCAGTTCCTTCACGCACTGGTCTTCATCGACCTTGCGCACCGCCGCGAGTTCGCGGGCGAAGCGGGCGAGAGCCTGCTCGAAAAGCTGGCGTTCGGAATAGGACTGCTCGGGCTGGCGTTCGGAGCGGTAAAGATCGCGGATCACCTCGGCGACGGCGATCATGTCACCGGAGTTGATCTTTGCATCATATTCCTGGGCACGGCGCGACCACATGGTCCGCTTGATGCGGGCGCGGCCACGGATGACCTTCATCGCGGTCTCGATCATCACGCGGTCGGCGAGGTGGCGCATGCCCTTCTGCTCGGCGCGGTTGGTCGGAACTTTGAGGCGGAGCTTTTCCTTCTCGAAGTCCACGATGTAGAGTTCGAGCTTAACGCCGGCGATTTCCTGTTCCTCGACATTGGTGATCCGGCCAACGCCATGGGCGGGGTAGACCACCAGTTCACCGACCTTGAAGATCTGCTTCTTGGCCGCAGGGGCCGCGGCAGGCTTGGCCGGTGCCGCAGCCACGGGCTTGTGGGCGGCAACGGGAGCCGCAGCAGGCTTGGCCGCAGCAGGCTTCACGGCGGGCGCGGGCTTGGCCGCAGCCGGCTTCACCGCAACCTTGGCGGCGGGTTTGGCGGCGGCCTTCGGCGCCACCTTCGCGGCGGCCTTGGGCGCGGGCTTCACAACAGCCTTCGGCTTGGCCTTCACCGCAGCCTTCGCCACCGGCTTGTGCGCGGCCTTGGCAACCGGCTTAGCCTTTGTCTTCACTGCCGTTTTCTTTTTCGTGACCATTTCTGCCTGACCCTTTGCTATTCTTGGCGGTTCCGCCCCCTGGCAGGGCGGAAAATCGCAATTCCGTGGAACGGGCGCAAAAAAATCCGAGCTCCCCGCCCGGATGTTCCTGCTTCATTCCCCATTTTGGCTACATGGGGACCCTATAGCATAATTTTAAGGGAAATTAAAGCCAGAGTGCTCCGTGTACGGCGCAATTCTGACCTTCGCCCGGCAACATGGTTAATGCCGGTACAGCGTTGTGGCACAATTCGGCGCGCAGGGTGCCCCGGGGCGCTCAGTCGCCCGTGCCCGGATTGGGAGAGAACAACGTCAGCTTGCCGGGCTTGCCGTCCTGCTCCTTGGCGTCGGCAGGCGGATCACGCTTCACGGTGATGTTCGGCCACTTGGTGGCGTATTCGGTGTTGAGCTTCAGCCACTTTTCGAGGCCTGGCTCGGTGTCGGGCTTGATCGCCTCGGCGGGGCACTCGGGTTCGCACACGCCGCAATCGATGCATTCGTCGGGGTGGATCACCAGCATGTTCTCACCCTCGTAGAAGCAGTCCACCGGGCAGACCTCCACGCAGTCCATGTACTTACACTTGATGCAGTTCTCGACGACAATATAGGTCATAAGCTCGGCCTGACAGTAGCTGACGTTTTTCCGGCGCCGCTCTAGCAGACAGGGGGCGGGGTTGCATCCTGTTTTTGCGCCGCACCCTCATGCGCAAGACCGCTGACAGTTTCGTAAAGCTGGCGGGCCGCAGCAGGCGGTCCGCGGCGTTCGGCCTCGGCCACAACCCTGACGGCAGACACATGACCATGCACAGCAATGGTGAGCACGTCATTTGCCCTGACGGCGTGGCTTCCCTTGAGCACCCGCACGCGGTTCACCCGCACGCCGCCTCCTTCCACCAGCGCTTGCGCATCAGAACGATGCTTCACGAAGCGGGCATAGACCAACCACTTGTCGAGGCGCTGGCTCAGGTCTTTTCCTTTTCGAACTGGGCTTTCAATGCTCCCAGAACGGCGAAGGGCGAATTTGGATCCGCAGGACGATCGGGACGGCGCGGCCGCTGATCGCGCTCGGGGCGATTGCGCTCGCGGTCGTCGCGCTTGCGCTCGGGCTTGCCGCCACGGCCATCGCTGCGCCCTTCACCCCGGTTGGGGCGATCCCCACGCTCGCCCTGGCCGGGCTTGCCGTGATGACGCTTGCCGCCCTCGCGTTCGGGGCGACCATCGGACGGGCGGTCAGCCTGGCGATCCGGCCGGCGTTCGGGCTTGTGACGCTGCTGACGGAAAGGTCCCATGTCCTTCGGCCACCAGACATTGGTTTCCACCAGGTCCCGGGCTGCGGCTTCCGCAACAGGAGCTGCGGCTGGTTCCTCTCCGGCTGTGGTTGCTTCCGTGGCGGGGGGCTCGCTTGCAGCCGCTTCCGCTACCGGTTCTGTCGGGACCTCAGGTTCAGCTCCTGTTCCAACCGGTTCCGGTTCCGCTGGCGGGGCTGCGGCCTCTTCCACTGGCGCGTCTTCGGCTGCGGGAGCCAAGGCTGCTGGTGCATTTTGGCCCTTCGCACCTGGCGCCACTGGTTTCGGCAGCATGCGGGTTTGCGAGCGGAAGCCGAGGTTCAGCAGGATGGCATCGAACTCTTCGCCGGAACAACCGACGAGGGACATCATGTCCGGGACAACCGTGAAGCCGCCGCCTTCAATGGCGCCTTGCGGACGCTGGTCTTCGGGGAAGCGTGGCTTCCAGAAAACGCGCTCGCGGATGAGGTCGGAGAGGCGCTCCAGCATGTCCACGCGCACCGCGCGGCTGCCGCACACGCGATAGCCGCACATGCGGTAGAACCCTTCGGGCTTGGCAGGATCAACCGCCGAGGAGGTGAGGCCGTTGGCGGGGGCTGCGGGCACGTCGCCCGAAACCGCGCCGGACTTCTGCTGTTCCAGCCACCAGAGGACAAGGCGCGCATCCGTCGCCGCGGGCTTCAGCAGCACCGGCAGGAACAGGGTGAAGGCACCGAAGCGCACGCCCAGCGCGCGCAGCTTGGCGCGGTCATCCTGGCTCAACTGCTTCACATCCTCGCTCACGCCATCGCGCGAGAGCACGCCGAAATTTTCGGCGAGACGATAGGCGATGCCGCGCGTCATGCCTTCGAGGCCTTCAGCCTCCTCCAGCTTCATGAGCGGGCCAACAAGGGCGGCGAGGTGACGTTCGGTGAATTTCTGCAGGCGCTCGCGCACCTGTTCGCGCTCCGCCGGAGCCAGCACATCATCGGCGATCACTTCAGCGCGCGGACGGAAGCGGGCGTCGGATGCCACGAGGCGGCCGACGGCGTGGCCCTGCCACTCGATCAGGCCGAAACGCGACAGCCTCAATTCCGTATCGGCCGTCACGGCGAGCGACTTGGCGCGGGCGGTGACTTCCGCTGCAAGGGCCTGTACGGCGGCTGTCCTGAGCAGGCTTGTTCCGCCGTTGGCGACAGCAGGGTCGGGAATGAAACTCAGCCCTGCAATGCGGCCGACCGCTTCGCCTTCAACAGCGATCACACCATCTTCTTCTACGCTCGACATCAAACCTTCCTTTTTGGCCAGCCGCCGCATCAATACACTGGTTTTGCGGTCAATGAAACGATGTGTGAGACGTTCGTGCAAGACATCGGAGAGCCGGTCCTCGATCTCCTTGGTGCGGCCCTGCCAATACAAGGGCGCCTCAAGCCAGCCCGAACGGTTGGCAATGAAGGTCCAGGTGCGCACATGCGAAATGCGGGTGGAGAGCGTATCGATGCCGCCCTCGGTGTTGTCGCAGTGTGACAATTGCTGGGAAAACCAGTCCTCGGGAATGTGTCCCCTGCCCGTTTGCAGGAAGGTGATCACGCGGCCAACGAGGTGGGCATGCTCGGCGGGCGAGATGTTGCGATAGTCCGGAATCTGGCAGGCTTCCCAGACGCGTTCCACATCGGCGGCGGTTGCGACAAGATTGCGCACGCTCTCATCCCGGCAGATGAACTCGAGGGCGTCCACATCAGGGGCATTCTGGGCGCGCGTCAGGCCCTCCTTGCGGGGGAAGTGGCCGAGGCTCTTGCGCAGGGTATCGAGCGAGCGGAAGTCAAGGTCGCGGTTCCGCCATTGCAGCACGCGAACGGAGTCGAAGTTGTGGTTTTCGAGGCGGTCGATCACCTCCTGCTCGAAGGGTTCGGCTTCACCCGACACACCGAAGGTGCCGTCATTCAAATGCCGGCCGGCGCGGCCCGCCACCTGGCCGAGTTCCGCCGGCGTGAGCGAGCGGTACTGGAAACCATCGAACTTGCGGGTGGAGGCGAAGGCCACATGGTCCACGTCCATGTTGAGGCCCATGCCGATCGCATCGGTGGCTACGAGATAGTCCACGTCGCCGGACTGATAGAGCGCCACCTGGGCATTGCGGGTGCGGGGCGACAGGGCGCCCATCACCACTGCGGCACCGCCCTGCTGGCGGCGGATCAATTCGGCCACGGTGTAAACCATCTCGGCCGAGAAGGCGACGATGGCTGAGCGGCGTGGCAATCGCGACAGCTTCTTCTGTCCGGCGTAGGTGAGCTTCGAGAGGCGCGGACGGTTGACGAAGGTCGTGCGCGGGAGAAGTTTTTCGAGGATGCCGCGCATGGTCGAGGCACCGAGCAGCATGGTTTCGTCGATGCCGCGGCGGTGCAGGATGCGGTCGGTGAAGATGTGGCCGCGTTCCAGATCGTTGGCCAACTGGATTTCATCGATGGCGAGGAACGGCACATCGATATCCGGCGGCATGGCTTCCACGGTGCAGACCCAATAGCGGGGCTGAACGGGAATGATCTTCTCCTCGCCCGTGACCAGCGCCACGGCATGATCTCCTGCCCTCAGCCGCACGCGGTCGTAGATCTCGCGGGCGAGCAGGCGCAGGGGCAAGCCGATCATGCCGCCGCCATGAGCCAGCATGCGCTCGACGGCGTAATGGGTCTTGCCTGTGTTAGTGGGGCCAAGGACAGCAGTCACATGACTGTTGCGCTGGCTGGCGCGGGAGGAATTCATAACTTGCTGAAATTTAGGACGTCCCGGCCGAATGACAACTCCCGTGAGGCGGTTTTGAGACTGCATTTGGCACAGGCCGTTAACTTCCGGATTCAAGCGCGAACAGACCGCGCCCGAATCGGTTAAAGCCCCGGTTTCTCTTTTTGTTCCAAGGATTTTGAGCGATTGCCGAAAGGTCTGGCGGTCCCGCAGCCACCGGAATTCCCACCTTTCCGTTCGCCGGCCTTAAGACTTGGCCGGCATTTCTTACCCGGATGTAAACAATATGGATGGCATTCGAGGGACCGCCTTAACAAAGCGTTCCCGGGCGGAACAGATGGCGACCGAATCGCTGAACTGTGGATTTTCAGGTTTTGTTCACGCCATCTGTAGGGGGTGAGGTACTGAATTTCCACCAGGGCGAATGGAAATCAAAGGTTTCAGGCTCCGGTTGCGGGGACATTTGCGCGTTCACGTTAACCACTTGTCCCAAAATGGGACGCACCGTTCGCGGTGTTGAATCCGGACCCGCAGCGGTCCAGAGTGCCCTTATCCACGGGCGGAGATCGGCTCTGTGCTTGACCTCCCGGGGCCACACCGCTAAGGAGCCTTCAAATTCGTGCCGGGAACGGGAGTTTCCGGCTTTCTTACGTTGAGATCACGGAGAGTATCATGTCGCGCCGCTGCGAATTCACAGGCAAGGGTTGGCTTTCGGGCAACCAGGTGAGCCACGCCAACAACAAGACCAAGACGCGCTTCATGCCCAACCTGTGCGACGTCACGCTCATGTCGGATGCGCTGGGCAACTCGTATTCGTTCCGCATCAGCGCCCATGCGCTGAAGACGGTGGAACACCGCGGCGGTCTCGACTCTTACCTGCTCAAGGCGAAGAACGACGAACTGTCCGCCAAGGCCCTCAAGCTGAAGCGCGCCATCGCCAAGAAGGTCGACGGCCAGAAGGCCGCCTGATCCTTCCGCACCCATTCCTGAGAAAGCCGCTCCGCAGGGGGCGGCTTTTTTGTTAGTCTGCCGCCCATGGATTCCACCCGCCAGCCCCAGCGTCATTCTCCGCAGGCCACGCGCGACGGACGCCCGCGCGTCCACGCCACGGCGCAGGTGCGTGCCTGCGAACTCGGACGCTTCACCGACGTGGCGGAGCGGGCCGTGCTCGCCGAATGTACCATCGGCGACTACTCGTACGTGGAGCGGGGCGTTGAGGCGATCTACAGTGACATCGGCAAGTTCTGCGCCATCGCCGCCAATGCACGGCTGAACGCACTCGACCATCCGCTTGATCGCATCTCGCAACACAAGATCACCTACCGCCCCAACGAATATTTTCTGGGCGCGCGCATCGACAAGGAATTCCGGGCGCAAAGGCAGGCGCGCCGCGTTTCGGTCGGTCATGACGTCTGGGTCGGCCATGGCGCCATCATCATGCCGGGGATTTCGATCGGCCATGGTGCCGTGGTGGCGGCGGGTGCGGTGGTGACGAAGGACGTGCCGCCCTACGCCGTTGTCGGTGGCGTTGCCGCCAATCTCATCCGCTGGCGCTTTGAAGAACCCATCCGTACACGGATCATTGCGCTGGGCTGGTGGGACTGGGACCACGACCGCCTGGCACAGGCCGTGGACGATATGCGCACCCTCAGCGTGGAGGCGTTCCTGGACAAGCATGACACATAGCAGCCTCATCCTTCCCGTTGACGGCCGGCAATCGGAAACGGCGCTTTCGGTGCAGCGTGGCGTCTGCCGTCTCATGCGCGAGCACGGCTTTGCCGTGATCACCGAGTTCTCGCTTGCAAGCGGGCGGAGGGCCGATGTCTTCGGCATCCGGCAGGACGGCTTCATCTGGATCGCCGAGATCAAGTCGTGCCCCGAAGATTACAAGGCGGACCAGAAATGGCCGGAATACCGCGACTATTGCGACCGGTTCTCCTTCGCCATTCCGCTGGCAATGGATGCAGCCATCATTCCGTTGGAAGCGGGGCTTGTGGTGGCGGATCACTATGGTGCGGAAATCATCCGCCTGACGGAAGACCACCCCCTGCACGCCTCGCGCCGCAAGGCCGTCACGCTCCAGTTCGGCCGCGCCGCCGCCCAGCGGCTGCACGGGCTATACGATCCGCTGGAGATGTAGAACTACTTCGGGGCGCGTTTGGCGAGGATGCGTTGCAGGGTGCGGCGGTGCATGTTGAGGCGGCGGGCTGTTTCCGAGACGTTGCGGTTGCACAATTCGAAAACGCGCTGGATGTGTTCCCAGCGCACGCGATCAGCCGACATGGGATTTTCGGGCAGCGCCTGGCGGTGATCCTTGTCGTCGGACATCAGCGCGCCATAGACGGCATCGGCATCGGCTGGCTTGGCGAGATAATCAATGGCACCCAGCTTCACCGCCGTCACAGCGGTGGCGATGTTGCCGTAACCCGTGAGCACCACCACGCGGGCATCGGGGCGGGCCGTGTGCAGCGCTTCGATCACATCGAGGCCATTGCCGTCGGCGAGGCGGAGATCGACCACGGCATAGCCGGGCGCGAGTTTCTTCACTTCGGCGATGCCTTCCGCCACGGTGTCGGCCATGCGCACGGCGAAACCACGGGCTTCCATGGCGCGGCCAAGGCGTGTGAGAAACGGCTTGTCGTCATCCACGAGCAGGAGCGTCTTGTCGCCCGGCAAATTTTCTGTCTGGGTCATGTTCGGGATACGTCAATGGCCCGTACGGCGGATTGGGTCAAGGGCCATGCAACGGCGTTGGACCAATGTCGACGACGGTGCGCGGCCAGTTCAGGGTAATCCGGGCGCCCTCCGCCGGTGGCCGCTGGTTGGCCAGCGTCACCGTTGCACCGGACCGTTCGAGCAGCGTCTTGGCGATGAAAAGGCCAAGCCCCATGCCCTCGTGGGTGCCGTCGGCCTCGCGGGATTCCGTATAGCCGGGGCGTGTGGTGACATAGGGATCGCCCAGCCGGTCGAAGATCTGCTGGTCGAAGCCGGGTCCATCGTCGCTCACCACGAGATGGACATGCGACTTGTTCCATGAGGCATCGACCGTCACCTGCGACTTGGCGAAATCGATGGCGTTCTCGAGGATATTGCCCAACCCATAGGCAATGGCGGGATTGCGCTGGAACACAGGTTCAGGCGACACGGCCACGCGCGCCTCGGCCTTGCAGTGAATGCGGATTTCAACGTCAGAGCCGCGCAAGGGCGCGACGAGGTCCTCGATCATGGAGGAGAGTTTCACCTGGCCGAACATCTCGTCGGCTGCCTGGTCGCGGTTGGAGAGGCGCGCCAGGATTTCGCGGCAACGGGCTGTCTGGCTGATCAGCAGATCAATGTCTTCGCTGTGCGGGGAGACCGGCGGCATTTCGCGCTTCAATTCCTTGGCAACGAGCGCAATGGTTGCCAGCGGTGTGCCAAGTTCATGGGCCGCCGCGGCGGCGAGGCCATCCAGGGCGGAGAGGCGCTGTTCGCGGGCCAGCACCAGTTCGGTCGCGCCCAGGGCGGCGGACATCTGGCGCGCTTCCTCGGCGATGCGGCGGGCGTAGATTGCGGAAAAGACCGTGCCGCAGACAATGGCCACCCACAGGCCTGCGAGATAATTGGGATGAATGTCGAGTGGAACCCCCGGCGGCCAGGGCAGCGGCAAATGATAGAAGGCCAAGGCCGTGGCGCAGCCGAAGCTCAGCGTGCCCAGCGCCAGTGTGGACCGGAGCGGCAGGGACGTGGCTGATACTGTGACGGGCACGAGGAAAAGGAAGGCAAAGGGATTCTGCAGACCTCCCGTGAGATAAAGAAGTCCGGCAAGCTGCACGGTATCATAGGCGAGCAGCAGCCCGGCCATGCGCGATGACAGGCGAAGGCTGCCGTGCCAGCGGATGCTGAGGAAGATATTGAGCCATGCCGAGAGTGCGATGAGGGCAAAGCACGGCCCCAGCGGCATGGGATAGCCCAGATAGAGCGCCACGATCAGCACCGCGGCGGACTGCCCGATCACCGCCAGCCAGCGCAGCCGCACCAAGGTGCGCAGGCGCAGGAGATTGGCCCCGGAACTCCGGGGCTCGTCGATGGTGTCGTTCAGAGGTCTCAAGATGCCTTGTGTTACACCTTCACCAACTGCTTGACGAGGGCATCCACCATGCGCGGAAGGTCGTAGGGGAAGCGCGCCGTGATGAGGTTGCCATCGACCACGCAGGGTTCGTCCAGCACCGTGGCACCGGCGTTCTCCAGGTCGATCTGGATATTCCACACCGCCGTGGCGCGCTTGCCTTTCAGGATCCTGGCGCTGACCATGACCCACTGGCCGTGGCAGATGGCGCAGGTGGGCTTGCCCGATGCGTGCATGTCGCGCACGAAGGTCCGGGCGTTCTCGTCCATGCGGAGCGCATCGGGATTCCAGCAGCCGCCGGGGAGGATGACGGCGTCATAGTCGGCGGCCCTGGCCTCGTCGGTGTAGCGGTCGATCTTGATCCAGCCGGCATTCTCCATCAGGCGGATGGCCAGGACATGGGTGCCGCACACGGGCGGAAAGCGGAGGCCAAGAGTGGGGTCGAACTCGCCGATGCGCGGCGACACCACATGGACCGTTGCGCCATGCTCGGTCAGCCACTTCATCGCACCCATGATTTCCACCTCTTCCACCCCGTTGGTGCAACAGATGGCGACGCGCTTGCCCTTCAGGAGGTTCGTATCTCCCGGCGGATTGAAGAGGAAAGCATTCAGTTCGCGGTTCAGCTCGCCGTCGGCGGTGGACAGCAATTCGGTCGAGATCGACGGCACCGGCGACTGCGTCATCAGTTGCTGCATGCGCTGGAAGGCGGCGGCCTGCAAAGGCGTTGCGGACAGAGGCTTGTTCATGCTCGTTACTCCCAAAAATCTGGTGACCGCGCGCTTTCATTGCATGAGCGCAATTGACACCGCTTGTGTTTGTGCAAAACTGTTATATCAGTTTGGGAGAGCCGAATGAAGTACGGATTTAACCTGCTCCTGTGGACAGGCCATGTGACGGAAGAGCATCTGCCGATCTTCAAGGCGCTCAAGAAGGCGGGCTATGACGGCGTCGAGTTTCCGCTGTTTGACGGTACGCCCGATCACTACGCGCGGCTTGGCGAACACCTGGACAAGCTGGGGTTGGAACGGTCCACCGTGAGTGTGCTCGGTTCGGGCCACAACCCCTTGTCGCCAGACAAGGCGCAGCAACAGGCGGCCCTGGAACGGGCGAAGTGGGCGGTGGATTGCACGGCAGCACTGGGCGGGACAATTCTGGCCGGTCCCATGCACTCCGAACTCGGCTACTTCTCTGGCGGGCCCGCCACCAAGCAGGAGCATCAGCGCGGTGTTTCCTTCCACCGCCGGGCGGGTGATCACGCGGCCAAGAAAAACGTGCGCTTTGCCGTGGAGGCACTGAACCGCTTCGAATGCTATTTCCTCAACACCATGGAACAGCTTTGCGAGCATCTCGATGCCGTGGACCATCCGCATGTGAAGGCGATGTACGACACCTTCCACAGCAACATCGAGGAAAAGGACCCGGTGGCTGCGGTCAAAGCGATCAAGAAGCACATGATCCATGTGCACGTCTCGGAAAACGACCGGGGCACGCCGGGCAAGGGCCATGTGCCCTGGGCCGAGACCTTCAAGGCGATCAAGGCGGCCAAGTATGATGGCTGGATGACGATCGAGGCCTTTGGCCGTGCCATTCCGGCACTTGCTGCAGCCACGCGCGTATGGCGCGATTTCTTCCCCAACAAGGAGGAGGTTTACAAGGTGGGCCTGAAGACCATGAAGCAGGGCATGGCCCGGGCGCGCTGACCATGGCTTCCGGAACCGTCTACGTCATCGGCACGCTCGATACCAAGGGCGAGGAGTTGCACTATGCGGCGCGGCTGGTGCACAGCGCGGGCGCACGGGCGCGGCTGGTCGATGTCTCCACCACGGCCCATGACGGTAATGCCGACGTCAGCGCTGCTGCCGTCGCCGCCCATCATCCGGGCGGGGAACGTGCGGTGCTGGGCCTCACCGACCGTGGCGCCGCCGTCACCGCCATGGCCGAGGCGTTGACGCATTTCCTGCTGGCGCAACGGGACGTGGGCGCGGTGCTGGGGCTGGGTGGATCGGGCAATACGGCGATTGTGACCACGGCGATGCGCGCCCTGCCCGTCGGCATTCCGAAGATCATGGTATCGACGCTTGCCTCCGGAAATGTCGCGCCCTTCGTCGGCGCCAGCGACATCATGATGATGCATGCGGTGGCCGATGTGGCCGGGCTGAACAGCGTCACCCGCATGGTGATCGGCAATGCGGCCCATGCCGCTGCGGGCATGGTGCTGAACGATATTCCCCTCACCGACAGCGCCAGGCCCGCAGTGGGGCTCACCATGTTCGGCGTCACCACGGCGGCCATCACGCAAATCAGGGCCGAACTGGAACAGACGCACGACTGCTTCGTGTTTCACGCCACGGGCACGGGCGGCCAGTGCTTCGAGAAACTCATTGATTCCGGCCTCCTGACGGGAGCACTGGACATCACCACGACGGAGGTGGCGGACTTCCTCGTGGGCGGCGTTCTTCCGTGTACGGAGGACCGTTTTGGCGCGATTATCCGCCGCCGCATTCCCTATGTGGGGTCAGTCGGGGCCTGCGACATGGTGAATTTCGGCGCACGCGAGACGGTGCCGGCCAAGTTCGAGGGGCGGCAGTTCTATATCCACAATCCCTTCGTCACGCTGATGCGCACGACACCTGCTGAAAACGCCGCCATCGGTCACTGGATTGCGGCGCGGCTCAACCGCATGGAAGGCCCGGTGCGGTTCCTGCTGCCGCTCAGGGGCATCTCCGCCATCGATGCGGATGGCAAGCCCTTCCATGACGTCGCGGCCGATGCCGCACTCTTCCAGGCAATCGAAAGCACCTTCGTACCTTCACCGATCCGCAAGCTCATCCGGCTTGACGCCCACATAAACGATCCCGCCTTTGCCGCTGCTGGCGTCGCGGCCTTCCGGGACATCCAGGAGACAGCATGACACGTCATTCGCGCAAGGATCTGCTTGCGAAATTCCACAGCATGATCGAGCAGAAGACGCCGATCATCGGCGGGGGCGCCGGCACCGGACTCTCGGCGCGCTGCGAAGAGGCGGGTGGCATCGACCTCATCGTCATCTACAATTCCGGACGCTACCGGATGGCGGGCCGCGGCTCGCTGGCAGGTTTGCTGGCCTATGGCAACGCCAACGAGATCGTGAAAGAGATGGGCCGCGAGGTGCTGCCGGTGGTCAAGCACACGCCGGTGCTCGCCGGCGTCAACGGCACGGACCCGTTCATGCTGCGCGAGCATTTCCTGGATGAACTGAAGGCCATGGGCTTCGCCGGCATCCAGAATTTCCCGACCGTGGGCCTCTTCGACGGGACGTTCCGCAAGAATCTCGAGGAAACGGGCATGGGCTACGGCCTGGAGGTGGACCTCGTGGCGGCGGCGCATGCGAAAGACATGCTCACCACCCCCTATGTCTTCTCGTCCGATGAAGCGACCGCCATGACCAAGGCCGGTGCCGACATCGTGGTGGTGCACATGGGCCTGACCACCGGCGGCAACATCGGCGCCGAGACGGCACTCAAACTTGCCGACTGCCCCGGCTCCATATCGGAGATGGCGGAGGCGGCGCGCAAGGTGCGCAAGGACGTGATTGTCCTCTGCCACGGCGGTCCCATCTCGTCGCCTGAAGATGCCGCCTTCATCCTGCGCAACACCCAGGGCATCCACGGATTCTATGGAGCGAGTTCCATGGAACGCCTGCCCACGGAACGGGCGCTCACGCAACAGACCCGCGATTTCAAGTCCATTCGTTTCTGAGGAACAGTCATGGCCCGAGCCTATGCCAGCATCATACTCAATGCGCCCGTGGAAGCGGTGTGGCCGCTGGTGCGCGACTTCAACGCGCTGCCCAAATGGGCACCCGCCATCGCGCGCTCCAAGATCGAAGGTGGCCTTGCCTCCGACGTGGTGGGCTGCGTGCGTTCGTTTTACACCCACGACGGAAGCCACATCCGCGAACGCCTGTTGATGCTCGATGATGCCCGCTATTGCTTCACCTACAATTTCGAGAAGCCTGCCTTTCCCGTGCGGAATTACATCGCGACACTACGGCTTCATCCGGTTACGCAAACGAACCAGACCTTCGCGGAGTGGGAGGCGACGTTCGATGAAGGGCCGGGCGATGAAGGCAAGTTCGAAAGGCTGATCTCGAAAGAGGTGTTCACCACAAACCTCAAGAACCTGTCCGCCATCATCAGGCGCGACAAGCCGCAGGCGCCTGAGGGTGCCGTGCGCTGGAAGGCGGGACAGCCCAACAAGGTGTGGACCTCGCGCGCCATCAAGGCACCGGTGGACAAGGTGTGGGCCATCATGCGCGATTTCGCCGGCATGGGCGGCTGGCATGGCGACATCACGAGGATGCACATGCTGAAGAAAGTACGCTCCGACAAGGTCTCCGGCGTGCGCGATTTCTACTTCGGTGATGGTCACCTGAACGAGGAGCTGCTCCACCTCTGCGACCTGACGCGCAGCTTCAGCTACCGCATCACCAAGTGCGAGATTCCGTGGATCAACTACGTTTCAGGCCCGCGCCTGTGGCCCGTGACAATTGATGACACCACCTTCGGTGTCTGGACGGGTGACTGGCAGGCGTCGCCGCAGGACGACCTCGTGCTCATTCCGCGCACCGAGCAGAACGTTTATCAGCGCGGTTTTGCCGAACTGGAGAAGAACTTCTTCGGCAAGCCGAAACGGTCAGCTTGACGGACGCCCGAACAGGGCCGCTTCCAGCTTGCGGTCGCGGCCATAGACATCCGGCCGGAACTCGATGCCGCGCGCCGTGGCAAAGGCCGTGGCGTAGACGATGTGGATCGGGATCTTCTGCGGCAGCACCACCTTCTTGGTTTGCTGCGTGGCCCAGATACTGTCGATCAGGCTCTTGCTCATGTTAAGCTTTTCACCAAGCAGCTCATAGGCCAGATCGTCGGGCCGCGAGAGGCGGATACAGCCGTGGCTGAAGGCGCGCGTGGAGTTGGCGAACTTGTCCTTGGCGGGCGTGTCGTGAAGATAGATGTTGTGCGGGTTCGGCAGCATGAACTTCACCTTGCCGAGCGCGTTCTTGGGCCCGGGCTTCTGCCGGAAGGTGAAGGGGAAATTGCCGGAACCATAGGCCGCCCAATTGACACTGCCCCAGTTCGCAAGCTTGCCGTTCACGAACAGCTCGAATTCCTCGGCATACTGGTAGGGGTTGGCCTTCAGCTTGGGCAGCATTTCCTTGGTGGCGATGGTGTAGGGCACCGTCCACGTGGGATTGAGTTCGACATATTCCAGTTGGTGTGAGAACTCCGGGGTCTGCGTGGCGACGGCACCGACGACGACGCCCATGCGTTCCCGTTCAACCTTGCCCTGCACCCACTCCAGTTCGAAGCCGGCGATGTTGACGAGGAAATGCTCGTCGCCCAACTGGTCCGGCATCCAGCGCCAGCGCTCCATGTTGAGGATGATCTGGCGCTGCCGTTCGGCCGGCTTGACGTTCATCGCCGTCACGGTCTGCTTGCCGAGCAGGCCCTTGGCTTCAAGGCCGTGGCGCAACTGGAACTTCTTCACCGCTTCGAAGAGCGTGGCGTCATACTTGGCTGACGCCGAGTCCGGCCCTTCGTAGTCGCCGGTGAAAGAAAGGAGTTCGCGGATCTTTGGCACGCGCGCGTCGCTGCCGCCCGGCTTCAGGCTGTCGCCCTGGCCGATCACGGGCCATTCGAAGCCTTCGTTGATGACGCGTGTGTAGGCCTTCAGCATGCGCTTCAGTGTCTGGTAGTGATTGTTGCGCGGCTCGAACAGCGAGAGTGCCTTGCCCGCGTCCTGCTGCTTCTGCATCTCGGTCAACACCCGCAGCGCATCGATGGTCTTGCGGTTGCGGAAGAGATTGGGATCGACCTTCTGCGGCGCGACGCGGCCGATCTTCAGGTCGGCGGCGTAGGCGATGAAGAAAGCGGAATAGTAGAGTTCGGCCTTGGCACCTTCAGCGGCACCGCCCGATTGCGCGGCAGAGGCGAGGTCACGCAAGGCATCGATGGGATAGGCATTGGGATCAAGGCCATCCAGCGTGGCGTTCTGCAAGCGCTGCAGGAACTGCTGCATGTGGCCCGTGCCCACCCAATAGGGCGCCGCCCTGCCTTTCACATAGAAGGCACTGAGGGCACTTCGCACCCGCTCGATGGGGAGCGGCATGCGGGCCCCGCCGGAGAGCGTATCGCCCACGGCGGACTGCACTGCGGAAGCGGGCGCTGCCGCTTCTGCCGCAAAGGGTGCAGCCAGCACCAGACCTGCCAACAGAATGCTTCGCTGCAACCACTTCAGCATCATGCCGCAACTCCTGTCCCCGGGTTCAGAATCAAAGTGATAGCATGACACTCAGACGTTGAGGAGAAGATATTCCCGTTCCCACGAGCTGATGACGCGGCGGTAGTGTTGCATTTCCTCGAACTTGACGTCCTGGTAAGCCTCCACGAACTTTTCACCCAGCACCTGCTTCAGGGCCTTGGTGTAGTTCAGCTTGTCCAGCGCTTCCTCAAGGTTGATGGGCAGTGTGTGGGCGTAGCGGTAGGCCGAGCCTTCCACCGGTTCCGAGGGCTTGATGCGTTCGACCATGCCGAGATAGCCGCAGGCCAGCGACGCGGCGAAAGCAAGGTAAGGATTGGCATCCGCCCCCGACACGCGATTTTCCAAGCGGAGATTGCTGGGATCGGACGAGGGCACGCGCAAGCTCACCGTGCGGTTGTCGAAGCCCCAGTGCACGTTGGTGGGCGCATCGGAATCCGGCACGAGGCGGCGGTAGGAATTCACGTTTGGCGCACACATGGGCAGTGCCGCCGCAAGATAGCGCTGCAGGCCGCCGATGTGATTGAGGAAGAACTTGGAAGGCTTGCCATCCTTGCCCGAGAAGATGTTCTTGCCTGAGCGCAGGTCCAGCACCGACTGGTGGATGTGCATGGAAGAGCCCGGTTCGTTGGCGTGGGGCTTGGCCATGAAGGTGGCATACATGTCGTGCTTCAGGGCCGCCTGACGCACCGTGCGCTTGAAGAGGAACACCTGGTCGGCGAGGTCCAGCGGATCACCGTGGTTGAAGTTGATCTCCAGCTGTGCCGGCCCGCTCTCGTGCGAGAGTGTGTCGACGTCCAGCTCCTGCGCCTCGCAGTAGTCGTAAATGTCCTCGACGATCGGATCGAAATCGTTGGCAGCGTCGATGCCGTAGGCCTGGCCACCCGGCTCCTTGCGGCCCGAACGCCCGACGGCGGCCTCCAGCGGATAGTCAGCGTCGGGGTTGCGCTTCACCAGGTAGAATTCCAGTTCAGGCGCCACCACGGGCCGCCAGCCCTTTTCCTTGTAGAGCTGCAGCACGCGCTTCAGCACATGGCGGGGCGCGATGGAGACGGGTTCATCGTTGAGGTGGAAGACATCGCAGATCACCTGTGCGGTGGGCTCAGTGTACCACGGCACCACACGCACGGTATCCACGTCCGGCTCCATGTAGACGTCGATGGCGCTGGCGCTCACCGCTTGCGTTTCCTGCACGTAGCGGCCGTTGATGGTGAGCGTGAAGATTTCTTCGGGAATGCGGAGACCGCGATTGCGCTGGCCCTTGAGGAATTTCTTGGGCGGCAAAATCTTGCCGCGCGCCGTGCCGGACATGTCGGCCACCAGGCACTCCACCTCGCTGATGCGGTTGCTGGTGATGTATTCCTCGAACTTCGGATGACTCATGATTGTTCGCTATGCTATTGATTTCCGGACAATAATGCCCGCTTTCCGCGCGTTCCGGAAGGGGGAGCCTAGAGCGTTGAAAGCATGAGACAATCCCTGATTGCCGAGAGTTACTACCAGGCGACGGCCAAGCTGAGCGACGCCTATCCCGCACTGGCGGGCGACGTTGCCTGCGATGCCGTTGTCGTGGGTGGCGGCTTCACCGGACTTTCGGCAGCGCTTGAACTGGCGGAGGCAGGATTGTCGGTCATCGTGCTGGAGGCGGGCCGCATCGGTGCGGGCGCATCGGGCCGCAACGGCGGCCAGATCTGCACCGGTTTCTCGCCGGGGCAGGCACGCCTTGAAACGCAGGTCAGCAAGGCCGATGCGCAGAGATGTTTCGCCCTCGCCGAAGAGGCCAAGGCGCTGATCGAGTCACGCATTGCGCGCCACAAGATCGACTGTGACCTGACATGGGGCTACCTGCATTGCATTCCCAAGCCAACGCAGATGGACATGCTGCGCGAATGGGCGGAGGAGTATGCGGCGCTCGGCTATTCCGGCTGCACGGTTCTCGACAAGCAGGCGCTGCAGGCCAAGCTGGGCTCGACGCTCTATCACGGCGCCATGCGCGAACCGCGCGCAGGACATTTCCATACCCTGAACTATCTCGCAGGCCTCGCTGCTGCGGCGGTTAGGGCGGGTGTGCGCATTCACGAAAATTCCCGCGTGCTGGAGGTCGATACCGGTTCTGCACCCTTCGCCCGCACGGCGGCGGGCAAGGTGACGGCGAAGTTCTTGGTGATTGGCGGCAACGCCTATCTGGGCAAGACGGTCCCCGCCCTCTCGGGCCGGGTGATGCCGGTCACCAGCTACATCATCACCACTGAACCGCTTGGTGAGGCACGGGCGAAGAGCCTCATCATGGACAACGAGGCGGTGGCGGACAGCAATTTCATCGTCGACTATTTCCGCCGCACGCCGGACCACCGCCTGCTCTTCGGCGGGCGCGCCAGCTATTCGACGCTGGAACCTTCCGACCTCGGCGCCTACATGCGGCCGCGCATGCTCAAGGTCTTTCCGCAATTGGCGGATGTGAAGATCGCCCATGCCTGGGGTGGCTATATCGCCATCACCTCCAACCGCATTCCCGATTGCGGGCGGTTGTCGGCCACCACCTACTATGCCCACGGCTATTCCGGTCAGGGCGTGGCGCTGGCGCAAATGTATGGAAAGCTGATGGCAGAGGCTATCCGCGGCACGGCGGAACGCTTCGACCTCCTTGCCCGCTTCCGCCACCTCCCCTTCCCCGGCGGTCCCATCCGCACGCCGCTCCTTGCGGCAGCCATGCTGTACTACCGGATCAAGGACGCGCTGAGCTGAGGCTTTCGTCGCGGGCGGCGCAATGATGTGCGTCCGTCATCTCGGGTCATGTCGGAAAATGATGCTGGGTTGGCGGCAGCGGGCGGGTGCGTCGCCGAAAGACTGCGCAGGAAGGATCATCAAGAAGACCGCCGCGCAACAGCGCCTCACCCGTGCAGGAAACCGCCCATGTCCAATCTCGACAGCCTGAAGCAGCAACACGCCGCGACCCTCGCCGCCACGGCGGGCGGCCCGCCGGCGCGGACGAGCAACCCCTTCTTCGGCGTCGGCCCCATCACCGATGCGGCGGCAGACGAGACCGAGGCACGGCGCAACCGCTTCGCGTTCGAGCGCTGGCTGGAACAGAACTATCGCAAGCTCGACGACACCGGCAAGGACATCGGCCCCTTCACGGTGGCAGAAATCAGCCGCTCCATGCATCGCGGCTATCCCGCCGACAAGTTCATCCTCGACATGATGCGGGAGATTCACACCTACTTCGGTTTCCCGAAGTCGAACCGCATGGCGGTGGGCCTGGGCGGCGGTCATTCGGGCTTCACCGTGGCGGCGCTGCACCTGATCGGCGGCGATACCGCGCAGCAAATCTACATCGACACACCGCGCCCCGAGAGCGAAGCCGCCAGCGCGGGCGGGTTCTTCCGCCAGTCCTGGGGCGCCCAGATCATTGAACTGATGCGCCTCTCCAAGGGTGGCGATGAAGCGCGCCTGCATTTCGCCGAGAACGAAGGCAGCATCCCGTCTCCCTCGGTGTTGCAGGGCAAGGGCGTGAAGCTCGTCTTCGGCGTCGGTCACGAAACGACGGGGGCCACCACCTATACCAAGGCCGAAATCCAGAACCTCCTCGCCTGGATCGACAGCAATCCGGGCGAACACCACGCCATGCTCGACGCAACGTCGCTTCTCGGTTCGATGCCGTGGGGCGATGACCTGGTGAAGCAGGTGACGGAGAAGTGCTGCTTCTTCATGCCGTTCCAGAAGGCAATCGGCGGCATCTCCGGCTATTTCGTCATTTCCTTCACACCGCAGGCGCTGGCCCTGGTGGAGCGGAATGCCAAGGCGCCGCTCGCGGCCATTCCCCGCCAGCTCAAACTTGCCACACCGCTGGACCAGAAGAAGCCCCTCTCGGGCGAGCGCAGCGTCAACATCGGTCCGTTCTACGACCCCGTTGGCGACAAGATGCTGGGTGGCGTCATCAACACCTTCTCGACGCTCGCCTTCGCCGAGACAACTTTCGGCCTGCAGCGCGTGGCCAAGATGATCGGTCCCGTCGCAACCATGAATGCGCGCTCGGTTGCCAACCGCGCGGCGCTTAACAGCTGGATTGCCGGACAGTCGCTGCTGCAGCTGGGCGTGACCGAGGCCGAGCGCCGCGGCGCTGCCGTGACGCTGCTCCGCGTCAATGATGCGGACATCAGCGATGCCGGCATTCACGCCCGCATCATCGCGCGCTCGAAGCAGCTGCTCGGCGTTGAAGGCCTCACCCATCCCAATGGCACGCGCGAAGCGGGTCTCGACGTCGCCCGCTATGTCAACGCCTTCCCCGGCACGCCCGGTGATTATCGCGCCTGGATCGGCGGCATTCGCGAGGCATCCGACATCACGGCCCTCGCCGAAAACCTGGCCTATGCCTATCTGCGCGCCAAGGCTCTGGTGCTCGAAGAAGAAATGGAAAAGCTGGGCCACCGCATTCCCGCGCCGAAGAAGCAGGCGGCACTTCCCCGCGTCGATGACCCCAGGCGCGCCTACAAGGTGCTGATCGCCGATCTCATCGGACTGCGCTTCGACAGGAAGGGCAAGCCCGATCCGGCTGATGTGAAAGCCCACATTGAAAGCCGCGGCGGCAATTTCCACCTCGGTCCGCAGTCGGCCAGGAAGGCCTATGCGCCGGGCATTCACTTCTTCTACATGCCAGACCTTTCGACCGAAGCAGAAATCCTGCCGCTCACCAACAAGGGCCAGTATGACGCGGTGATTGCCGCGGCAACCTTCCTGCCGAAAGATGCACAGTTCCCGCTGGGTGGCGTGCGCATCGGCGCCGGCACCGGCAACATGGCGTGCGGCTCGTGGGGTGGCGGCAATGGCGCGGGCGGTGTGGCACCGCTCATGAACACCCCGAGCTTCAACAGCCGCGCCACGGCGCAGATGACCATGAAGGCGCTGCTCAAGGTGATGCCCGATCTCGACGTGGAGACGCTGCACAAGCGCTCTGCCGCGGGCAAGTTCGACACCGGCAAGGACCTGAAGGACTTCCCGACGGAGAAGCTGGAAGGCAAGACCATGGCGATCATCGGCTATGGCAACATTGGCCGCGAAGTGGCTCATCTTGCAGCAATTTTCGGAATGCATGTGAAGGTTCACGCGCGCCCGCGCCACAAGGTTTGGATCGAGTCGGAAGGCTTCACCTTCGCGCCGACGGCGGAAGATGCGGCGACCGGCGCCGACGTCATCAGCGTCCACACGGGCCTTGGGCCCCTGGATGCGAAGACGAAGACCTTCGCCAACGCCGGCGTCATCAGTGCGGCAATCCTCGGCAAGCTCAACAGGAACGCCATCCTGCTCAACTATGATCGCGGCGAATGCGTTGACGTGAAGGCGCTCGACAAGGCGATGAAGAGCGGACAGGTGCGCTACGCCGCCATCGATGCCGATCTCTTCAAGTCGGGTGCCAAGCTGTCGGGACCGCTCGTCCCCTACTTGCCGCTGGCGAAAAAGTACAAGGGCCGCATCGAACTGCTGCCACATGCGGCCGCCGATACCGAGCACGTCTCACGTGTCGAAGGGGCCAAGCAGGCTGTTGACCAGATCATCGACGTCATTCAGTTCAAGCGCGTGCGCAACCTGAAGGGCGACCTGCCGGAAGGCTTCGTCAATGCCGGTCCGTCGACGGTGAGCGGCGTGGGCCGCGTCACCCGCAACGACCTTGCGGCGGCGGTGGCGAACAAGCGGGCGCTGGCCGATGTCCGTGGCCTCGCGGAGGAAGTGGCCGCCATTCTCGCTGGTCTCGATTCAACGTCGCAGGCCGACATGACGAAGCTGCAGATGGAACGTCACGGCGCGGCCCTGCTGAAAGCCTCGAACGCCTTGCAGACGAAGATGCGCGCGCTCGGACTTGAAGGTCCGTTCTACGGCGACTGAGGGCGGCATCACACTCCACTCTCCAGCCGAAGCATGGAGAGTGAACGTGGCTACGCGCTGCCGATGAGGATCCCTGTCAGAAACACCAGGAAGCCGCCGACGGCGATCTGGAAGGCGGCCTTGAGGAAGGGCGTGTCCATGTACTTGTAGCGGATCCACGAGATGGCCCAGAGTTCGCAGAACACCACGGCGACGGAGAGCCAGGTGGCGATGGTGAAATCCGGAATGAGGTAAGGCAGCGCATGCCCCATGCCGCCCACCGCCGTCATGATGCCCGCCGCCAAGCCTCGGATCAGGGGGTGGCCGCGGCCCGTCAGCTTGCCATCATCCGAAAGGCCTTCGGCCAATCCCATGGAGATGCCCGCCCCCAGTGACGCGGCGGTGCCGACGAGAAAGGTCTCCCAGGTGTTGCCCGTGGCGAAGGCCGCTGCAAAGAGCGGAGCGAGGGTGGAGACCGAGCCATCCATCAGGCCCACAAGGCCCGGCTGCACCACCTGCAACAGGAAAAGGCGGCGTTCGGCCTCCTTCTCGTCGATCTTGGCGTCTTCCGTCACGTGCTTGAGGCCGAGTTTGCCCGCCAGCGACTCGTGACCCTTTTCGGCGGCGGCCAGGGTTTGCAGCAGTTTGCGCACCTGCGGATCGGTGCTTTGCTCGGCGGCCTGCATGTAAAAGCGGTAGTTCTCCAGTTCGACCACTTCGGCCCGCTGGCGCATCGCTTCAATGCCCAGCTTGGAGAGCGTCCACGCCGGCTTGTGACGCACGAAGCCGTTGATGTCGCTGCGCCGGATGAGGGGAATGAATTCGCCGAACTTCTTGCGATAAAGATCGGTCAGGGCGCGGCGGTGGTCGTGCTCTTCTTCCGCCATCTCGATGAAGACCTTGGCGGAGGCCGGGTAGGTGTCCATCAAGGCGTTTGCAAAGCCCATGTAGGCGCGGGCGTCGTCGTCCTCGCTGGAGATGGCGAGGGCGAGGATTTCCTGTTCTGTGAGGTCCGAGAAACTCTTCATGGCTGCTTTCTAGAACGATTCTAACGCTTGTCCAGTTCACTCCGCGGCGAAACCCGTCCTTAAGGCAATCCAGGATAGGAGGAGCCATGTCCAGCCAGACCCTCGTCCTGCCGCCCTCCCGGCCTTGGGCCGTGCTCGAAGCCGTGCTGCACGGCTTCCGCCGCCACGCCCTGCTCTATGGCTTCGCCGCGATCGTCATGGTGGCGGCCCTCGGCGAGGCGTGGGTGCTCGATCTTCCGTTTGATTTCCAGATGGTGAAGCTGTTCACGGGTCCGGTGCTGCTGATCCTGGGCGTCATGATCCTGCTTGGACTGGTGGGCGAAATCATCCGCCATGCCCGCAGCGGCAACACGGGCAGCGTGACACTGGCCCTGTGGCACAAGCTCCGTGACGACTATCTGGCGCCGATGCGCGTGAGCAACGCGGTGCACGCCTTCCTGTTCATGAGCGCCTACATGGTGGGCTACACCTTCATCAAGAAGGCCATTCCCGCCGCACACCCGTTTTCCTGGGACGGATCCTTCGCGCAGTGGGATCAGGCTGTTCACTTCGGCGCGCAGCCTTACACATGGCTGGCGTTCCTCAACGTACCGCTTGTCACCTTCATCCTGAACGTGAACTACAACATCTGGTTCTTCGTCATGTTCACGCTGTGGTTCTGGCAGGGCTTCAGCGGACAGGACTCGCGGCTTCGCCTGCATTTCCTGCTCGGCTTCACATTGACGTGGTTTCTGGGCACCTGCGTTCTGGGAACGGTCTTCTCGTCCGTCGGCCCCTGCTTCTATGGCCGGCTCCTGCCCGGTGCAGATCCTTACACACTGGCGATGGCCTGGCTTGCGACCGCCAACCAGACCTATCCCATCTGGTCACTCAATGTGATGAACGAGTTGTGGAAGACCTATGAGACGGGCACCGGACTGGTGAACGGTATCTCCGCCATGCCATCGATGCACGTGGGCACGTCGGTGCTCTTTGCGGTGCTCGGCTTTGCCTCGGGCAAGCGCTGGCTCGGCCTCATGCTCTCCGCCTTTGCGGCGATGATCTTCCTGGGCTCGGTGCACCTCGCCTGGCATTACGCCATCGACGGTTACGCCGGAGCGCTGATCGCCATCGCCGGCTGGAAACTGGCAGGCCGCCTCATCGATTGGGCAAGGCCGGAGCTTCGCGCCGGCTGACGCCTAAACAAACGCGCCGTGGCAGTGCTTGTAGCGTTTGCCGGAGCCGCAGGGGCATGGGTCGTTGCGGGCGACGTCGCCCCAGGTTTCGGGTTTCTTGGGGTCGCGCTTGCGTTCGGCGTTGCGGGGCGGTGGCGAGGCCAGCGCCAGGCCTGCGCCCTCGCCCACGTCGTCCTCGCCAGAGGTGAGGTCCATGTGATGGGCGGCCATGTCGGGCAGTTCGTCCTCGTCCGGCAGCATGTCATCTTCACCGGCGGCACGGGTCTGCACCTCGATCCGCATCATCTGGCCCGTCACCATCTGCTTCAGCTGCGAGAGCAAGGCCGAAAACAGGTTGAAAGCTTCGGTCTTGTATTCGTTCAGCGGGTCACGCTGGCCATAGCCGCGCAGGTGGATGACCTGGCGCAGGTAATCGACGGTGACGATGTGGTCGCGCCACAGACGATCAAGCGTCTGCAGCAGAACCGCCTTTTCCACCTGGTCCATGATGGACTTGCCGTACTTCTCGCGCTTCTGGCCGTAGTAGTCGTTGGCAGCGGTCAGCACGCGTTCCTTGATTTCCTCGTCGGCGATGCCTTCTTCCTTCACCCAGTCCTCGACGGGGAAGTCGATGGCGACGTGCTGGCGCAAGTCTTCGCGCAGGCCCGGCGCATCCCACTGCTCGGCGTAGGCGTTCTCGGGGATGTGGCGGGCGATGGCTTCGTTCACGACGTCCTGGCGCATGTCGTCGATCGTCTCGGCGATCTCCTCGCCGCGCATCAGGCCGATGCGCTGCTCGAAGATGACCTTGCGCTGGTCGTTCATCACGTTGTCGTATTTGAGGATGTTCTTGCGAATGTCGAAGTTGCGGGCTTCGACCTTCTGCTGGGCCTTCTCCAGGGCCTTGTTGATCCACGGATGGATGATGGCCTCACCATCCTTGAGGCCGAGCTTGGTCAGCATGCCGTCGAGACGGTCGGAGCCGAAGATGCGCATCAGGTCATCTTCCAGCGACAGGTAGAAGCGCGAACGGCCGGGGTCGCCCTGGCGGCCGGAACGGCCACGCAGCTGGTTGTCGATGCGGCGGCTTTCATGGCGCTCGGTGCCGATGACGAAGAGGCCACCGGCGGCGATGACCTTCTGCTTGTTGACTTCGATCTCGTCCTTGATGCGGGCGATGGCGGCATCGCGCTGCGCACCCGGCTGAATTCCCTCAAGTTCGGTGGCAATCCGCATGTCGAGGTTGCCGCCCAGCTTGATGTCGGTGCCGCGGCCCGCCATGTTGGTGGCGATGGTGACGGCCCCCGGGGCGCCGGCCTGGGCAATGATGCTGGCTTCCTGCTCGTGGTAACGGGCGTTCAGCACGTTGTGGTCGAAGCCTTGCGCCTTCAGGAGGCCGGAGAGCACTTCCGACTTCTCGATAGAGGTTGTGCCCACCAGCACGGGCTGGCCGCGTTCGCGTGCCTCCCGAATGGTGGCGGCGATGGCCTCGTATTTTTCCTTGGCGGTGCGATAGACCTCATCGTCTTCGTCGAGACGCGCCACGTCGACGTTGGTGGGAATTTCCACCACATCGAGATTGTAGATGTCCATGAATTCTTCGGCTTCCGTCGCGGCCGTGCCGGTCATGCCCGAGAGCTTGCCATAGAGGCGGAAGTAGTTCTGGAAGGTGATCGAGGCGAGCGTCACGTTTTCCGGCTGCACGGCCACGTGTTCCTTGGCTTCCAGCGCCTGGTGCAAGCCTTCCGAATAGCGGCGGCCCTGCATCATGCGGCCGGTGAATTCGTCGATGATGATGACCTGACCATCCTTGACGATGTAGTCCTTGTCCTTCTGGAACAGCTTGTGGGCGCGGAGCGCCTGCTGCATGTGATGGACGATCGTCACGTTGGCAGCGTCGTAGAGGTTCTCCCCCTTCAGCATGCCGGCGGCGGACAGAATGCGCTCAAGGTGTTCGTTGCCTGCTTCGGTCAGCGAGATGGAGCGCTGCTTTTCGTCCAGCTCGTAATCTTCCGCCGTCAATTCCGGAATGAAGCGGTCGAGGGCGTTGTACAGGTCGGACTTGTCGTCGACGGGTCCGGAAATGATGAGCGGCGTGCGCGCTTCATCGACGAGGATCGAGTCCACTTCGTCGACGATGGCATAGGAATGGCCGCGCTGGACCATCTCTTCGAGATGGTACTTCATGTTGTCGCGGAGATAGTCGAAGCCCAGTTCGTTGTTGGTACCGTAAGTGACGTCGCAGGCATAGGCGGCGTGACGTTCGCGGTCGTCCAGTCCGTGCACGATCACGCCCGTGGTCAGTCCGAGAGCGGCATAGACCTGGCCCATCCAGGCGGAGTCGCGCTTGGCGAGGTAATCGTTCACGGTGACGACATGGACACCCTTGCCCGCGAGCGCATTCAGATAGACCGGGAGCGTGGCGACAAGCGTCTTGCCTTCGCCCGTCTTCATTTCGGCGATCTTGCCTTCATGCAGCACCATGCCGCCGATCATCTGGACGTCGAAATGGCGGAGCCCGAGGGTGCGCTTGGAGGCTTCGCGGACGGCGGCGAAGGCGGGGGTCATGAGGTCGTCGAGGGACTTGCCGCCAGCGAGTTCGGCACGGAATTTCCCGGTCAGGCCTTTCAGTTCCGCATCCGAAAGCTGGGCAAACTCCGCTTCCATGGCGTTGATGGCGGGAACCCGCTTTGCATAGGCCTGGACCTTCCGGTCGTTGGTCGTGCCAAACACGGCCTGTGCCAGCTTTTTCAGTCCGAACATGTGATTCGCATCCTTTTGCGGGCATTAAGCCGCCATTCCGAGGCACGTCTAGCCAAGTTGGCCGCCAAGAACAATTGGCAGACCCGCACTGCCGCCGGAGATGGGCTATCGGAAAAGGGATTTCAACCTGTTGCAATGCCGCAACAGGTTGCAGGCGACATGCAGAAGCCCTTGCAAGTCCTTGATCTCAAGCCCAATGTCGCGCCGAGCAGGGACGGCTCTCAGGAGGCAGGAAAGGTGTGCGCCGAGCACATTGTCGCCTTTTTTCCTCGCCATGAGCGGCTCGCCCGTTCCCCGTTTTGAACAGTTGGACCTTCCATGTTGCGCAATCGCTTCTCGATCACTTCCGCCCTCGCCGGCGCTGCCCTTGTGCTTTTGAGCACACTTCCCGCCCGCGCCCAGGACGAGGCGGTTGCCTTGCAAGGTGAAGACAAGGTGGTGGCCACGGTCAACGGCTACGAAATCAAGGCCTCCGAAGTGCGCATGGCCTTCGACGACGTGATCGGCCAGCTGCCCAACCTGCCGAAGAAGCTGCGCTACCCCTTCGTGGTGCAGTTCCTGGTGGAACGCCACCTCCTCGCCCAGCTCGCCAACAAGGACGGGCTTGCCGAAACGGATGATTACAAGCGCCGCCTCGCCGCCTACCAGGCCAAGGCCCTGCGCGACAGCTACCTCGCCCAGAAGATCGCTCCGCAGGTGACGGAAGAGCAGGTCCGCAAGGTCTATGACGAAGAGGCCAAGAAGGTCACGGAAACCGAGCGCGTGCGCGCCCGCCACATCCTTGTCGCCAGCGAGAAGGAAGCCAACAGCATCGTCGAGAAACTGAAGGCCGGCGAGAAGTTCGAAGACCTGGCGAAGCAGTACAGCCTCGACGGATCGAAGGATTACGGTGGTGACCTCGGCTACTTCACCGCGCCGGAAATGGTGCCGGAGTTCTCCAAGGCCGCCTTCGCCCTGAAGAAGGGTGAACTTTCCAAGCCCGTGAAGACGGACTTCGGCTGGCACGTGATCAAGCTCGAAGACCGCAAGATGGGTGCAGCCCAGCCTTACGACCAGGTGAAGGGCGCCATCCGCAATGCCCTCGTGCGCCAGAAGGTGCAGGAGACGCTGACGAGCCTCCACGACGTCGCCAAGGTTGAGATCCTCGACGAGGACCTGAAGAAGGTGGCGGCGGAAGCGGAAGCCCAGCGCCGCGCCCTTCAGGAGAAGGCCAAGAAGGCCAATGTCGGCACCACAGGTGGTGACACGCCACCGGCTGCAGATGGTGGCGATGGCGGTGACACGACCGGCAAGGGCGACCTTCTCATCCCCGAAGATTCCACGGGCAACTGATCAGACTTCCAACGGCGGGATACTCTACCATGGCGCATGTCGTTTCACCCCTGGCGCCGGCGGAAACTCCGCGCCTTCCCTCCATTTCCGGCGTGAAGCTGGCGGCGGCTGCCACGGGCATTCGCTACAAGGGCCGGCCCGATGTGCTGCTGGCGCTCATGGCCGAGGGCACCACGGCGGCGGGTTGCCTGACGCGCTCCAAGTCCAGTTCGGCACCGGTGGACTGGTGCAAGGCCGCCCTCAAGCTCGGCAAGGCGCGCGCCCTTCTGGTCAATGCGGGCAATGCCAATGCGTTTACCGGCAAGGCGGGAACGGCTACCGTGAAGGCCGTGGCCTCCGCCGCGGCGAAAGCCTTCAAGTCAAAGCCTGAGACCATCTACCAAGCCTCGACCGGCGTGATCGGCGAGCCGCTTGATCCCTCCTTCATCGTCAATGCCATCGGCGGGCTGGCCTCGGCCGCCGTCGAAGACGGCTGGAATGATGCCGCGCGCGCCATCATGACCACGGACACCTTCGCCAAGGTTTCGACGCGCACGGTGAAACTCGACGGCAAGCCCGTCACCATCAACGGCATTGCCAAGGGCTCGGGCATGATCGCGCCGGACATGGCGACGATGCTGAGCTTCATCTTCACCGATGCCGCCATTCCCGCCAAGGTGTTGCAGGCCCTCCTCTCCGCCAGCGTGGCCAAGACCTTCAACTGCGTGACGGTGGATGGAGATACCTCGACTTCAGACACGGTGCTGCTGTTCGCCACGGGTGCTGCCGGACCGGTCAAGGGACTGAAGACGGCATCTGATGCCCGGCTCAAGGGCTTCGCCAAGGCGTTGCATGAGGTGTGCCATGACCTTGCGCTTCAGGTCGCCAAGGATGGCGAAGGGGCGGAGAAGCTGATCGATATCACTGTGACGGGTGCGGAGAGCGACACGGCCGCGCACCGCATTGCCATGAGTATCGCCAATTCGCCGCTGGTGAAAACAGCGATTGCCGGCGAAGACGCCAACTGGGGCCGCATCGTCATGGCGATCGGCAAGGCTGGCGAGAAGGCCATCCGCGACAAGATCCGCATCCGCATCGGCGGCGTGCAGGTGGCGGTAAAGGGCATGCGCGATGCTGCCTACAAGGAAGCGGAGATCATGCCGCACATGAAGGGCCGCGACATCAAGATCGCGGCGGACGTTGGCGTCGGCAAGGGCAAGGCGCAGGTGTGGACCTGCGACCTGACGCACCGCTACATCGACATCAACGGCTCCTACCGCAGCTGATGCGGCTGCTCCTCGTCGCCGCCGTAGCGCTTGTCGATGCCGACGGGCGCGTGCTCATCTCGCAGCGTCCCGAAGGCAAGACGCTTGCAGGCTTGTGGGAATTTCCCGGCGGCAAGATTGAAACGGGTGAACGGCCTGAGGCGGCACTCATTCGCGAGTTGAAGGAAGAACTTGCAATCGACGTGGCGGAGTCCTGCCTCGCACCCCTCACCTTCGCCAGCCACGCCTATGCGGATTTCCACCTGCTGATGCCGCTCTACGTCTGCCGCCGCTGGAAGGGGCAGGTTGCGGCGCAGGAAGGGCAGACACTGAAATGGGTGTGGCCGAAGGCAATGCGCGAATACCCGATGCCGCCCGCCGATATTCCGCTCATTCCACATCTGGAAGAATTGCTGTGACGAGGAATGGCCCGCACGAGGCGGGCCAACCGTTATTTGAGGCTGGCGATGTATTCCGCAATCGCAGCGACGTCGGCGTCAGGGAGTTTCGCCATGTTGCTCTGGACCTTGCCCATGCCGCCGGATGAGAGCTTGTCGTAGCCGAGCAGTTCACCGTTCTGCAGCGCCAGCTTGATGTCGTTCGCATCCTTGTAGCGGCCACGTTCGATGAGACCACGCAGGCTCGGCACCTTGCCCTCGCCTTCGGGATGCGGACCACCGGCGAGATAGCGTGAGAAATCACTGGTCATGATCACGGTGCGCGGCGTGTGGCACTCGTTGCAATGGCCTGCGCCGTTGACGATGTAGCGTCCGCGATTCCAGGTCTCGGATTGCGCCGGGTCCGGGGCCGTCACCGCCGTGTCCAGGCCCATGCGCTTCCACAGGCCAATGCCGCGCCGAACGATGGGCTGGAACGCCACGTCCTGTGGCTTGGCGGGATTCTTCACGGCCGGCAGCGATGCGAGATAGGCGCGGATGTCGAGCACGTCCTCACGCGTCATGTGTGCATAGGATGTGTAGGGAAAGGCCGGAATGAGATGGCCTCCGGACTTTCCGATGCCGCGCTGGACGGCATTGACGAATTCGAGGTCCGTCCACTGGCCAAGACCCGTCTCGGGATCGGGCGTGAGATTGGGCGGATAGAAGGTGCCCACAGGTGTCTTGAGCGGCGCACCACCGGCAGGCAGGGCCGCATCGACGCCCACGGCATCGGGGCCCGGCAGATGGCAGGAGTGACAGCCGGAAGCATTGTAGAGGCGCTCACCGTTGGCGACGTCGCCCGTGTGGGCCGGAAGTTCGGCGGCCGTCAGCGGTTGCGGGGCAGAGAGTGCCCAGAAGCTGGCGAGTCCCAGCGCTGCAAGCAGCGCCAGGACGGAGAGGTTACGTTTTGAGAAAAGCCTGGAAATGATCTTATTCCTTCGGACGGCGGAACTTCTCGTGGCAGCCCTTGCAGGTGCCGCCGAATTCGCCGAACGCGGTCTTGAAGCTGGCTTCGTCCGTCGTTCCCTTCAGCGCGCCAAAGGCCTTGCCATAGGCAGCGCCTGCCGCTTCGAAGCCGGCCTTGTCAGTCCAGATTTCGGCCTTGGCCCAGGTTTCGGCGGTTTCGCCCTTCTGGCTGTTCTCGCCCCACCAGTTGGCCCAGCCAGCGCAGGCTGCTTCAGCCTTGCCCAACGCATCGCCAACGGCGGCCGCGTCATAGGGCTTTTCGCCCTTGATCATCGGCACCATGGCGCCCATCGCAGCGCCATTGGCCTTCATGCAGCCCTGTCGGCCCTGAATGGCATCATCAGCAGGTCCGGCGAGTGCCGCCGTTGCCGTGATCATCATGCCTGCCGCCGCGGCAAGAAGGGTTCTGGTCATCACGTTCATTCTGTTCTCCTGTCCTGGACTGTGCTCGTGAGCAACTGTAGTGCTGCCACAGGAATTGTTACAGATTGAGTGCGGGCCTCAAACTCACGATTCTGTGTTCAAGCCTGCCCTAGCAACTGCTTCCTGATGAATTGCTGATGAACGGATCGTTGCGGCCCAATTCAGGCAGCGGCGCTTAGTTTCTCCTTAAGTTCGACGCAATAAACTGCGACCAACAGGGAATTCAGTGATGACACAGACCACCATGACACCGTCCGAACCGCAAAAGAAAATCGTGATGCCCAAGCGTCCGCGCCGCATCAGCCCCGACTTCGCCGAAGTCCTTCACATGCTGGCCGCCTTCGATGCCAAGCCGGATGCCGGTTCCTCCACGCCCGAGAAGGCGTAAGCACACATACCGTTCGGGCCTGCTCCGCGCAGGCTGCAAAAAAGGCCGCTGTTGACAGCGGCCCTTTTCGTCTGACGCTCTTCTTGTTTTATTCGTTCAATGCAGGAGATGGCTGCGGCGCCACTCTTCTATCAGGGCAAATACCGCCGACATGTTGAGGCCGCGCGGCGCTTCCCGCGTCGCTGTGATCATCTGGTCGAGTTCGGTGATGCCGAAATTGCGGGCAAGCCCGGCAAGGGCGTGACGGTAATGGCGGAGGTGTTCGATCTCGCCCGCCTCACGCGCCGCCGACAGCGCCAGGGCGAGGTGGTTCATCTCGTCGCTGGCCGACAGCACAAGGGCGGTCAGGCTGCGGGCCGGCATGATCTCGCGGATCGAGTCCCAGATATTGGCGGCAGGTTTCTGTTCCAGAACGGCAGTGACGGCGCAAGGCCGTTCGCCTGCCGTGTGACTGGCAATGGCGCGGGCCATGGCTCGCTGCAGCTCGTTGCTGTTGGCGGGCTTCGGCACGGCGGTATCGAAGGCGTTGCGCCAATCGGACTGTTCAGTCGAATCGGCGAGGAAGGCCGAAAGCGCCAGAATGGGTGTGTTGCGGTGGCTGTCGATCTCGCCGCGGATGATGCGGGCGGCAGTAACGCCATCCATCACGGGCATTTCAATGTCGAGCAGGATGATGTCGTACAAGCCCTCGCGGGCCTTCTCGACGGCCACTTCGCCATCGTCCACGGCTTCCACTTCAAAGCCCATCTTTTCCAGCATGGCCTTGGTGACGACACGCGACGAAACCTGGTCTTCGGCGTAGAGCACGCGGCGCGGCGCACCGTCGGCCTTGCGCGCAAGGCTGGAAGCCGGAAGATCGACGGAAAGTGCGGTTGCGCCAGCTGACATGTCTTGCCCAATTCGTGTTGCGACAAAACTACCCGCCAGAGACCTGCAAGATCGTAACCAGAGTCTGAACACTTGGCCGCATGATTAACGGCTGGTGAAACTCCTACTTGGTGCCGAACATGCGGTCGCCGGCATCGCCGAGGCCGGGGACGATATAACCGTGGCTGTTCAAGTGGCTGTCCACCGCGGCGGTGAAAACCGGAACGTCCGGATGCTCCTCATGGAAGTGCATGATGCCTTCCGGTGCCGAAAGCAGGGTGACGAGGCGGATGTCGCGGGCGCCCTTTTCCTTCAGCCGCTTCACGGCGGCGGAGACGGAGTTGCCGGTGGCCAGCATGGGGTCAACCACGATGGTGCGCCGCTCGGCAATGTCCTCGGGAACCTTGAGGTAGTATTCCACGGGCTGCAGCGTCTCCGGATCGCGGTACAGGCCGATGTGGCCGACACGGGCCGAAGGAATGAGGGAGAGCATGCCCTCCAGCAGGCCGTTGCCGGCGCGTAGCACCGAGACAATCACCAGCTTCTTTCCCTTGAGGATCGGCGCTTCCATTTCGGCGAGTGGCGTCTCGATGGTCTGCGTGGTGATGGGAAGGTCGCGGCAGACTTCATAGGCGAGGAGATGGCTGATCTCGTGGAGAAGCTGGCGGAAAACAGCCGAGGGCGTGTGTTTGTCCCGCATGAGGGTGAGCTTGTGCAGCACCAGCGGATGGTCGACGACGGTGAGATTGTGCGGCTTCTTGAAGGCGGTCATGGCAGCGGTCTCCTTGGCGTCTACATGCTGCAACGGGCGGGCGGCGACAAGCGGGGCCATCGCCCCATCCACCGCTTTGATGACGCAAGCTGGAGGTCAGGCCGCAAACACCTGATCTTGTAGCATTATTCCTTGTGCCGTCAGCCGTGCACGGGCAGTTCCACGGCCATGACCGGGCGCTGGAGGAGTTCGGTCACGTCGCGGGCCGCAACCGGGCGGCCGTACAGGAAGCCTTGCGCGAGGATGCAGCCCTTGCGGGCCAACTGGTCGGCCTGGTCCTGGGTCTCCACGCCTTCGGCCACGCAGACCATGCCAAGGTTGTCGCAAAGGTCGATCACCGTCTTCACGACGCTTGCGGCCTTGGGAGACTTGCTCATGTCGCCCACGAACTTGCGGTCGATCTTGATCTTGTCGAGTGGCAACTGGTGAACATGGCTGAGGCTGGAATAGCCGGTGCCGAAATCATCAAGCGCGATGCGGGCGCCGAGATTTCGCAACATCAGCAGTGAACGCTGGGCCGCTTCGAAGTCGATCATCAAGGCCGTTTCAGTGACTTCGAATTCCAGGCGATGCGGCTGGATGCCGCTGCGCTGGATGTGGCCCAGCATCTGGGTCATGGAATCGGGCGAGGCCAGCGTGCGGGCCGAGAGGTTGAACGAGGCCGTCATATTCTCGGGCCACAGGCGTAGATCGTTCAGGAGCTTGCGAAGCAGCACCAGGGTAACGCGGTTGATGAGCGAGCTCTTCTCGGCGGCTGCGATGAACTGCGCCGGGCCGATGCTGCCGAGGCTGGCATTGCGCCAGCGGGCCAACGCTTCCACAGTCACGACATGGCCGGTCTTGGTGTTGATGACGGGCTGGTACACGAGGGCCAGTTCACCATCGAGATCGGCATTGCGGAGCGCCTGGTCAATCTGATGGACGCGGCGGAGATTGGCGCGGTGGTCGGCGGAGAAGACGACGGTGTGACCGCCCGCCTTGTCCTTCGCCTGATAGAGAGCGTAATCGGCGTTTTCGAAGAGGTCGTGGGTCGAGGGGCTCTCGGTGCCGAATTCCGCGAAGCCGCAGGAGGATGTGACTTCCGCCGTGACATCATCCAGTTCGTAGGGCTGGCGGAGGATTTCGCAGAGTGTGCGGCCAAAAGCGACGAGGTCCACGCTCTCGCCTGCAATGATGCCGAATTCGTCACCACCGAGGCGGGCGAAGACAATATCCGTGCCGGCAATGTCCGACATGCGGCGGCTTGCTTCCACCAGAAGCGCGTCACCGGTGGCGTGGCCATACAAATCGTTGACGGCCTTGAAGCCATCGAGGTCCACGATTCCGAGCGCGAACTTGCGGCCTGCTCCAGACAGGTGGGCCGACACGTGCCTCCGCCTCTTCGATGAAGCTGCGGCGGTTGGGCAGGCCAGTCAGACTGTCGTGATGGGCGAGCTTGCGGTTGGCATCGCTGAGGCGCTGGGTCTCGCGATTCACTTTTTCCAGATGGTCGCTCTGGGTGATCATCAGGGCAAAGTCTCTGGAGTGCCGGGTGAGAATGTAGAGCATGGCACCCGTCACCATGGCCATGTTGCCGGCAATCGCTGCCAGCACCGCTTCTCCCTGCATGCTGAAGAACAGGACAAAGGGAATGATGACAACGGCGGAGAGCACATAGGCAGCCGCGCGCAAATGCATGAGGCAGAAGACGCAGGCAATCATGGTGAGCGCCATGTAGAAGACCACATGCGAGCGCGCGTAGGCATCGCCATAGGGAAAGAGCGAGATGCCCCAGGCGGTGAAGGCCAATCCCAGTGCAACCGACAAGAAGACGGTGGATGACAGGCGGCGGGCCGCTTCGGCGTGGGTTGGAATGACGCGGCTCATCCGCCGCCACCCCAGGAGACGGGCCGCAGCCAGCATCGAGAAACAGGCCGGCAGGATGACCGTCAGGAACAGCGGCGCGATACGGTAGTGGGTGACGGACACAAAGAACGTGTTGGCGAGAAGAATACCGTAGAGGACGGGAATCTGCTGGGAGAAGGCGCGGGACTGCGCCTGCACGAGCGCCGGATTGCTCGTGTCGACCTGAAACAGCCCCAGCATGGTCTTGAATTTGAACACACGTCTTCCCCTGAAGCGTGACAAATAGGCAGGGGGAATTAACCGCGCGTTGCAGAATGCCCTCCCTTTGCAGAGTTTTCCCGGAAGAGTTGTGAAGGGGTTAACGAAGTGTTGCCAGTACGCGCGGGAGAGCGGCTTCAAGGGCTTGCATCTCTCCCGCGCCGCCGCACGAGATGCGGATGCAGCGGTTGAGGGGAGCCACGCCCGGCATGCGGATGAATATGCCGTGGGTGAGAAGGCCATCGACAATGGCGCGGGCGAAGGCGCCATCGCGACCGCAATCAATGGTGACGAAATTCGTGGCGGATGGAAGGGCGGTCAATCCGTTGGTTGCGGCAATCGCCTGGAGGCGGTGGCGCGCGGCCGCAACCTCCTCCGTCACATGGGCGATCCATGCGGTGTCGGCCAGCGCGGCAATGGCCCCCGCCTGCGAGATGCGGCTGATGCCGAAATGATTGCGGATCTTGTCGAAGGCGGCAATCAGATGCGCCTCGCCGATCACATAGCCCACGCGAATGCCCGCCATCCCGTGTGCCTTGGAGAAGGTGCGGAAACGCAGCAGGTTGCGGCGCGCGGTGTCGAAGCGGGGCGCCGTGCCGTCGGGGGCAAACTCGACATAGGCTTCATCAAGCAGCAGCAGGCAATCATCCGGCGTGGCGGAAATCAGGCGGTCCACATCGGCTGCGGGCCAATGGCTGCCCATGGGATTGTCCGGATTGGCGAAGTAGAGGAGCTTGGCCTTTTCCGCCCGCGCCAAGCCGAGGAGTGACTGCGGGTCTTCGCGGTCGTTGACGTAGGGCGTGGTGACAAGTCTTCCACCTGCTGCCGCGACGTGAAAGTTGAAGGTCGGGTAAGCGCCGAGCGAGGTTGCCACGGTATCGCCCGGGGATATGAAGAGGCGCACGACAAGGCCGAGCAGACCATCGATGCCGCCACCACAGGCAATGCTTTCCGGCCCGACCCCGAGAGAGCGGGCGATGGCAGACTTCAGGTCATGGTGCTCGGGATCGCCATACATCCAGCTTTCCGACGCCGCGGCCTGCATGGCGGCAATCGCCTTCGGGCTGGGACCGAAAACATTCTCGTTGGCGCCGATGCGCGCGGTGATCTTCGCGCCATTGCGCCGCTCGAGCGCTTCAGGACCAACGAAGGGAACGGTCGATGGCAGCTTTTCGACAATGGGGGTGAAGTACGGCATTCCCCAACCATAGGCGAGGCAACGCAGGATTCAATCGGTCCGGCGCGGGCGTTCCACAACATGCGAAGGCCGCCCCGCAGGGCGGGACGGCCTTGGTCATCCGTGCAGTCGTTATTACGAGGCTGCGCCTTCAGCCGGAGCAGCGGCGGCAGCAGCAGCGGCGGCAGCGGCAGCGGCGGCCTTTTCGCGTTCCTGGCGCTTCTTGCCGGGAAGGGCCTTGTTCGGGTTGTTGCGGGCATCGCGCTTCTTGAGGCCGGCCTTGTCGAGGAAGCGGAGCACGCGATCCGTCGGCTGGGCGCCCTTCTTGAGCCAGTCGGCAGCCTTGGCGGCGTCGAGCTTCACGCGGTTCTCGTCGGTCTTGGCGAGGAGCGGGTTGAAGGAGCCGACGACGTCGATGTACTTGCCGTCACGCGGGCTCGTCGCCGCGGCGACGACGATGTGATAGTAAGGACGCTTCTTCGAGCCAGCGCGCGCGAGGCGGATTTTCAGTGCCATGTTGGTTTCTCCTGTAATGACTGAAAGGGATTGATCACTTTTTCTTTCCAAGGCCGGGAAGGCCCTTGAAGGGATTGCCGCCGAGACCAGGGAGGCCACCGAAGCCGCCGCCCAGTCCGGGGAGTTTCGGGCCGCCGGGGCCCAGAAGTTTCGAGAGGTCGGGCATTTGTCCGGGTACGGACGATCCGCCGCCCGATCCCCCGCCCTGGGCGAGGTCGCGGAGTTCCGGCGGAAGGCTGTTGGGATCCATGCCGGCGAGTTCCTTTTGCATGGCTTCCATTTCGGCTTCGCTCGGCATGCCCTTGCCGCCGAACATCTTGCCGAACATGCCCTTGCCGGAGCCCATCTGCTTCATCATTCCGGACATCTGCAGGTGCATCTTGAGGAGCTTGTTCACCTCCTCCACCTTGGTGCCCGAGCCAGCGGCGATGCGCTTGCGGCGCTTGCCGTCGATGATCTTCGGCGTCATGCGCTCGCGCTTGTTCATGGAACCGATGATGGCGAGCTGGCGCTTGAACACCGTTTTGTCGAGATCGGTTCCCTCCAGCTGCTTCTGCACCTTGCCCATGCCGGGCAGCATCTTCATCACGCCGCCCATGCCGCCCATGCGTTCCAGCTGCTTCAGCTGGTCGGCAAGGTCGTTCATGTCGAAGGCGCCCTTGCGCATCCGCTCGGCGATCTTGCGGGCCTTCTCGTGGTCGATTTCGAGCGCTGCCTTTTCCACGAGCGAGACGACGTCGCCCATGCCAAGGATGCGGCCGGCGATGCGGCTGGGATGGAAATCCTCAAGGCCATCCAGCTTTTCGCCAGTACCCATGAGCTTGATGGGCTTGCCGGTGACGGCACGCATGGACAGGGCCGCACCACCGCGGCCATCGCCGTCGATGCGGGTGAGGACGATGCCCGTGATGCCGATTTTCTCGTCGAAGGCGCGGGCGAGGTTGACGGCGTCCTGGCCGGTCAGCGCATCGGCGACGAGCAGTGTTTCCTTGGGCTTGGCGATGTCGCGCACGGCGGCGGCTTCGGCGAGGAGTTCCTCGTCGATGTGCAGGCGGCCTGCGGTATCGAGCATAACGACGTCATAGGCGCCCTTGCGGGCTTCACCCATGGCGCGCTTGGCGATGGCGACCGGGCTTTCGCCCTTGATGATGGGGAGCGTATCCACCTTCACCTGCTTGCCGAGAATTTCCAGCTGCTCCTGCGCGGCGGGACGGCGCGTGTCGAGCGACGCCATCAGGACCTTGCGCTTCTCTCGCTCCTGCAGGCGCTTGGCGATCTTGGCGGTAGAGGTGGTCTTGCCCGAGCCCTGCAGGCCGACCATGAGAATGGCGACCGGAGGCGAGGCGCGGAGATTGAGAGCGGCCTGGTCCGAGCCCAGGGTTTCGACAAGCTGGTCGTGGACGAGCTTGACGACCATCTGGCCGGGCTTAATCGACTTGACGATCTCGGCACCCACGGCCTTTTCGCGGACCTTCTCCGTGAAGGTCTTGACCACTTCGAGGGCAACGTCGGCTTCCAGAAGGGCGCGGCGGACTTCGCGCATGGCGGCATCGACGTCAGCTTCCGACAGCGCACCGCGGCCGGTGAGCTTGTCGAAGATGCCTGTCAGGCGCTCGCTTAAGGTTTCGAACATTGCGTCATCCTGTAATCCCAAACGAAAACGACACCCGGGGGCGCGAACGCGCTGCCGGATGCTGGCCGCTGCACCTCCCGGGAATTCTTGTCTTGAGCAACTTCGCTTGGCAAATCCGAGATTTGCCCGCCCGTTGCCCTGACCCCATGTGTGCAAGGACCTCGTAACGTTCAAGACGTTAGTGAGATGACGGGCGACATAGGGGAAACGGCAGGGGAAGTCAAATCCCGGGGGCCCCGCCCCCTCCCGGCAAAGGGGATGCTGCATTCCGCCCGCGCCGGGGTATAGTCAGGGCCGGGCCGGGGACGTGTGCTGGAGCAGACCATGCCTCAATCGTCCGCCGTTCGCCATGCCCTGCTCTTCTACGGGATCACGCTGTTCCTGGCGACCCTTGTGCGGCTTGCCGTACCCTGGGTGGGTGTAGCCAGCCTGCCGCTGACCATGCTGACGCCCGCGGTGGCGGTGCTGCTGATGCAGGCGGCAATCGCCCCGGAAGGGGGATGGCGCAGCTTTGCGGTTTCACTGGGACTGACCACCGCCGGGTGGAAAGCCTGGCCGCTGGCCCTGTTTGCACCGCTGCTGATTCATGGCGTGGGGCTATTGGTTCTCGTGGCCACTGGCCTGACGGTGTTCCGGCCGCTCGATACGACCGCGAACCTGGTGCTGGCGCTCGCGGATGTGCTGGCGGGACTCGTTGTCTCGACGCTCTTTGCAATGGGCGAAGAGGTGGGCTGGCGGGGATACATGCTGCCCCGCTTGCTCCGCCTCGGCGTGCTGCCGGCACTCCTGCTCACCGGATTCCTGCAAGGCGTGTGGCACATGCCGCTGTTGCTGACGACGGACCTCTATCACAGCAGTGGCAATCCATGGATCGTGGCACCGCTCTTTCTGGTGACGCTGACACTGGCAGGCATCTTTTTCGGATTCCTGCGGCTGTGGACGGGGAGCGTGTGGCCCGCTGCCCTGGCCCACGGTGCCGTGAACGTGGCGTGGTCCGCTGTGACGCGCATGTCCGGCACGGCATCGCCCATGGTGCTGGAATATATTGGCGGGGAGAGCGGGCTCATCGTGATCAGCGGTCTTGTTGTCGCCGATACGCTGATCATCGGCTACATGCTGCGCGTCGGCATGATGGGGCGGCGCGCACAAAGGCCTTGACCTGTCGCCTGTTTGCCTGCTCGAAGTTGTCATCCCATTTTTTTTCGCTGCACATGACAGACCTGCTTCACATCGCAACTTCATCCGCCCTCGTCCTTGCGGGGCGGAACGGGACCTTTGCTATCGGCCCCTCGCCCGGCATCCGCGAACTGTGGGAACAATTCATGCCGGACTACGGACGGATTGCGGGTCAGGTCGGCAGCAAGACCTATGGTGTCTGTCACCGCTTCGACGGCAAGGGGCGTATGGATTACATGGCCGCCGTGCAGGTGGAGAATGCGGGCGAGGTTCCCGGCTATCTCCACACGCTCATCATTCCCGCACGCAAGGTCGCGGTGTTCACCCACGGCGACGGCGTCGATACGCTGAGCGATAGCTGGCGGCGGGTGTTTGATGACCTGATCCCGGCCGCAAAGCTGACGGTTGCCGATGGCCCGCAGTTCGAAGTGTACGACTTCGCGTCCGACGAAGCGCCGGGCGCGGTCGAGATTCACATTCCCGTCAGGTGATGGCGCCATCCGCCGAGATGGTCAGGTGGGGGCACGGCACAAGGGCTGCGTAATCCTGTTCGGAAACGGCGATCACGGGGCATTCCCTGCCATAGAGCGCTGCCGCGACCTGCGCACCCACAGCGAGATTGATGTCCGGCGTGATGAGGATGATGCCGAGGGGGCCTGTGCCGCGGCGTACTGCTTCGGCGATGCCGCCCGGTGTGCCGCCGGAGCCCCGCGTTTCCGGCAGGAGAAGAATGTGACCGCCCAGTTTCGTGCCGCATTGCGGGTGATGGGTGTCGACGATGGCGCCGGTGCGCGGATCGAATGCACCCCAGAAACTGACGGGTTCGGTGAGCACGCGTGTTGGACCGCTGGCGGCGCCGGGATTGAGGATGGTGCCCTGAACTTTCATCAGAGGGCGCTCCACAATTGCGGATCGCGCCAGACTTCGCCGCGCACGGCGCTTTCCATGCATTCACTCAGGGAGCCGAAGCAGACTTCGACCGGCAGCATTCCCGGCGCGTAGTAGGCCCACTTGGCGGCGTTGGTCATGACACGGCCCTTCATGGGATTGATGCCGGGCGCATAGTAGCTGCAGATGTCGCCGATCACTTCCACGCCGGCGCGGCGCAAGTCTTCGGCCCAGCCCTTGTCCTCGATGTAGCCCATGACGAAACGCGAGGTGGTGATGATGCAGCGGAGGCCGGGTTTCACCTTGCGGCCATCGAGAAGGGCGAGGACGTCGCGGAATTCGGTGGTGGAGAAATGCGGTGTGCCAAGCGCTACCACTTCGAGCGGACCATCGCGGCCAATGGAAAGCGCGGCCTGGGCGGCGCGAAGATCATCGCGGGTGAGCCGGAATGTCTCACCGCCGCCGAAGACTGCGTCCAGCGACGGAGCTTCCGGTGTGACGCCGACCCCGTGCCAGAGTTCAACGCCCCCCGAGGAAGCAACGGCGGTGCTTACGGCCTTCAGGTTGTCGACACTTGCGGATTTCGGCAGGCCACTGACCACGGGCACGCGGCGGCCGGCCAGGCGGCCAACGTGATGGCCGAGGAGGTGGTAGAAAATGTCCTCGCGCTTCCAGTCCCCGGGAATTTCATCCGTGGACAGATGAATTTCGGCGCGGCGCCCCTCGTCGGTTTGCAGGCCGGCATAGGGCACCTTGCCGATGAGGGCGCAGGCAACGTCGAGGTAGTCGCCGTATTTGTTGGTGCGCGCGCCGGTGACGGAATTGTAGAAGCTCACGGCGTTGCTTTCGCCCGCAACGATCTGGTCCCCGAATTTCGGTCCTCCGGGAATGTGATAGGGGGCGCAGGTCCATGTGGGCTTGCAGCCCAGCAATTCGTAGAGTTCCAGCAGTTTGCGTGCCCCTTCCACCATCTCCGTGTCGGGATGATTGCGGTAGAGTTCCGGGTGCGTGAGGCTGACCACGCCGTTGTTGCCCCAGGTCGGCACGGCGAAGGTAGCGCGGTGATCGAGACAGAACCGGGCGAAGTCGATGTGGGCCTGGCCGTTGTAGAAACAGGCATCGAGATGGGCGAAGGTGACGTGCTGCAGGCGTTCCGCGCCCATGATGCGGCCGGCCTGCATAACGATTTCCATGGCCAGTTTCATGGCGGGTCCGCGCGCGCCTGCGAGCAATTCCCGGTCGTCGGAGTCAATATCCATAAATTCCCAAATTCAGCCGAAGTTCTGCCGCAAAGGAATGCCATCCTAGCATCATGCGGCGAATGCTCAAGGTCCTCGGCTGGTTTTCCCTTCTCCTCATCCTCGTCCCTTGCGCCATTGGCACGGGACTTGGCTATGCCCACGGGTGGCCGACCTCCTGGCGCAAGGCGAACTGGAGTTCTTCCGGTGTGTTGCCCCCTGCCCGTGCTTCCCGCGACGCCACCGTCATCCTGCTGGCTTCGCGCACCGGACAGTGGAAGAGCATCTTTGCCGAACACATGTCGATTGTCGTCAAGCCCGGGGGCGCGGAGCATTGGGTGCGCTATGACGTGGTGGGCTGGGGCAATCCGGTGCGCAAGGACGCCTATGCGGCGGATGCCTACTGGTACGGCAACGCGCCGCGGGTGATCTACCGCCTCGTCGGACAGGAAGCGGCGCGGCTCATTCCCCGGATCGAAGCGTCGATTGCGCGCTATCCCCATGGGGCACGCGGTACCTATACGGTGTGGCCCGGCCCCAACAGCAACACCTTCGTGAGCTGGGTGGTGCGCAACACCGAAGGCTTCCATGCCGAGTTGCCTCCCGTGGCGGTGGGCAAGGACTGGCTGGGCTGGGCCGGCATCGCGCCGGCGCCAAGCAAGACAGGCTATACGGTGTCGGTAGCAGGCCTCTTTGGCGGAACGCTGGCCACGGAGGAAGGGGTTGAACTGCACCTCCTGGGCTCGACCATCGGAGTCGACTTCAATGACCTCGCCATCAAACTTCCTGCGCTCGGCAAACTTGGTGTTCTGGACGTCTTGCGCAACCGCACGCTATGATTGCCGCCGAGGGGCGGGCGATGACATTCAGGGACAGGGTTGAATACTACTACGAAGGCGACTCCTACGCCGCGCACCGGTTCCGTTATGCGCTGCTCGCGTTCGACCTCGTCACCATTCTTTTCCTGATCGTCTCGTCCTTCCTGCACTGGAAGGGCACCGAATATCTGGATGCGGCCATCGGCATCGTCCTGACGCTGGATTTCCTGGCGCGCCTGTGGACCTCGGAACACAAGGTCCGGCATCTGTTCAGTCCACTGGGACTTGTCGACCTCGTTGTCATCGTATCGCTGCTGGCGCCGCTGGCGGGCGAAGGGGTTGCCTTCCTGCGCGTGGCCCGGCTCTTGCGGCTGGGGCGGAGCTACCTCATCATGCGGCGGCTGAAAAAGGACTTTCCCTTCATCCGCCGCAACGAGCAGACCTTCACCGCCTCGATCAACCTCGGTGTCTTCATGTTCATCATGACGGCCATCGTCTACGAGACCCAGCACGTCATCAATCCCAAGATCGTAAACTATGCCGACGCGCTTTACTTCACCGTGACGGCGCTGACGACAACGGGGTTTGGCGACATTGTGCTGGAGGGAACGTGGGGGCATCTCATTGCCTCGGTCATCATGATCGCCGGCGTGACGCTGTTCCTGCGGCTGGTGCAGGTGATGCTGCGGCCCCCCAAGGTGGATCACAGGTGCCCGGCCTGCGGGCTGCGGCGCCACGACCACGACGCCGTGCACTGCAAAGCCTGCGGAATCGTGCTCAATATCGAGGATGACGGTTCCGTCTGAGGTGCGCCCCTCAGACGCCTTTACCCGGCCAGTGTTTTCCGTTATCGCCTGCGCCGGAACCAGCTTCACCCCTTCAGGAGAGACGATCACCATGGCCCGCATCACCCTTCGCCAGTTGCTCGACCACGCCGCCGAACATGACTACGGCGTGCCCGCATTCAACATCAACAACATGGAACAGGCGCTGGCCATCATGGCGGCGGCGGACAAGACCGACTCGCCGGTGATCATCCAGGCGTCGCGCGGCGCCCGCTCCTACGCCAACGACATCATGCTCAAGCACATGATGGACGCGGTGACGGAAATCTATCCGCACATTCCCGTCTGCGTGCATCTCGACCACGGCAACGAGGCCGCGACCTGCATGACGGCAATCCAGTCCGGCTTCACCTCGGTGATGATGGACGGTTCGCTCAAGGCCGACGGCAAGACGCCGGCCGACTGGGCCTACAATGTGGGCGTCACCAAGAAGGTGACGGAGATGGCGCATCTCGGCGGCATTTCGGTTGAAGGCGAGCTTGGCGTTCTCGGTTCGCTGGAGACGGGCGAAGGCGAAAAGGAAGACGGCCACGGCGCGGAAGGCAAGCTCTCCCACGACCAGTTGCTCACCAATCCCGATGAAGCGGTGAAGTTCGTCAAGGAAACGGACGTGGACGCGCTCGCCATCGCCATGGGCACCTCGCACGGCGCCTACAAGTTCACCAAGAAGCCGGACGGCAAGGTGCTGGCGATGCACGTGATCGAAGAGATCCACAAGAAGCTTCCGAACACGCATCTGGTGATGCATGGCTCGTCGTCCGTGCCGGAAGACCTGCAGGAGATCATCAACAAGTTCGGCGGCAAGATGAAGCCCACCTGGGGCGTGCCGGTGGAAGAAATCCAGCGCGGCATCAAGAACGGCGTGCGCAAGATCAATATCGACACCGACAACCGCATGGCGCTCACCGGCGCCATCCGCAAGGTCTTCGCCGAGGAGCCTTCGGAGTTCGATCCGCGCAAGTACCTGAAGCCGGGCATGGATGCGATCAACAAGCTGTGCACGCAGCGTTTCAACGAATTCAACACGGCGGGCCAGGCCTCGAAGATCAAGAAGGTCATTCCGCTCGCGGACATGGCCAAGCTTTATGCCAAGGGCGACCTGAAGCAGAAGATCGCCGGCTGAGACAGCCACCACTGAACGTAACGAGGGCGCAGCCAAGGCTGCGCCCTTTTTTTCATGTCAGGCCCAGGCGCAATCTGTTCAGGCGCAGTCCCTTTCGCGTTCGCGCCATGTGGCGGGGGCGGTGCCGAAGTTCTTCTTGAAGGCGCGGCTGAAGGCTTCCTCCGACTCGTAGCCCACCTTGGCAGCGACGGCGGCGACGGTGTGGCCGCCGTCCTTCAGATGCGTCTGCGCCGCGCGCATGCGCCAGTCGGCCACATAGCGCATGGGCGACAGACCGGTGAGTTCGCTGAAGCGGTTGGAAAAGGCGGTGCGCGACATGCCGGCCTCGCGGGCCAGTACGTCCACCGTCCAGTCATGGGCGAGATCCTGATGGAGGCGGCTGAGGGCACGGCCCACCTGGCGGTCGCGGAAGCCGGCGAGCCAGCGGTAGTCCGCTTCGCCGGACGACATGTACTTGCGCAGGGCCTCGACCAGCAGAAGCTCCGCCAGCCGTGACATTGTGGTCGATGAGGCAAGGCGGCCCTGGACGATCTCCTGGATGGCGTAGCGCATGGAGCTTTCGATCCAGTCATAGGATTCGCATTCGTTGATGCTGATCTTGAGCAGAGGTGGCAGGGCCTCGAAGACCGGATTGGATTCCTCCGAGGTGGCGAGAAAGCCGCAGTAGATGCGGGTGAGCGCGCCACCGCCGCCCAGTCTGCAACAGGCGACCGAGCCTTCTTCGCCCGGAATGACGGACTCCTCGGCAGGCATGGGCGGCAGACCAAAGTCGCTCGACATGACATGCGCATCGTTGCGCGGCAGGATGACGGCATCGCCTGCCTCCGCAATGAGCGGCGCGTGCCCCGGGAGCGAGACAAAGCAGCGGCCTTCCGTGACGAGATGATAGGCAACAAGCTGGCGCGGATTCATGTGAAAGGGCACGCAATCCTGCACCGTCACCGAGGACAGGACCGACCATGGCGCAGTGAAATGGTTGTCGATGAACACGGCACCACTGAGCCTGATCATGCCCAGGATGGCGCCCAGCGGATCATCAGCAATCGAATTTGAACGTGCGGTCATGTGAGGTGGCCAATCTGTCATTCATGCCCCGCCCGCGCCTTCCTATGTAGCATCCCGTGCAAGACGCCCTCAACCCACTGACAGTTGAGAAATATTGCACGCGCGACGTGGGGCACGATGACCGAAGGAGAGAATGATGAGTATTCTTCGCGGCCGCCTTGCGCGCCGCATTGCCAACTGGCGGGCGGGACGCGAAACGCGCCGCGCCATCGCCCACCTTGACGACCGCCTTCTGGAAGATGCAGGCTTGCCCCGGCGCAGCACCGCGCCCCGCAAACAGACGCACCTGCACTATCCATACCTGGACATTTGAGGGTGACCGCCATGAGCTTTGATCTACAAGGAAACAGCCTGACGGGAGCGAGCCAGAACGGTGCCGCACAATTTGCGGCAGCGTTGCAGCAGCTTTCCAACTACGCCGGTGATCCCCTCGGACTGGCCGAGCAAGTGATCGCGGCGGAGCCCGGCTTCGTGATGGCCCACGTGCTGAAAGCGTGGCTCTACCTGCTGGGCACCGATGCCAAGGCCGCGGCTGCCATCCAGTCCGCCATCGCAGAGGCCGAGAATCTGCCTTCCAACGCACGCGAACAAGGCCACGTGGCGGCTGTGAAGGCGCTGGCGGGCGGGCGCTTTCACCAGGCGTCGCGCATCATCGAGGATGTCAGTGTGCACCATCCGCGCGACCTGCTGGCGCTGATTGCCGGACATCAGCTCGACTTCTTCACGGGCAATTCGCGCATGCTGCGGGACCGCATCGGACGGGCGGCGCCGCACTGGTCGCCTTCGATGGCGGGCTATCATTCGCTGCTCGGCATGCATGCGTTCGGTCTGGAGGAGATGGGCGACTATGCCCGCGCCGAGGCCAAGGGCCGCGAGGCGCTGTCGCTGCAGCGCCACGATGGCTGGGCGAAACATGCGGTTGCTCATGTGCTGGAAATGCAGGGCCGCCACGACGATGGCATCCGTTTCATGCGCGAGGATGTGGAGGGCTGGACCAAGGACAGCTTCTTTGCCGTGCACAACTGGTGGCATCTCGCCCTCTATCATCTGGAACGCGGCGATGAGGCGGCGGTGCTGGAACTGGCAGACGGGCCCATCACCACGGTGGCGCAGAACCAGATGATGGATCTGGTCGATGCCTCCGCCCTGCTGTGGCGGTTGTCCTTGCGCGGCATTGATCCCGGCAAGCGCTGGGCCGCGCTGGTGGCGCGCTACGAAGACCTGTGGGTGCCCGGATATTATGCCTTCAACGACCTGCATGCGGTGATGGCCTTCCTCGGCGCGGGACGGCAGGACCTGGTGGAGGCGACGCTGGCGGCGCAGATGGATGCGGAAGCCGACAACATCGCGTTTTCCAACGATGTGGGGCTGCCCCTGATCCAGGGCTTCATTGCCTTCCACAAGGGCGACCATGCGAAGGCCGTCAGCCTGATGCGGCCGGTGCGGAACAGTGCCGCGCGTTTCGGGGGCAGCCATGCCCAGCGCGACATCATCGACCTCACGCTGCTGGAAGCGGCCTTGCGCGGCGGAGACGCTGCACTGGCACAAGCCCTGACAGCGGAACGGGCGGAAGCCAAGCACGACAGCCCGCTTGTGGCCATGTTCGCGCGGCGTGCCGCTATGCTGCCAGAGACTGTAGCGGCATAGACCAGACACAACGCCAGATGGTTCTCTCCGGTGTTCCCGTGCCCATGCGGGAACTCCGGGGGATTAACTTCGATTTTGGCTGTGACAGGGTGACACGATGAAACTAAAAGGGGGTGCTGGCATAGCTTGACGTGTGTCAATGCGCTGCCAGCATCTCCATCCCAGATGATGCGGCTTTTTCAGAGGACCTTGTCATGACATTCTCCAAATCCCTCCTTGCCCTTGCTGCCCTCGCAGCGCTCTCGGCCCCCGCGCTCGCTGATGGTGACGCCGCCAAGGGTGCCATCGTCGGCAAGAAGTGCATCGCCTGCCACAGCGTCACTGACGCCAAGAACAAGGTCGGCCCGTCGCTGGTTGGCGTCGTGGGACGCCCCATCGCCAGTGCTGCCGACTTCAAGTACTCGGACAGCATGAAGGAATATGCCGCCACTGCCGGTGCGTGGGATGCGGCCAAGCTCGACTCCTATCTCGAGAACCCCAAGAAGGACGTGCCGAAGGGCAAGATGGCCTTCCCGGGCGTGAAGGACGCCACCGAGCGTGCCGACCTGATCGCCTATCTCGCCACGCTCAAGTAAGCGGGCCAACCCATTTACACGAACGGCAGCACTTCTGGTGCTGCCGTTTTTCATTGGCGAGGGCGTGTTCCCTACTGCACCGGGATCATGAGGTGGGCGTAAGGCGTGTTGGCCCACATGACATAGGGCTGCGTGGTGTCGGGTTTTGCCGAGGTGGGATAACCCTGCATCATGTCCATGGCGTTGACGACCATGACGTGCGGGCCGGTGGAGACCCAGTTGTTGCCTTCCGTGGGCCCGGCGGCAAAGGGATCCGTGTTGCTGCCATCAGAGCCACCCGCCAGCATGTACATGAAGCCGACCTTGCCCTTGGGCGGTTCCTTCTTGCCGATCCAGGCCATGGCCCATTCCATGGAATTCTGGTCGCCGCACATGGGATCGGGCCCCGGCGTCGATTCCACATCGGGCATGCACCAGAAACCGTTGCTGCCCTCGCGCAGGGTGCGCATCTGGCCCGAGGCATCCATGGCATAGATGGCGGCCTTGGCGGAAACCGTGGCCGGTGCTGCTGCCTCCGCACTCTTGATGAGGGCGGCGTCGTCGGCACGGGCGGCGGATGCGAGCGGCACGGCAGCCGTCAGCGTGATCGCCGCGGCGATTGAAAACTTCTTCATCGGACGTCTCCTGAAAAGCTGGTCTAGTTATCCCAGGCCTGAACCGTGGTCTGCTTGGTGATGCCCTGCGGGCCCACTTCCGCCACGGAAGATGAGATGACGCGGGTGCCATCGGAATATTTGCACCCCTGCACGAAGGCGAGGTGGCCATCCGACCGCACACCCATGTCGAGGGTGTGGACCATGTCGCGGCTATAGACGTCGTCGAGGAAGGCACCGATCTCCGCCGTGCCCTTGAGCGTGCGGGGCTTGCTGGGCGGGTTGTCACTGTCGATGATCGTCAATTCGGCATTGGGCGCATAATACGCCTTCAGGCTTGCGGCATTGCGGGTTTCAATCGCCTTGCGCAGATCCTGGATGGAGACGGCACTCTTGGCAGACATGGAACCTCCTTCCGCCGCGCAGTTCAACTGCGGGGGCATTGCATGATACAATCCGGTTCGTCACTCATGGCGCGGACTTGAAGTCCGGACCGGCTTCATCTACGTATGAAAACTGGAACTTGTCTACTAGTTGGTAAGTTTATTGCGGGCGGCGATGCAAGCCCGGATTGAGGGGGCCGGCCCATGGCAGACGGACACACTTCTTCCCGCGGAACCGCCGATGCCATCCTCGACGTGGCGCAGCGCCTGGTACAGACGCGCGGCTACAACGCCTTCAGCTACGGTGACATTGCCAGTGAACTGAAAGTCACGAAGGCAAGCCTGCACTATCATTTCCCATCGAAGGCAGAACTCGGGGCGCGGCTCATCGAACGCTATGACGGCCTGTTCACAGCCGAACTTGCACGGATTGATGACGTTGCAAAGTCCGCGCCGCAGAAGCTCAAACTCTTTGCCGACATCTACGGCCGTGTGCTGGCGGACAACCGGATGTGCCTGTGCGGCATGCTGACGGCGGAGTTCGAAACACTGCCCGGCGACATGCGGGAGCGATTGGCACTGTTCTTCAGGCACAGCGAGGCTTGGCTCACACAGGTTCTGAGTGACGGCCGCAAGCAGGGTGAACTTGCCTTCGAGGGCAAGCCCGCCGACGTGGCACAGTTCCTCGTGGGCTCGCTGGAAGGATTGATGATGATGGCGCGCTCGCAGGGCGGCGTGGCGCGCTTCAAGGTTTCGGTGCGGCGGCTGCTGGCAGAAGCGGGCGTTGACTGAGCCTCACGCGGCATCGGGGCGGCGCAGCGGCACGGGCGCGTGCTCCTGCGCCCAATCCTGCATGAAGCTGAAGGCTTCATCCATCAGGTGCGGCGTGTGCTTGCCGGGCGAGGTGCGCAACGCGCGGGCGAAATAGTCCTGCAGGGCGGCACGGAACTTCGGATGGGCGCAATTGGCGGTGATGACGGCGGCGCGCTGCTTGGGGCTGAGGCCGCGCAGATCGGCAAGGCCCTGCTCCGTCACGATCACCTGCACGTCATGCTCGGTGTGGTCGACGTGGGTGACCATGGGGACGATGCAGGAGATGCTGCCGCCCTTCGCCGTCGATGGTGTCATGAAGAAGTTGAGATAGGCGTTGCGGGCAAAATCGCCGGAACCGCCGATGCCGTTCATGATGCTGGTGCCGCTGATGTGGGTCGAATTCACGTTACCGTAGATGTCGGCCTCGATCATGCTGTTCATGGCGATGAGGCCAAGCCGTCGCACCACTTCGGGATGGTTGGAGATTTCCTGCGGGCGCAGGATGATGCGCTCGCGATAGAAATCAATGTTGTCGAGGAAGTCCCGCAGCGCTGCTTCCGACAGCGAGATCGCCGAGGCCGATGCCGAGGTGAGGCGGCCCGCGCGGATGAGGCGCAGCATGCCATCCTGCAGGACTTCGGTGTAGGCGGTGAGGTCTTCAAAGGGCGCATCCTCAAGGCCAGCGAGAACGGCGTTGGCGACGTTGCCCACGCCCGATTGCAGCGGCAGCAGGTTTTCCGGCATGCGGCCCGCCCTCACCTCATGGTGGAGGAATTCCAGCATGTGCGCGGCGATGGCCTGCGACGTGGCGTCCGGTGCCGCAAAATCGGTGTGACGGTCCGGCAGGTTGGTCTCGACGATGGCGATGATCTTGGCGGGATTGCAGCGCAGGTGCGGCACGCCAATACGGTCTGACGGCTTCGTCATCGGGATGGGCTTGCGCTGCGGGGGAAGTGCGGTGCCGTAGTAGATGTCGTGCATGCCCTCGAGACGAAGGTCCTGGGCGCTGTTCACTTCGAGGATGATGTTCTGGGCGAGATCGAGCCAGGTCTTGTTGTTGCCGACTGCCGTGGAAGGAATGAGGCTGCCGTCTTCGTTGATGCCTGTCACTTCGATGACGGCGTAGTCCAGCGGGCCGAAGAAGCCGAACCAGGCGTGTTGCGCCACATGCGAGAGATGCATGTCGATGTAGTTCATCTGCCCGGCGTTGATGCGCTGGCGGCAGGTGGGGTCTGACTGATAGGGCAGGCGCACGTCGATGCCATCTGCCTTGGCGAGCGCGCCATCGAGTTCCGGCGCGGTGGAAGCGCCGCTCCAGATGTTGACCTTGAAGGCCTCGCCTGCGGCATGGCGGGCGTTGATGATCTCGGCGAGTGCCAGCGGAACCGCCTTGGGATGGCCGGAGCCAGTGAAGCCACTCATGCCGACATTGCTGCCGGGGCGGATGAGTGCGGCTGCTTCCGCTGGCGACATGATCCTGGAGGCAAGGTGGGCCGCACCGATGCGCCGGCCATTCGTCAATTTAGTTGTCATTTCAAATCACTGGGCGGCCAAGCGAATCCATCCGCTGAAGGCCGATTTAGGCATGCAGGATGCGCATAACAAGTGAATGACGGGTTAAATTATTGCGCCTGCGAAGTGGCGCCCATGTCATGCTCCCAGCCGATCTGATGGATGGTCTGGCACCGTCCCAGGTCCTTGATGGCTGCAAGTCCGCACATGCGCGCGCGATCGTCCGGCGCGCCTACCGGCGAGACCATTTCATTCATGATGCGCTCTGCGGCGGCTGCGGGGGAATGGCCGGGGCCATACCTGAATGCCGCATCAACCTGGCCTGCCGTGAAATTGGACTTGCCTCATGCGGCTTGCGCCACAAGTTCGTTCAATCAGATGGCGGCCATGATCACGTGTGCCTGAATCTTGGCGGCAACCTCGCCACTGCCGTGACGGTTGGCGATCACCGATGCAACATAGTCAGTTGCCGCCGCCAGTTTTCCCGGGTCCCTGGCCTCGATTTCGTTCCGAAGAAGAGTGCCTTGGCAGTAGGCCACAGCCGGAATATACGCCGAAGATGCGCGGCTTTGTTCCGCTCTGGTCTCGATCTCCACGGCGGAGAAGCCTGCCGCCTCCACGTCGTCACGAATCCGCGCCTTGTCGTGGTAGCCATGCGGGGTGCGGGCCATGAAGCGAGGCGGATCGCCGGGAAACATCCCGGCGAGGGCATTCGTCACATCATCCGCAAACACGTTCTCTTCGATGCGATCCCATACGTTGAACAAGAAATGTCCTCCGGGTTTGAGGACCCGTTTGGCCTCGCGGTATGCAGACACGCGGTCGGGAAAGAACATCGCGCCAAACTGACAGCAAACAAGATCGAAGGACGCGTCTTCAAACGGCAAGGCCAGAGCATCCGCCTGGCGCCAGGTGATCCGACTGTCAACACCTTGCCGCAACGTGGCAAAGTCCAGCATGGGCTGGTTGAGGTCGGTTACGACATAGCGTGCATCCGAGGACAGTCCCGGCGCCAATGCGCGGGTGACGGCCCCGGTGCCTGCGGCGATTTCCAGAACAGCGCCGGGCGAGAGGGACGCTGCCCGCCGGGCAATATCTGCAGCGTACTGGGCGAATATCAACGGCACCATATAGCGGTCGTAGTTTTCTGGCACCGAGCCCGCGAACACCTTGTCGGTTTCCTGCATGCTGCCTCCTGGTGTCAGTTCATCGGCCCGCGCAAGACCAACCTGATCCAGCGTCCGTGTGGAGCGTTGGATCATCTCCTACCAGAAACTGCACGCGCCAGACAGTTCGAATCTCGATTGGCGGATTGGCGCGCCCGACAGGATTCGAACCTGTGACCCCAGGTTTAGGAAACCTGTGCTCTATCCTGCTGAGCTACGGGCGCTGTGGGGTCTCTGCTAACATGTGCTGGCATGATTTCGCAATGTTTGCTGCTGGGGTCCGCCCAAACAGTGCGGGCGTTCTGGACCTAGCATAGGTCCAGTTGGGCGGCTAAAGATGCGCTGACCCCATTTGGAGACACGCGCCCATGAAAATGACGACCGAAGAAGCCTTCATCAAAGTGCTGCAGATGCACGGCATCGACAATGCCTTCGGCATCATCGGATCGGCCTTCATGCCGATTTCCGATCTCTTCCCCAAGGCGGGCATTGCGTTCTGGGACTGCGCGCATGAAGGCTCCGGCGGCATGATGGCGGACGGGTTCACGCGCGCCTCCGGCCGCATGTCCATGATGATCGCGCAGAACGGCCCGGGCATCACCAATTTCGTGACCGCGGTGAAGACCGCCTACTGGAACCACACGCCACTGCTGCTGGTGACGCCGCAGGCGGCGAACCGCACCATCGGCCAGGGCGGCTTCCAGGAAGTAGAGCAGATGGCGCTGTTCAAGGACATGGTGTGCTACCAGGAAGAGGTGCGCGACCAGCACCGCGTGGCGGAAGTGCTGAACCGCGTGATCCAGAACGCCAAGCGCATGTCGGCGCCGGCGCAGATCAACATGCCGCGCGACCTCTTCACCCATGTGGTCGATATCGAACTGCCGGTGATCGTGGACTTCGAGCGGCCGTCGGGCGGCGATGACACGCTTGATGCGGCGGCGAAGCTGCTCTCCGAGGCCAAGTTCCCGGTGATCCTGAATGGTGCGGGCGTGGTGATCGGCGGGGCCATTCCGGCATCGAAGGCGCTGGCCGAGCGGCTGGATGCGCCGGTGTGCGTGGGTTACCAGCACAATGACGCCTTCCCCGGATCGCATCCGCTGTTTGCGGGTCCGCTGGGCTACAACGGCTCCAAGGCGGCCATGGAACTGATCAAGCAGGCCGACGTGGTGCTGTGCCTCGGCACGCGCCTCAACCCCTTCTCGACGCTACCTGGATATGGCCTCGAATACTGGCCTAAGGATGCCAAGATCATCCAGGTCGACATCAACCCCAACCGCATCGGCCTCACCAAGAAGGTGAGCGTGGGCATCGTGGGAGATGCGAAGAAGGTGGCGGAAGGCCTGCTGGCCCGCCTCTCGCCCAAGGCGGGCGATCAGGGCCGCAGCGAGCGCAAGAACCTCATCTCCACCACGAAGTCGCGTTGGGCGCAGGAACTTTCGTCGATGGATCACGAGAACGATGATCCGGGCACGACATGGAACGAGCGCGCCCGCAAGGCGAAGCCCGACTGGATGAGCCCGCGCATGGCGTGGCGCGCCATCCAGTCCGCACTGCCGCGCGACGCCATCATTTCCTCCGACATCGGCAACAACTGCGCCATCGGCAACGCCTATCCGTCGTTTGAAGCGGGTCGCAAATACCTGGCGCCGGGCCTGTTCGGCCCGTGTGGCTACGGCCTGCCCTCCATCGTGGGCGCCAAGATCGGCTGCCCCGATGTGCCCGTGGTGGGCTTCTCCGGCGATGGTGCCTTCGGAATTGCCGTCACGGAACTCACCGCCATCGGCCGCAAGGAGTGGCCGGCGGTCACCATGGTGGTTTTCCGCAACTATCAGTGGGGCGCAGAGAAGCGCAATTCGACGCTGTGGTATGACGACAATTTCATCGGAACCGAACTTGACCCGGAAGTGTCCTACGCCGGCATTGCCAAGGCCTGCGGATTGCAGGGCGTGCAGGCGCGCACCATGGACCAGTTGCGCGATGCGCTGTCGAAGGCCATCGACGACCAGATGAAGCATGGCAAGACCACGCTCATCGAAGCGATGATCAATCAGGAACTGGGCGACCCCTTCCGCCGCGACGCCATGAAGAAGCCCGTGGTGGTGGCAGGTATCGATGCCAAGGACATGCGGAAGCCCAAGGTGGCGTGATGCAGCCGATCGTGTGACGTGGGAAAGGGCGCAGGTTTCTGCGCCCTTTCTCTTTTATAAGGCGACGCGCGTCAATCCGTTGTCGTGGTCTGCTTCAGCTTGCCGATGCCGAGGACATCGAGCGCGAGTTTTTCGTAGAAGGTCTCGCTGGTGCCGCGGCGCATCTTGTGAAGGAAGTATTTTTCGAAGCCGATCTTGGCGCCGTGGACCCACTTGCCCGACGACGACCAGTTGACGTTGCGGGGCGGGATCTGCGGCTGGGCCACAAAGGCCACGCCGGAATCGCCAAAGTCCGCGAGGCAGACGGCATTCCATGTGGCCTGATGCTTGGGCTCTTCGCCGCGCAAGAGCAGGCCGATGTTCTGCGCCGTGGCCGTGACCATGGACTCGATCATGAAACCCGTCTTGGGCACGCCGCAGGGCACCGGCGTCGGTCCCATGGGCGGGATGGCGACGCAGACACCGACGGCGAAGACATTCGGGTATTTCGGGTTGCGCTGGTGCTTGTCGATGATGGTGAAGCCGCGCGGGTTGGAGAGACCTTCGATTCCGCGCAAGGGCGCGATGCCACGGAAGGCCGGGAGCATCATGGAGAAGCCGAAAGGCAGTTCCTTCGTTGCCTTCACCGTGCCGTCGTCGGCGACTTCTTCCACCGTCATCTTGCCGGCTTCGACTTTCTTGACGCGGCTCGACGTCATCCACTTGATGTGGTGTCCGCGCATTTCGCTTTCCAGAAGGCCCTTGGTATCGCCCACGCCATCAAGGCCGAGGTGGCCGATGTAGGGTTCGGCGGTGACAAAGGTCATTGGCACGCGGTCACGGATCTTGCGGCGGCGGAGTTCCGTTTCGAGAATGAAGAGGAACTCGTAAGCGGGTCCGAAGCATGACGCGCCCTGCACGGCGCCGACAATGATGGGGGCCGGGTTCTTGCAGAATGCCTCGAAGGCCTCGCCCGCCTTCTGGGCGTGATCGACGTGGCAGACAGATTGGGTGTGCCCGCCGTGGGGGCCAAGTCCCTCGATCTCGTCAAAGGCGAGTTCAGGGCCTGTTGCGATGACGAGATAGTCGTAGGTGACGGATGAACCGTCCGCCAATTCAATTGTATTGCTGGCGGGATCGACCTTCGTGGCCGGTGACGGGCGGAAGGCGATGCCCTTGCGGGCAAAGACGGGCGCCAGATCGACTTCCACGTCCTCGCGCTTGCGCCAGTTGACGGCCACCCAGGGATTGGATGGGACGAAGTGATACTTGGCTTCCTTGGTGACGACGGTGAGCGTGTCTTCGGGCCGCAGCTGATCCTTCATTTCATAGGCCATGATGGTGCCGCCCAAGCCGGCTCCCAGTACAACGATATGCGCCATGATTTCCTCCCTTATGGTGGCACGTCGGTTGGAACGAATTCGTGTGATGGAGGCGCATCCGCATCCTGCGGAGGTGCCTTGTAACGAAGCGCCATGTAGATCGCCGGAATGACGATCACGGTGAGCGCTGTCGATGAGGCAAGGCCGAAGAGCAGCGAGATCGCGAGGCCCTGGAAAATGGGATCCGCCAGGATGACGACGGCGCCGATCATGGCGGCAATGGCGGTGAGCAGGATGGGCTTGAATCGGATGGCGCCGGCTTCCAGCAGAACCTCGCGCAAATCGCGGCCCTCTGTTTTCGTGTGGCGGACGAAATCCACCAGCAGGATCGAGTTGCGCACGATGATGCCGGCGAGCGCAATGAAGCCGATCATGGACGTCGCCGTGAAGGCGGCACCGAAGAGCCAGTGGCCGAACATGATGCCGATCAGGGTGAGGGGAATGGGCGTGAGGATCACCAGAGGCAGCTTGAAGGAGCCGAATTGCGCCACGACAAGAATGTAGATGCCGAGGAGCGCCACCATGAAGGCCGCTCCCATGTCGCGGAAGGTGACCCACGTCACTTCCCACTCGCCATCCCACAGCAACGCGGGCTTGCTGTCGTCCTGCGGCTGGCCGTGGAGGATCACCTCCGGCTTGACGAGGCCGGTCCAGTCCACCTGGTCGAGCGCGCGGCCCACTTCAAGCATGCCATAGACCGGCGCTTCGAAGGCCCCGGCGAGTTCGGCCTGCACCATTTCGGTTGCCTTGCCGTTGTGGCGGAAGATGGGGAAGGAGGAGAGCTCCTGCTTCACGCGGACCACGTCACCCAGTTCCACGACCCCACGGTCGCCGGGCAGGGCGTTGGCGGGCACGGGTGTGGAGAGCACACGCTCATCCAACACTCTGGATTCCTTGGAGAGCCCGAGCCGGATGGGAATGGGTTGGCGTCCCCCGCCCCGGTGCGAATAGCCGACGGTCGTCTGGGCATACAGATATTGCAGCGTGGAATAGACATCCGCCTCTTCCACCTTCTGATATTCGAGATTGTCCTGGTCGATGGCGGCGCGCAGCCGCGGCTTGCGCGTACCGAAACTGTCGTCGATGTCGACGACGAAAGGCACCCTGGCGAAGGCTTCGCGGACCTTGGTGGCGGTGGCGCGGCGCGTTTCGGCATCCGGGCCATACACTTCCGCCAGCAGCGTGGCGAGCACGGGAGGACCTGGTGGCGGCTCCACCACCTTCACGGACGCGCCGTCCGGCAGGGCGATGGATTTGAGCTGCTGGCGAAGGTCCAGCGCGATCTGATGGCTGGACCGTTCGCGGTCCGATTTGCCGGTGAGGGTGAGCTGCACGTCGCCCATCTCCGGATTGGAGCGGATGTAATAGTGCCGCACGAGGCCGTTGAAGTTGAAGGGTGCCGCGGTACCGGCATAGGACTGGATTGAAATCACTTCCGGCAGGGCCAGGGCCTTCGCGGCGATCTCGGTGAGATAGCGGCTCGTTGTTTCGACGGATGTTCCTTCCGGCAGGTCCACCACGACCTGAAGCTCCGACTTGTTGTCGAAGGGCAGGAGCTTCACCGTCACGTCCTTGCTGTAGAACAGCGCCAGGGAGGCGAGCGTGACGATACCCGTGGCGATGAGGAACAGCCAGCTCCGCGCCTTTGACTTGAGCACCGGGCGGGCGAAGAAGAGATAGACGCGGCCGAAGACACCACCCGGCGTGCCGACCGCGTGTGTATCCGCATGGGCATGGCCGCTGCCGAGCTTCATCATCAGCCAGGGCGTGACGATGACGGCGACGAAGAAGGAGAAGATCATGGCCGCCGACGCATTGGCGGGGATGGGGCTCATGTAGGGACCCATGAGGCCAGAGACGAAGAGCATGGGCAGCAAGGCGGCAACGACGGTGAGCGTTGCCACGATGGTGGGATTGCCGACTTCCGCGACGGCATCGATGGCCGCCTTGACGCGGTCACGGCCATCGCGCATGGCCCAGTGGCGTGCGATGTTCTCGATGACGACGATGGCATCATCGACAAGGATGCCGATGGAGAAGATGAGGGCGAAGAGGCTGACGCGGTTCAGCGTGTAGCCCATGATGCGCGCCGCAAAGAGCGTGAGCAGGATCGTCGTCGGAATGACGATGGCCACCACCAGTGCCTCGCGCCAGCCGATGGACAGCGCCACGAGGATGACGATGGAGATGGTGGCGAGGCCAAGGTGGAAGAGGAGTTCATTGGCCTTTTCGTTGGCGGTTTCGCCATAGTTGCGCGTGACTTCGACCTGCAGGTCTTCGGGAACGAGCGTGCCCTTCAACGCTTCAAGGCGTTCGGTCACGCGCTCGGAAATGACGACGGCGTTGGTGCCCGGCCGCTTGGCGATGGCGAGCGACACCGACGGCACCGATACCGGCCCCGCGGCGGATTTGCGGAGCGAGGTGACACGGGTCTCGGCGCTGTCTCCGGCCAAGAAAATGCGTGCGACATCGCGGACATAGACCGGACGTCCATCACGGGCGGTGAGCAGGATGTTGCCGATGTCGGATGGCGATTGCAGCGTCTGTCCCGCCATGATGGAGATCTGCTGGCCCTGTTCGCGCACCTGGCCTGCCTCGAAGGACCGGTTGGCACCTGCCACCTTTCCGGCCAACTGCTGCAGCGTGATGCCGAAGACGGACAGTTTCTCGGGATCAGGCTCGACGCGGATTTCTTCCGTCTGTTCGCCGACGATATAGGTGAGACCGATGTCATCCAGTTTGGCGAGCTCCACCTGCAATTCGCGGGCGACACGGCTGACGGCGTTGGCCGTCCAGTGGGCGGCGGCTTCCGGCTTGGGCGAAAGTGTGAGCACCACGATCGCCACGTCATCGATGCCGCGCCCGACGATCAGCGGTTCCGGGATGCCCACGGGAATGCGGTTCATGTTGGCGCGCAGCTTTTCGTGCACGCGGAGGATGGCAGCGTCCGGGCTTGTGCCCACGAGGAAACGGGCTGTCACCATGGCCCCATCGTCGCGCGTCTGCGAGTAGACGTGTTCGACGCCGTCGATGCTCTTGACGATGGTTTCCAGGGGCTCGGTGACAAGTTTCACGGCATCTTCGGCGCGCAGGCCATCGGCCCGCACGTGAATGTCCACCATGGGCACGGAAATCTGCGGTTCTTCTTCGCGCGGCAAGGTGATGAGCGCCACAAGGCCCACCATGAAGGCGGCGAGAAGGAAGAGTGGCGTGAGCGGCGAGGCGATGAAGGCGCGCGTCAGGCCACCGGCGAGGCCGAGTTTCATGGCGTGATCACCGTGTCACCGGCAGCGAGGCCGGAGAGGATTTCGACCTGTTCGCCGTCGGCGGCCGGCAGGCTGGCGCCGGTGATGACGGGTACATCAAGCGGGCCTTCGCTGCCCTTCAGCGTGACATAATCAACGCCGTGGCGGTTGCTCACCGCCGCTGCCGGAACGCTGACGACGTTGCGGGTTTCCACTGGAATCCAGACCAGAGTCCGCTCACCGACAAAATAATCGCCGAGGCCATCGACCTCGACATCGGCGATGACGCGGCCGCCTTCCAGTTCGGGGTAAACCTTGACCAGTTTGCCTGCGCGGGCCTTCTCCGCCGTGTCGGCTCCGATGCCGCGTGCGCCGACGCGCACCGTGTCGCCCTGCTGGATGCGGGCGGCGTGGCGTTCGGGCAGCGAGAGGCGCAGGAAATAACCGCCACCGGCAATGCGGGCCACCGTTTCACCCGGCATGATCACGGAGCCCTTTGTGACGGGGACGGAGAGCACACGGCCGGGTGCGGGCGCGATGACCTGGCCTTCGCTTCCCTGCTGCACGAGGACGGAACGTTCTGCCGTCGCCGCTTCAACCTGACGGGTGAGGACGTCGGACTGGGTCTGCAATGAGTCCACGCGGCTCTTGGGGACGACGCCCTGGCCCAGCAATTTCTTGCCACGCGCGAGTTCCGTGCCGGCATTGGCAAGCTCGGAACCGAGGGCTGCGATGCGGGCATCAAGGGCCTGGAGTTGCAGCGCCAGCTTGTCATCCACCACGATGGCGATGACGTCGCCGGCCTTGACGGCGCTGCCTTCCTCCACCGCGAGTGACACGATGCTGCCGCCGATACGGGCGCGGGCTGGAACCACGTCGCGGCTTTCCACCCGGGCGAAGACCGATTTGTAGTCCGGCAGGAGCTGCACCCTGACCTTCACCTCAGCGCCGTGGGCTTGCTGAATCAGGCCGAAAATGCCCAAGATGGCCGCAATTGCGCGCGTTCCCTGTTGTACCCGGCCCATGCTCATTTCAAAAACCCTTGCCAACGCCAAGCATATGTATATTTTAGAAGATACGCAAATATGAATATAGTCGAACTCAACCGTTCCGCCGAGAAGGCCAGCGACTTCCTGAAGTCCCTGGCCAACCCCAACCGTTTGCGCATTCTCTGCCTCATCATGGAAGGCGAGCGGCCGGTGGGTGAATTGGCCGAGGCCATCGGCATCAATCAGAGCGCCACGTCGCAGCACCTCGCCCTGATGCGGCGTGAGGGATTGGTGAAGTCGCGCCGCGACGGACAGACGATCTACTATCAGCTGGCGGACAAGAACGTTTCCAAGACCCTCAAGCTGCTGAGCGACCTGTTCTGCCCGCCAGGCCGCTGATTATTCGAAGGCCACGCCGGGCTTGGCGCCGAGCTTCTTGAAGACGATCGCCGCCGGACAGAACCCTGTGAAGGAAGCCTGCAGCATGTTCACGCCCGCGAAGGCGGTGAGCCACAGCCATTGTGGTGAGACGAAATGAGCAAGTGCCAGCGAGGCGAGAACGACGACACCCGCAAAACGGAGAACGGCCTTGTCGAGACACATGGGAGCGGTCCTTTCTTTATATATGTAAATTAGAATATACGCATATATAGGATAGGTGCGGGGGCTGGCAAGGCTTTCCTTGCCAGCTGGCGGAAACGCCGCAGCATGGCGTTTGAGCAGTCAGAAGGCTGTTCAGGTGCCGGCGAGATAGTCCCGCAAAGTCTGTTCGGTGCCCCTGCTCCACAGGCTGCCGAGAGCCGCGGCGAAGGCCGTACGGAATGTCTCTGACTGCGCCACCCCACCGTAAATGTCATCCATGGTGAGCCATTGCAGGGGATCATCCTTGGCCTTGCGGGCGAGCTCCTGCAGGCGGTCCCAGCTCGGGTCGTTGGGATCGATCACCTTGCCGCTTTCGCTGACGCCGTAACAGTAACGGCACCACAGCGCGGATTCAAGCGCGAGGCCCGCGATGGAGCGTCCGGCCTGCAGGTTGTCGGCGATCACCGGCACGATGAACTTGGGCTGGCGGTTGGAGCCATCGAGGCAGAGGCGGCGCTCGGTGTCGCCGATCTTGGGATTGGAAAAGCGTTTTTCGATGAGCTTGTAGTAGTCCTGGATGTCGGTGTTTGGCACCGGCGGCACAGTGGGGACGATTTCCTCCTGCTCAACCTTCTCGAAGAAAGGAAGGATGAGCGGATGCTGCATCGCCTCGTGCACGTAATGCACATCCAGCAGGCCGCCGGGATAGGCGATGACGGCATGGCCGCCGTTGAGGATGCGGATCTTCATGTATTCGAAGGGCGTCACGTCGGCGACGAATTGCGCGCCGACCTTTTCCCAGGCGGGACGGCCCAGCGGGAAATGATCCTCCACCACCCACTGCTTGAACTCCTCGCAGAACACGGGCCAATTGTCGGTGATGCCGTAGGCCGTCTCGACGAGGCCGCGCTCGCGATCCGAGGTCGCCGGCGTGATGCGGTCCACCATGGCGTTGGGGAAGGCGACATTGGCAACGACCCAATCTGCCAGCGCCGGATCGAACAGCCGCGCCAGTCCGGCGATGGCATTGCGCGTGACGACGCCATTGTGGGGAACGTTGTCACAGGACATCACGGTGTAGGGCGCAATGCCCCTGGCCTTGCGGCGCGCAAGCCCTGCAAGGATCAGTCCGAACACCGAGGTGGGGTCCTTGGGGTTTGCGGCATCGCGGGCAATGGCCGGATGCTGCGGATCGAATTTTCCCGTCGCCGGGTTGATCATGTATCCGCCTTCCGTCACCGTGAGCGAGACGATGCGAATGGCGGGGTCGGCCAATGTCTCCAGCAGACGGGTGCGGTCGGCGGGGGGAATGAAATCAATCATCGCGCCGGTGACGCGGGCCTGGCTGATGCTGGCCTCCTGTTCCACCACGGTGGTGAGGTAATCCTGGTCCGCGAGCTTCTCGCGCATGACCTCATCCGACGGCAGCACGCCTGCGCCGATGATGGCCCAGTCCTGGTCCAGCCCCATGTTGAACAGGTCGTCGAGATAGATGGCGAGATGGGCGCGGTGAAAATTGCCGACGCCGAAATGGACGATGCCGGGCGTGAGGGCGGAGCGAGCATATTTCGGAACGCTCACCGTGGCATTCAGGCCACGCACGGAACTCAGGGACAGCTTGGGCATTGTCTTCTCAACTCATCCATTGGCCGCCATCGACATTGAATGTCTGGGCGACGACATAGTCACTTTCATTGCTGGCGAGGAATACGGCGCACCCCACATGGTCCTCGGGAAGGCCCATGCGGCCATAGGGAACACCTTCGCCCACGAGGCGCTTCTTCTCGCCGAGCGGGCGGTTCTCGTATTTCGCGAAGAGCGCGTCCACATGCTCCCACATGGGCGTATCGACCACGCCGGGGGCGATGCCGTTCACGTTGATCTTGTGCTTGATGAGCGCGAGGCCCGCCGACTGCGTCAGCGAGATCACGGCGGCCTTCGAGGCACAATAAACCGCGACAAGCGGTTCGCCGCGACGGCCAGCCTGCGAGGCAAAATTGATGATCTTGCCGCCCTGCCCGCGCGCAATCATGGATTTGGCCACCGCCTGCATCATGAAGAGGACGCCCTTCACGTTGACGGCGAAGACCTTGTCGTAGCTCTTCTCGGCAATGTCCTCGAGCGGGCCCATATCGAAGATGGCGGCATTGTTGACCAGGATGTCGACGCCGCCAGCGGCCTTCTCCACCTCGGCGACGCAGGCGGCAATCGAGTCGTGCCGCGTCACATCGAGATTGAAGGCAAAGGAATTGCCGCCGATGGCCTTGGCGGTCTTCTGGGCCTCGGCGTATTCGATGTCGGCGACGCAGACGCGAGCGCCTTCCTTCACATATGCCGCAGCGATGGCTGCGCCGATTCCGCGCGCGCCTCCGGTCACGATGGCGGTCTTGCCTTTCAGTCGCATCAGCGGATCACCTTGCCGTTGTCATCAAATTTGTGCAGACGCGCCATATCGGGCTTCAGGACGATCTTGTCACCATCCTTTCCGCGGAAGTCGCCGGGGGCGCGCACGACGAGGCGGCCTGCGGTTTCGGTATCGACATGGAGGAAACTGTCGGCGCCCAGATGCTCGGCGAGCGCAATGGTGCCGCCCCAGCCGCCCCGGCCCGATGCGATCTCCAGATGTTCCGGCCGGATGCCGATGGTCTTGGCCTTGTGCTTTTCCGCTTCCGCGCCGGTGACGAAGTTCATCTTCGGCGAGCCGATGAAGCCCGCCACGAACAGCGAGTCCGGATTGTTGTAGAGGTCGAGCGGTGAACCCACCTGCTCGATGTTGCCACGGTTGAGGACGACGATGCGGTCCGCCATGGTCATGGCTTCCACCTGATCATGGGTGACGTAGATCATCGTGGTGCCGAGGTCCTTGTGCAGCTGCATGATGAAGACCCGCATGTTGACGCGGAGCGCTGCATCTAGATTGGAGAGCGGTTCGTCAAACAGGAAGGCTTCCGGCTGGCGCACGATGGCGCGCCCGATGGCGACGCGCTGGCGCTGGCCGCCCGACAATTGACGGGGCTTGCGGTCGAGATATTCAGTGAGGTTCAAGGTAGCCGCAGCCTTGGCGACCTTCTGGTCGATCTCGGCGGGTGGCATGCCCGCCATCTTGAGCCCGAAGGCAATGTTGTTACGCACGCTCATGTGGGGATAGAGCGCGTAGGACTGGAACACCATGGCGAGGCCGCGCTGGGAGGGAGCGGCATCGGTGACATTCTTGCCGTCGATTTCGATCGTGCCGGAGGTGAGGTCCTCCAGCCCGGCGATCAGCCGCAGCAGCGTGGACTTGCCGCAGCCGGACGGACCCACAAAGACGACGAACTCGCCGTTGCGGATGTCCAGATTGGCGTTGGGGATGATGTTGGCATCGCCAAAGGACTTGCGGACGTTCTTGAGTGAAATCGTTCCCATGTTACTTCACCGCTCCGAATGTGAGGCCGCGTACGAGTTGTTTCTGGGCGAACCAGCCGAGGACGAGAATGGGGGCAATGGCCATGGTGGAGGCGGCCGAGAGCTTGGCCCAGAACAGGCCTTCCGGCGAAGAATAGCTGGCGATGAACTGCGTCAGCGGTGCCGCATCCTTGGTGGTCAGCGCCAATGTCCAGAAGGCTTCATTCCAGGCGAGGATGACGTTGAGCAGCACGGTCGAGGCAATGCCCGGCACGGCCATGGGGGTGAGGACATAGACCAGTTCCTTCCACACGTTGGCGCCGTCCATGCGGGAGGCTTCGAGGATCTCCGCCGGGATTTCCTTGAAGTAGGTGTAGAGCATCCAGATGATGATCGGGAGGTTGAGCAGCATCAGCACGGTGATGATGCCGCCGCGCGAATCGAGAAGGCCGAAGTCGCGGAAGATCAGGTAGATCGGGATGAGGGCGCCCACCGGCGGCATCATCTTGGTGGAGAGCATCCACATCAGCAGGTCCTTGGTCTTCTTGCCCGGTGCAAAGGCCATGCCCCAGGCGGAGGGAATGGCGATGATGAGTGCGAAGGCGGTGGAGCCCAGTGCAAGGATGATCGAGTTCATCGCGAACTTGATGTAGTCGGAACGTTCCTGCACCACGCCATAATTCTCGGTGGTCCAGTCGAAGAACAGGAACTTCGGCGGAATGAGGATGGCGTCGCCTTCCGACTTGAAGCTGGTCAGGATGGTCCAGAGGATCGGAAAGAAGATCACGAAGGCGATGGACCAGGCGAGGATGGTGAAGAACCATTTGCGACGGGTGGAAACTGCGCGTGCCATGGTTTCAGCCCTCCAGGTTCTTGCCAATCATGCGCATCAGGAAGAATGCGACGATGTTGGCGAGGACAACCGCAATGAGTCCGCCGGCCGACGCACCGCCGATGTCGTTCGAAATGAGGCCGTACTGATAGACGAGGAACGGCAGGTTGCCCGCGCGCCCGCCGGAGCCCGAGACGTAAATCTCGGCGAAGACGTTCAGCAGGAAGATGGTCTCGATCAGCACGACCACCGTCACGGGCCGGGCAAGGTGCGGCAGGATCATGTACCAGAAGAAGGAGAGCGGCGGCGTGCCATCCATCTGGGCTGCTTCCTTCTGCTCCTCATCAAAGGATTGCAGCGCGGTGAGCAGAATGAGGGTGGCGAAGGGCAGCCACTGCCAGGCCACCATGATGACGATGGCGGTCATGGGATAATGGGCGAACCAGTCGATGGCACCGAGACCCAGCGACTTGGTGATCCAGGCGATGAAGCCCTGCACGGGATGCATCATCATATTCTTCCAGACCAGCGCCGAGACGGTGGGCATGACGAAGAAGGGAGCGATCACCATGAGGCGGACGATGTTGCGGCCCATGATGGCCTGATCGAGCAGGAGTGCCAGCAATGTTCCGCCCACCACCGAAATGAGCAGCACCCACCCGACCAGGATGAGCGAATTGGCCATGGCCTTGAAGAAGGCGGGGTCGGTGAGGAAGTAATAGTAATTGGTGGTACCGGCAAAGCAGCGGTTGGCTTCGTCGAAAAGCTGGCCGGGGGTCAGCAGCGAACAGGCGTAGTTGGGATCAAGCAGATTGTAACGCAGGAGCGAGAACCAGATGGTCATCGCCAGCGGAACAATCATCCAGAGGAAGAGCGCGATAACCGAGGGAGCGACCGCGAGGCGGCCGAGACTGCGGGATTGCTGTGTCGCCATGGTACCCACCACCTGTTCGAGGGGCCGCGCGGGGCGGCGATTGGAGGCTGCCCAGCATAGCGCCGGACAGCCCCGTCGTCATGGGAGGTCTGCGGTTACTTGATGTAGCCCGCTTTCGTCATCTCGCGGGTTGCGACGTCCTGCGCTTCGGCAAGGGCGTCATCCGCGCTCTTTTCGCCAGCAAGTGCTGCCGAGAAGATCTGGCCCACCGTCGTGGCAAGGCCGGCAAATTCCGGGATGGCCACGAACTGCACGCCAACATAAGGCACCGGCTTCACCGTCGGCTTCGTCGGATCAGCCGAGTTGATGGAGTCGAGCGTCATCTTGGCGAAAGGAACCTTGGCGTATTCCGGGTTGGCATAGAGAGACGTGCGCGTGCCCGGAGGAACGTTGGCCCAGCCTTCCTTGGCGGCCACGATTTCCGTGTAGTGCTTCGAGGTGGCCCAGCTGATGAACTTCTGGGCGGCCTCTTCCTTCTGCGTGCCGGCGGGAATGGCCAGCGACCAAGCCCACAGCCAGTTGCCGCGCTTGCCGAGGCCCTTGTCAGGCGCCAGCGCGAAGCCAACCTTGTCGGCAACCGTCGAGTCCTTGCCGGTCACGAAGGACGCGGCGACCGTGGCGTCGATCCACATGCCACACTTGCCCGCGTTGAACAGTGCCAGATTCTCGTTGAAGCCGTTGGACGACGCGCCGGGAGGGCCATCGGCCTTCAGGAGTTCAAGATAGAAGTTGAGGGCGTCTTTCCATTCCGGTGAATCGAACTGGGGCTTCCAGTTCTCGTCAAACCAGCGGGCGCCGAAGGAGTTGGACGTGGCGGTGATGAACGCCATGTTCTCACCCCAACCGGCCTTGCCGCGCAGGCACACGCCGTAGATTTCCTTGTCCTTGTTGGTGATCTTGTCGGCAATGCGCTTGATGTCGTCCCAGGTGGGTGCGTCAGGCATCTTCTCGCCGGCAGCGTCCACGAGGTCCTTGCGGTACATCACCATGGAGCTTTCGCCGTAGAAGGGCGCAGCCATCAGCTTGCCGTCAACCGTGAGGCCGCCTGCGATGGCGGGCAGGAGATCGGCCGGATCATCGACCTGCGTCAGCGGCACGAGCCAGCCCTTCTTGCCCCAGATCGGCACTTCGTACGTGCCAATGGTGAGGACGTCGAACTGTCCTCCCTTGGTGGCGATGTCGGTCGTCACCTTTTCGCGCAGCACGTTCTCTTCGAGTGTCACCCACTCGAGCGAGATGTCCGGATTGGCCTTCGTGAAGTCATCCGTCAGTCCCTGCATGCGGATCATGTCGCCGTTGTTCACGGTGGCGATGGTCAGCTTCGTTTCAGCCAGCGCCGTGGTGGACAGCGCCGCAATGGCGAGCGCGCCAAGCACGCCCTTCAGCTTCAATTTCATGGTTTAACCTCCCAAGTGAAACCGTGGGCTTTTGCCCACGTCACGGGAATATGTCACATTCGAAAACGCGCCGAGTCAAGCCAGATTCGTCGCTGCAGTGCGACGAAGCGCTCTTCGCTGTCGCAGTAAGTACCTGTAATATTTCTATAATTTGATTATTGGGCAATCGCCTATTTCGATAGCAATTGCCCAGCCATGGTCTCATTGGTGATCAGGCCATTGATCAAACGGCCCGCCAGCGCCCCTTGTATGGCCTTGTAGCGGCCAGGCGCCATGGCGACGCCTATGACGCGGCGGCGGGCCGGCGTTTCGAGGGGAACACTGAGCACCCGGTCGTTGACGAGACCCTCCGTGAGTTGACCATCGGCATCGAAACTCCAGCCGGTGATCTCGCCCACGGCGCCCGCCTTCATCATGGCGCGGATTTCGTCGGCGCGGACAAATCCGTCGCGCAGCATGGCGGAGGAATCGTCCACCGTACCGATGCCGACGAAGCTCACGTCTGCCTGGGCTGCAAGATCCATGACGTTGCGGAGCGACTTCTGCGTGACGAGAAGGTTCTTCTCATGCACCGTCGCGGTCACCACAGGAAACGGCATGGGATAATGCGGCGCGCCCACGCGGTCTCCGACGCGCGACGCAACGTCGAACACGGTTGCCGACCCATCGGGCCCGATGTTGCCGACGAGCGAGACGATCTTGTGCTGGGGGCATTCCATCGGGCTCACCTGCTCGGCAACGGCGCGCAATGTGCGCCCGGTACCGAGACCGATGATGACGGGATGTTGCGAGACGAGATAGCGCTCCATCTCGGTCGCTGCCGCTTCCACGATGCCCAGCGTTTCGGAATGGGAAGCGGGATCGGCCGGTACCACCTCGCAGGTTTCCAGGCCGAAGCGTTCCTTCATGCGGTCGGAGAGTTCAAGGCAGCGGCCGAGCGGATGATCAAAGCGCACCTTGATGAGGCGCTCGGTGACGGCGAGCGAGACGAGGCGCTGGGCCGTCTGGCGCGAGACGCCGAGCTTGCGGGCGATCTCGTCCTGGGTATTTCCGGCGATATAGTAGAGCCATCCCGCGCGGGCGGCATCATCCAGCCGTTCCTTTTCGGGTTCAGGTTTGCGCGCCACGGCTGCTCCTCATGCGGGATGTGCTACACGGGCGGGCGCACAAATGCCAGCATCGGCGAAAACACGGTGAAGCTCCGCCATATCGGCGATGGTGCGGTCGGCGGTGAGGCCGTCGGGCAAATCATATCCCATCTGCATGTGCACACCGCCGCGGAAATGCCAGACCGCCATGCCGGCCGCGCGGGCCGCAAGGATACCCATCTCGCTGTCTTCGATCACGAGGCAGGCGGCAGGGTCTGCGTTCAACCTGCTGGCTGCGAGCAGCAGGAGATCGGGTGCGGGCTTGCCGTGGGCGACTTCCGATGCCGTGCTGCAGCGGCCCGCGAAGAACGGCGCCAGCCCCGTCACCTGCAAGGAGGTGGCGAGGCGTTCGGGCGAACTGCTGGTGGCCAGGCAATAGGGAAGGCGGATCGTTTCCAGCACCTCCGTCACGCCCCCCATGGGTTTCAGGTCGTGGCGCATGCGCTCCAGCAGGCGGCCGCGGTAGCGCATCTGGAAATCATCCGGCATGGGGCGGCCAAAGCGTTGCAGCACGCGCTTCGCCGCGCTGGCAAAGCTGCGGCCGAGAAAATCCGTGCGGAAAATCTCGTCGGTGATGGGGAGTCCGATCTCCGCCATCATGCCCATGAGCACGCCAGCCGACAGGCCCTCGCTGTCCACCAGAACACCGTCGCAATCGAAAATCACGTGGCTGACAGGCTGTCCGTTGGTCACGGGCTTTCATCTCCCCGCTCCAGACATGCCAAAGGCCCAGGCTCCGTGCAAGTTTTCGCCGCTGGCCTGCTGCAAATTGCATCAGCGCCGCCCTTGCCAAGTCCGAAGGTTTGACGCCATCATGCGCGGCAGGGAGACAGTGTGGCGAACATCTTCAATGAAATGCAGGACAAGGGCGGGCAGGTGCGTAGCCCATACCTGCGGGTGGGAGATTGGCTGAAGACGCTGACGCGCAAGGACGCAGAACGCGCCCGCCAGGAGGCAGAGAACCGTTTCCGCCGGCAGGGCATCACCTTTGCCGTCTATGGCGATGAAGAGGCAGCCGAACGCCTGATCCCCTTCGACATCATTCCGCGCGTCTTCGCGGCCTCTGAATGGCGGCGGCTTTCGGCCGGTATCGAGCAACGGGTGCGCGCACTCAACGCCTTCATCCACGACATCTACCACCGCCAGGAAATCCTGCGCGCGGGGCGCATCCCGGCCAGCGTCATCGTGCAAAACGCCGCCTTCGTGCCCGAAATGATGGGGGTCGATCCGGCGCGCGGCATCTATGCCCACATCATCGGCATCGACATCGTGCGCATCAGCGAGAACGAATTCTACGTGCTGGAAGACAATTGCCGCACGCCGTCCGGTGTTTCCTACATGCTGGAAGACCGGGAAACGATGATGCACCTGTTCCCGGAACTGTTTGCACACCAGCGCGTGGCACCGGTCGAGAACTACCCCTCGCTGCTGCGCAAGACCCTGGAAAGCGTGGCACCCGCGGCCTGCGATGGTGAACCCACCATCGTGGTTCTGACGCCCGGCATTCACAACTCGGCCTTCTTCGAACACGCCTTCCTTGCTGATGAAATGGGGGCGGAACTGTGCGAGGGCGACGACCTGTTCGTGATGGACGGGGCACTCTACATGCGCACCACGCAGGAACCCAAGCGCGTTGACGTGGTGTACCGCCGCATCGACGATGCCTTCCTCGATCCGCTTACCTTCCGGCCCGATTCCTCCATCGGCGTGCCGGGCCTGTTCGATCTGTACCGGGCGGGCAAGGTGACGATCGTCAATGCGCCGGGGACGGGCATTGCCGACGACAAGTCGATCTATACCTACCTGCCAGACGTCATCGAGTTCTACACGGGCGAAAAGCCGCTGCTGAAGAACGTTCCGACCTGGCGCTGCTCGGACACGCAATCCCTTACCTATGTGCTGGAACACCTGCATGAACTGGTTGTGAAGGAGGTGCATGGCTCGGGCGGCTACGGCATGCTGGTGGGACCGACATCCTCCAAGAAGGAGATCGAGCAGTTCCGGGCACGGCTGAAGGCCAACCCGGCCAACTACATTGCCCAGCCAACGCTGGCGCTCTCGGCGGTGCCGACTTACACGGCGTCGGGCGTCGCACCCCGCCATGTCGATCTCCGGCCCTTCGTCCTGTCGGGCGACCGCGTGCGCATCACCCCCGGCGGGTTGACGCGCGTGGCGCTCAAGAAGGGTTCGCTGGTGGTGAACTCCAGCCAAGGCGGGGGCACCAAAGACACCTGGGTGCTGGAGGACTGATGCTCGGACGCACCGCCGCCTCGCTGTTCTGGATGTCGCGCTACATGGAGCGGGCCGAGAACATGGCGCGCCTTCTGGAAGTGGGCCACCGCATCTCGCTGATGCCGGGCGCGATCGAGGGGCACCGCGACGAGTGGCGCTCGACCCTGCTCAGCGCGGCGAGCGAGCAGACTTATTCCAACAAATTCGACACGATCACCGGCCCGCAGGTGGCGGACTTCCTCATCTTCGACGAGAGCAATCCGTCCAGCATCCGCTCCATCATCCGCACTGCGCGCAACAATGGGCGGGCCGTGCGCACCGCCCTCACACGTGACGTATGGGAGAGCATCAACACCACATGGAACGAACTTGTGGCGGTGAAGGCGAGCGAACTCACGCCCGACCGCCTGCCCGTTTTCCTCGACTGGGTGAAGCAGCGGTCCATGTCGTTCCGGGGCGCCGTACTGGGGACGATGCTGCGCAACGAGAACTACTATTTCAGCCAGCTCGGAAATTTCATCGAGCGCGCCGACAACACGGCGCGCATCCTCGACGTCAAGTATTTCATCCTGCTGCCCAAGCCTTCCGACGTGGGCAGCGATATCGACACGCACCAGTGGGGCCAGATCCTGCGCAGTGTCTCCGCCCACCGGGCCTACCGCTGGTTCTATCGCAACAGCGGCTACAAGCCGTGGCTCGTGGCCGAGTTCCTGATCCTGCGCGAGGAAATGCCGCGTTCGCTGCTGTTCAGTTCGGCATGGATCTGCACGGCGCTTGCGGGCCTCAGTGCCCTTCACAGCAAGCGCTACAGCGTGCATGACCAAGCCGAAGAAACGCGCGACCGCTTGCGCAACGGCCGCATGGAAGACATTTTCCAGAGCGGGCTTCACGAATACCTGCAGCACTTCATCCTTTCCAACAACCAGTTGTCGCGCGACATCGGCGCGACCTACAATTTCCCGTGAGGCCCGGCTGACATGCGCCTCAAGATCCAGCACGCCACCCGTTACGACTACGACGCCGCTCCGTCCTACCTGGTGCAGCGGCTGCATCTGACGCCTGTTGACTTCGATGGCCAGCGTACGATCTCGTGGAAGATTACGGCACCGGGCATGGACAGCAGCCTTCGCCACCGCGACGGCTTCGGCAACATCACCCATCTCCTGACGGTGCGCGGCCACTGCGGACCCCTGGTAGTGGAGGCGGAAGGGATCGTTGATACGGAAGAACGTTCCGGTGTGGTGCGCGGCATCGCGAGCACGATGCCGGACACCGTGTACCTGCGCCACACGGCGGCCACCCAACTGAACCCGGCCCTCACGGCATTCCTGAAACGCTTCGACACCCGCGTGCCGACGCTCGACCTCGCGCATCGCATCATGGCCGACATCCATGAGGCGGTGGCCTACGAGACGGGCAGCACGCACGCCCACACGACCGCAAGCGAAGCCTTCCGCGACGGCAGGGGCGTGTGCCAGGACCACGCCCACATCATGATTGCCGTGGCCCGGGGCCTTGGCCTGCCCGCCCGCTACGTGACCGGCTACCTGGTCACGGGCATTGGCGCGTCGGCCTCCGCGGCCCATGCCTGGGCGGAGATTGCCGTCCCGGACCTGGGCTGGGTGGGGTTTGACGCGGCCAACGGACAATCCCCCACCGACCATTACGTGCGCATCGCCGCCGGGCTTGACGCGGCCGCGGTGGTGCCCGTGCGCGGTTTCCGCCGGGGTGGGGCGGGCACGGAACAGATGACGGTTGAAGTCCGCGTCGAGATTGCGCAACAGTGACCGAAACGGCTTCGGAATCCTGATTCATGACCTATTGCGTGGGAATGCTGCTCGACAAGGGCCTTGTGATGGCCGCCGATACCCGCACCAATGCGGGCGTCGACAACGTCGGCAAGTTCAAGAAACTCTATTGCTGGGAACACCCCGGCGAGCGCGTTTTCGTGCTGCTCACGGCGGGCAACCTCGCCATCACGCAAGCCGTGGTCAGCGTCCTCAACGAGCATGAAGACCATCCCCCCGAAACGGGTGACACGCTGAAGACCTCCTCCACCATGTTCCAGGCGGCGCAGGTGGTAGGCGATGCGGTGCGGGAGGTGAAGGCCATGGATGCAGCGCACCTTACCTCCAACGGCGAAGCCTTTGCCGCGAGCTTTATCTTCGGCGGGCAGATCGGAACAGAGCGTCCGCGCCTGTTCAACATCTACGCGGCGGGCAATTTCATCGAGGCGACGCCTGACACACCCTTCTTCCAGATCGGCGAACACAAGTATGGCAAGCCGATCCTCGACCGCGTGGCGCGCAGCGACATGGAACTGGGAGAGGCGGCGAAGATGGTTCTGCTCTCGTTTGATTCCACCTTGCGCTCAAACCTCAGCGTCGGCCTGCCCATCGACCTTCTCACATACGAGACGGGATCGCTCAAGGTGGAGCACACCAAGCGCATCGGGCTGGACGATCCCTATTTCAAGATGCTGTCCACGGAATGGTCGAAAGCCCTGCGGACGGCGTTTGCCAATATCGAAGCACTGGACATCTGACGGAGCGGGCGATGAGCAAGACGATCTTCATCCTCAACGGACCAAACCTCAACCTGCTTGGCAAGCGCCAGCCGGAGATTTACGGCCGTGAAACACTGGCCGATGTGGAAGCGCAGTGCGCCGAGGCGGGAAAGCCGCCCGGGCTTGCGGTTGTGATGCGCCAATCCAACAGCGAAGGTGAACTTGTGGGCTGGATTCACGAGGCCCGCGAAAAGGCCAAGGGCATCATCATCAATCCTGGCGCCTACACGCACACCTCCATTGCCATTCTCGATGCACTGAATGCCTTTGAAGGACCGGTGCTGGAAGTGCACGTCAGCAACGTGCACAAGCGCGAGGCTTTCCGGCATCACTCCTATGTCTCGCTGCGGGCCGATGGCGTGATCGCGGGCTTTGGCGTGGAAGGTTATGCGCTGGCCATGCGGCGCATGGGATCATTGCTGAAGTAGGTTGCTCACGGCTTCGGCGATGGCCAGCGAACTGGTGAGGCCGGGCGATTCAATTCCGAACAGGTTGACGAGACCGGGCAATCCGTGAACGGATGGTCCGTCCATGCGGAAATCGGCAAAGCCTGCGTCCGGTCCGTGGATCTTCGGGCGCACACCGGCATAGGCTGGGGCGATGTCACGCGCCGCCAGCCCCGGCCAGTAGGGCAGGCAGGCTGCGCGGAAACGCTCCACGGCCTCGTCCGGCACCGTGTAGTCGAGCGTCTCGATCCAGGTGATGTCGGGACCGAGGCGCACCTGGCCCTGCATGTCCAGCGTTGCGTGGATGCCGAGGGCGCCGGGGACGGGAACCGGATAGATGAGACGGCTGAACGGCGATTTGCCCGAGACGGAACAGTAGCAGCCCTTGGCGAGCCAGTGGCCCGGCAGGTGAGCGGGTGAAAGGCCTTCCGTGGCGCGGGCCACATCCCATGCGCCAAGTCCCGCGGCATTGATGAGGAGCTTGCACTCCATGTCAAAGCCCTCGCCTGCGGACTCGAGCGTGAGGGCATAACCGCCGTTTACGGGCCGCGCTGACAGAAGCCTGGTGTGCAATGCAAGGGTGGCGCCGTTCGCCTCTGCCGCGCCAAGCAGCGCCATCATCAGGCCACGCCCATCCACAATTCCCGTGCGGGGCGAGAGCAAGGCCGCGGTGCAATTCACTTCCGGCTCCAGCGCCCGCGCTTCCTGCGCGGTGAGACGCTGCAGGTCTGTCACGCCACAGGCGGCCGCTTGCTTTGTGATGGCGTCCAGCTTGGCGTGTTCTTCGCTCCGCGTTGCCACGATCAGCTTGCCGAGCGGCCGCGCCGCCACACCGTGGACCTCACAGAATTCATACAGGAGATCACGGCCACGCGCGCACAGCTTCGCCTTCAGGCTGCCGGGTGGGTAATAAATTCCAGCGTGGATGACTTCGGAATTCCGCGATGACGTGCCAGTGCCGATATCGGCCGCGGACTCGATGATGAGCACATCACGCCCGGCGGCCGAAAGTGCGCGCGCGATGGCAAGGCCCACGACGCCTGCACCCACCACAACTGCTTCAACCTTTTCCGACATGGGAGCTCTGTAGCTGATCCCATCCCGCCCTGCAAAGCAGGATCAACTGGGAGCGACGATGGCTTGCAATTCCCGGGCGGTGTGGACCTGGGCGCTGCGGAGATAGGCGCCGAGCGATTGCAGCTCCGTGGGATCGATGCTGCCGATCTCCGTCTCGATGCGGGTGGCGAGGTGGCAGAGGCGGTTGGCCCCGATGGTGCCCGCAATTCCGGAAATGGCGTGGGCCGCCTTCTTCATCTCGGCACGGTCCTGCTGGGCCATCGCCTTTTCCAGACGTCCCAGTTGCAGGTCCACGTCGTTGCCGAAGCATTCGATCATGATGCCGAGTGCATCGTGGCCAACGTCCGATTTCAACTGGCTGAACGTTGTCACATCGAGAACCGCGTCGACGCTGCCTTCCAACAACTCCCCGGACGACTGCTGTTTCGGGGGCCGTACGCAATCGCCCAGGGCGCGGGCCAGGTCGGCACGCCGCATTGGCTTTGCGACATATCCGGTGAACCCCTCGCGGAGGAACTTCTCGCGGTCGCCTGCGACGGCGTTGGCCGTCATCGCGATCACCGGAAGGTTCTTGTGGGCGCTGGACATCTTGCGGATGATCTTGATGGCGGACAGCCCGTCCATCACCGGCATGGAGATGTCCATCAGCACCGTGTCGAAACTCCCGGTGCGCAGGCGGTCCACCGCTTCGCTGCCGTTCTCGGCCAGCTCGCAGCTGTGGCCAAGGCCTTCCAGCATCTTCCGGCCAACGAACCTGTTTGTGGCATTGTCCTCAACCAGCAGGATACGGAGCCGCTTGGTCACGCCGGTGTCGCCTTCGGCACTACCCTCCGCGGCGGTTGCCTCCTCCGACTCCGGCAAGGGCACCTCGAACCAGAAGGTGCTGCCCTGCCCTGGCTTGCTCTCCACGCCGATGCGCCCACCCATGGCGGTAACGAGACGTTTGCAGATGGCGAGGCCGAGGCCCGTGCCGCCGGATGAGCGGCGGAGACTTGAGTCCACCATGGAGAATTCGCGGAACAGCGCGCCGATATCTTCCGGCCTGATGCCGACGCCCGTATCCGTGACCGAGAAGCGGACGTTGCCGTTGCCGGCGCGGACGCAGTAGATCGACACGCTGCCACCGCGGGTGAACTTGATGGCATTGGTGCCGAGGTTGAGCAGGACCTGGCGGATGCGCTGTTCGTCACCCATGACGATGGCATCACGCTTTCCGCCGAAACAACTGTGCGAAACCTGATTGTTGTTTTCAGGATGGACGTGGGACAACACGCCCACGATACCCTCCAGCATCGTCTCGATGCGGAAAGGGATCCTTTCGATGTCGAGTTTGCCCGCTTCCATCTTGGAAAAATCGAGAACATCGCTGATGTGCGTGAGAAGTTCATCACCGGCGCGGAGGGCGGTTTCGATGAGGCGGTGCTGTTCGCTGTCCAGTTGCGTGCTGTCAAGGAGATCGAGCGCGCCAATGACGCCGTTCAATGGCGTGCGCATTTCGTGACTCATCACCGCGAGGAAGCGGGCCTTTGATTCACTCGCGGCCTCCGCCTCCTGCAATGCGGCCTTGAGTGCCTTGTCGCGGGCCACGCGGTCGGAAATGTCGCGCAAATAGGCGATGAAGACGGGCTGGCCCTGGCCACGTGATACACCCAGTGTCATTTCCACGGGAAAAACGCGGCCGCTGGCGTGCAGGGCTTCCACTTCCACGCGCCTGCCGATGACGCGGGCTTCACCTGCCGCAAGGTAACGCGCCATGCCGACATCGTGGGCCTGGCGGAATTTCGGCGGGATCATGAGGGTAGACATCTTGGCGCCAATGGCCACCTCGCGGGTATGACCGAAGACCGACTCCGCCCCCTCGTTCCAATCAATGATGGTGCCTGATGCATCGGAAATCACGACAGCATCAAGAGCGGCCTTGATGGTGGAGGCGAGCTTCTCGCGGCTTTCGGTGAGCATCGCTTCGCGACGCGAAAGCTGGATGGTACGCCGGCGCAATGATGCAACGCTGGCAAGAAGCGCCATGACCAGTGCGGTGGACAGTACGGCGGCGAGCAGCATCGAGGTCGCCAGTTGCCGGCGCTCGCTGTCGGACTGGACTGCAAACTGGGTGATCGCATTCAGCACCAGCGCCTGTACGTTTTTTCCAGCCTCCTCGGTGGCCGTGTCCAGCGCGGGCCGAACCGCGGGAAAGGCGTTGAGGCCCCCATCGACATCTCGCGCGGCGCTGTCCCGGAACCTGACGAGGCGCGACAGCAGCTCCGCGAATTCCGCGTTCTTCCGCAGGGCATCGGTGACAGCGGCAGACTTGAGCAGTTCGATGCGCGAGTAGAAGATGTCAAACCGCTTGGAGAATTCCGCGTAACTCTCGCTGTTTTGCGGTGCGACCTCATGCAGGGCCTCGTGCATGCGCAGGTACTCCGTCTGCGTCTGCAGGATCGTCCACTGCACGTTGTCCTTCGGCGATGTGCGGAGCGTCTGCACGCGCGTGTAGACATCCGTGAGAATGGCGCCGAGCGCCGCCATCAGCACAATGGCCAAGGCCAATATGGCCAATTGCAGCGGCCGCGCCGATTTCACGGAAGACATCGCTGGCAGGACGATGTTCACGGCTTGATATCGATGGCCTTGAGCTGCCAGACGGCGCGCGAATAATATTCCTCGGCCTTGAGTTCAGGGCGCTGATCGAAGGGATAAAGAACCCAGAGCGGCCCCCGCTCGCGCACCGACATCTCGGCGCCGTCCATCAGATAGGCAATGAAGGCACCCTTTTCGGTTGCGTCAGTCACCGGAATTGTGGCGGCGTAATCATTGAGGGCGATTGCCGAGAGTTTGGTGCCCGAGGCTCCGGCCAATTCGAGCAGCGTCTTCAGTTCCACGCCCTTGAAGCGCGTGACGCCGTTGGTCCAGGGCGAAGCCGTGGAGACCTCGATCGAAGGGAGCGCCCGAAGCATTGCCATGTCGAACTGCAAGGCATCGGGCGCGTTGGTTTCCGTCACCGCACCGGTGATGGTGAGGATCACGTCACCAGATGGTTGCGGAAGCCCGGCACGGGCTGCGCCGCAGAGCAGGAAGGATGGCAGGGAGAGAAAAAAGGAACGGCGGGAAAACATGGAAAACTCCGGGTGGGGTGTCTGGACAAGGTCAGGCGGATTTCGCCAGCATCGACTCAAATTCGGCCTTCTTGCGGTATAGGGTGGAGGCACCTACTTCGAGGAAAGCGGCGGCGCGTGTGACGTTGCCGTCACAAATGCGCAAGGCGTCGAGAATGGCGTCACGTTCCACCTGCCACAGCGGACGGATCCCGCCGGGGCTGCCTGCCGCTTGCTGTGACGCAAACGATGCGGGCAAGGCCTGCGGCGTCAAACGCGGCACCATTGTCTCAGGCCTCGGAGCAGCCGACACCCATGCTGGCAGCATGGAGGCTTCCAGAACGGTGCCGGAATTCAACACCACAGCGTTGCGCACGGCATTCTGCAATTCACGCACGTTACCGGGCCAGGCGTGGGCAATGATCCTTGCTTCCGCTTCGGGCGAGAAGCCGTCGAACTCCTTGTGTTCCTCCGCGGCGCATTTGCCGAGCAGAAAACTTGCAATCGTCATCACGTCACTTCCGCGTTCGCGAAGCGGCGGCAGGTGAAGCGGAATGACGTGGAGGCGGTAGTAGAGGTCTTCGCGGAAACGGCCAGCGCGGACCTCCTCCATGGGATCACGGTTGGTGGCGCAGACGACGCGGATATCCACGGGCTCCGGCTTGCTGGCACCGACGCGCTGTACCGTGCCGCTCTGCAGGAGGCGCAAGAGTTTCGCCTGGAGATCCAGGTCCATCTCGCAGATTTCATCGAGAAACAGCGTGCCGCCGTTGGCGGCCATGGCTGCACCCGTGCGGTCCGTCACGGCGCCGCTGAAGGCCCCTTTCACATGACCGAAGATTTCCGATTCCATCAGTTCGCGGGGGATCGCCGCGCAGTTGAGCGGAATGAATGGCTTGGCAGCGCGGTCGGACTCGGCGTGAATTGCGGCGGCGCAGACTTCCTTGCCCGTGCCGCTCTCACCTGTGATGAACACGGTGGCCTTGGAAGGTGCCGCACTTTCGATCATCCGGTAGACGGCCTGCATGGGCTTCGATGCGCCGACGAAACCATGGAAGGATTCGCGCGTGATGTCCTTGCGGATGTCGCGGACCTCCTTGCGCAAGACCGTGCGCTCCATGGCGTTGCGCACGGTGGTGTTGAGGCGCTCGGCGCTGAATGGCTTCACGACATAGTCGAAGGCACCGAGTCGCATGGCCTCGACGGCCGTGCCGAGCGAAGCGTTGTTGGTGACGACAACGACGGACACACCCGGCTGATCCTTGCGGACAGACTTCAGAATATCGAGGCCGTTCATGTCGGGGAGGCCGAGGTCAAGCACCAGCACATCGGGTGCGCCCGCCTTGATGTGTTCGAGGCACTTCGCGCCGGTATCGACCGCAGAGACGCGCGCACCGAGGCCGCGCAGAAAGGCCTGATAAGCCACGGACAGCGACATGGTGTCTTCGACCAGAAGAATGGTCCGCTCGGAAAAATTCGCCACCGTATCCAAAACTCCAGAAAGGAACCGCACAGGCACTATATTTTGCGGGAGCGTTTGCGGTGCTTCTCCCTTGGCATTGTTCATAGGATGAGCTCGCTAATTAACCACGATGATGATCACTAAAATTCTCTGCAATCAGGCGACATTTCAGGCCGCATCCAGCAGGCGCGGATCGTCGATGGCGCAGGTGATCTGGCGCTGCGGGCAATGGATGCGTTTGCCGCTGACGACCTTGCCCGTCAGAACGGCACCGCGGCCCACATAGGTTCCGGGCAGCACGACGCAATCTTCCAGTTCCGCGTCCCTGTCGATGAGGCAGTTGTTGCCGACGACGACGTTACGCCCCAGCCGCACGCCTCGCTCGATCAGGCAGTTCGTGCCGATGACGACGGATTTTTCCGGTGCCTGGGTGGAAAGAACGATAGAGCCCTTGCCCACGATGATTTCATCCGGTGCCTTGCGGCCGGCACTGCGGACACCGGGAACGAGACCCTGCAACGCCATGATGTTGGCGGTGTGATAAATGGCCACCGTATCGACGAGGCAGGGCACGAGACGGCAGGTCGCGGTGACTTCGGTCCAGCTGATGCGCGCCAGGCCGCCTTGATCGTGAATGCCGACGGCAACACCGAGCGCTGTGTAGATGTCGGCGCTTTGCTGTTCGCCCGAGCGGCGGAGCGCTTCCTCCAGCAGGCCGAAGGGGCGGAGCATGTCGCCGCGCACGGCAAGAAGTGTCGTGTCTCCCGCGAGGGCGGCAAAGGCAGCTTCGTTCGCAGTGGAGAGATCTTTCCACGTGACGGACAATCCCCAGCGGCTGCCGTCGCCCACAAAGCGGCGCAGGTCCCGCTGCTCGCCATCGTCGGACACCGTGCACGTCCGGACGCCGACGTCATATAGCTCCTCCAGTGCGATCTGGATCAGGGGCTTGTTGCCGATGGGCAGCATGGCTGGGCAGCGCTCGTGGGCGAGAAAGCCCAGGCTTTCGGCGCTGCGGTTCACCAGCACAATGGCATGATAGCGTTTCATCAATAGGCTCCTTTGCCGCCGAGAATGGCGGGCAATGTCTTGGCAATGAGGTTGATGTCCTGCTTGAGGGACGGTTCGTAGACATAATCGAGGTCCATCTCGACCTGGCGTTCCCAGGGGATTTCAGCGCGGCCCGAGACCTGCCAGATGCAGGTGATGCCAGGCTTTGAATCAAGCCGGCCAAATTCGTCGATGCGGTAACGGGCCACTTCCGATTCGAGATTGGGCCGGGGTCCGACGATCGACATGGTGCCCCTGAGGACATTGAAGAGTTGCGGCAGTTCATCGATGGAGGCGCGGCGGATGATGCGGCCGACGCGGGTGATGCGCGGGTCGTGCTTCATCTTGAAATGCATGCCGCTCCGGTCGCTCTGGGCCAGCAGGGCCGCGCGGCGGGCCTCTGCGTCCACAAACATGGAGCGGAATTTCCACATGCGGAAACGTTTGCCGCGCAAGCCCACGCGCTGCTGCGAGAAGAAGACAGGACCGGGCGATTCCAGTTTGATCGCTGCCGCAATGGCGAGGAACACAGGAGCCAGGGCAAGCAGCCCACAACTTGCGAGGATGATATCCAGCGTTCGCTTTGCCGCGTGATAGAGTGGCTGGCGCGCGCGCAGCGACGTCTTGCGGAAGATGCGCTGGATGCGCGTTGCCTCCGTCCGCCATGGGAACAATGTGGCGGAGCGCAGCGCACACTGTTCGCGCCACGTGCGCCAGAGGAAGGCCGGATTTCCCAGCACGTAGCGGCGCCACATGCGAGACGGTTCCTGACGCAGGCGGTAGATCCATTCCAGTCCGGAGCGGCGCATCCACATGGGCGCACGGGGAATGCGGCCGCTGTAGAAATCGAACAGGCCGCCTACTCCAATGGCGGCGTTGGCAGTGAGTTCGTCCCGGTGCCTGCCGATCCACAATTCCTGGTGCGGCGCGCCCATGGCGACAAGAAGGATGCGCGCGCCCGAAGCGTTGATGGCTTCGATCACCTTGTCTTCATCTTGTGGCGGGTAATAGCCGTGCTGCGTGCCGCTGATAATCAGTCCCGGGTGGTCAGCCTGCATGCGCCGCGCGACTTCGGCAGCGATTCCGTCGCGTGCGCCGAGGAGGAAGAGGCCGTGACCTTCGCGCGCGGCCCAGGCGCAGAGCAGCGGAAACAAGTCCGTGCCGTTGACATTGTCCTTCATGTACAGTCCGCGGAGGCGGGCTGCGAGGCGGATGCCGCTGCCATCAGCGAAGACTGCCGCCTGCCGGGAGAGCACACGCGCATAGGCCGGATTGGCGGCGGCCTGGTTCAGGCAGTCCGCGTTGACGAAAGCGAAGCTCTTTCGCACGTCGAATTCCACCGCAGATGCGATCTGGGCGAGGGCCTCCTGCATCGTGACATTGGCCATGCCGACACCCAGCATGTGTACGATGCTGGCAGCCGGATGCCTTGCCGCAGTCGTTGAATTTCCGTCCATGACCGTGTCCTCAAATCGTTTGAAGGAGCAGTCGCAAGGGGCATGCCGCATCGGCTTTCCCGGATAAGCGTTTGAAAACGCGATGGGATTGCACATCATGGCGGGCGGAGCGGATGGCGGGCCGCCGCAAGGTGAGGGCCAAAGCGGCTCCCGATTTGAGAGCCGCACAGGCGCGCGGAGTGGCGACAGAAGCCGCTCCCAAAAAGGCAACGCGCTGAATGACAAGCCGAATTCCGATTATCGCGCGTGAAGACTGATGTGGTCCGGCGCTTGCGACCGTGGGAGCTGGATCAATTCAACAGTGGCGGCGACCCCATGCACATCGGACTTCTCAACATGTACTCCACGCGAAACCTTGGGGACGCCGCGATCTATTCGGCGCTCGCCGCCATGTCGCCGGGTGAAAGCGTCTCGGGCCCGTTGCAGGAAGAGCGGCCAACGCCGGTGCGGGGACTCTTGCGTGGCGCGTCTTTGCGGCCCTGCAATGGTTTTGTGAGTGTGGGCGGAGACATCTTCAACAATGCGCGGCCCCGCCTTGTCACAAGGCGCTTCCTGCAAAACGTGAATGCGCTCCGTGCGGCCCCTTCTTCCACGATGCTGTTTGGACAGTCCATCCCCCGCTCCTGCCGCAACCTCGCCTTTGTGGGGCTGGCGCAGACTTTGAAGAGCTTGGGATACGTGGCGGTGCGCGACCGCGAAAGCCATGACCGCCTGACGGCTGCCGGCGTGCGCGCGGAACTGACTTTCGACACGGCCTTTGCCCTGCCGCCGCAGCGCCACGCGCGCGCCGAGGCTCTGCGACTGTTTGCCATGGCAGGCCTCCATTCGGAGAAGACGATCCTCGTTTCGCTCCGTAACCAGAGTGAGCTCTATGCGGAGAATGGCGGCGAAGACCAGATCCTCAGCATTGCCCAGGCACTCACGCGGCGGGGCCACCAGATCGGCCTCCTGATCCAGGCGGATGGCGATTCCGCCGACAGCGACCGGTTCCTGGCGAGACGCATCCAGCAGGCCATTCCCGAGAGCCGCATCCTTGATCCGTTTGAGTGTGCGGCACCGCACGAACCTTGGGCCGTGCTCAGCGCGCTGCTGGGACTGGCGCGTGCTGTCGTTGCCGTGCGTTATCATGCGGCGGTGTTGCGCATGGTGGAGGGGCGGCAACCCTTTGTGCTCTCCTACTCCAACAAGGGTGAAGACCTGTGCCGCCGCCTGAATCAGCCAGGCTCCACCCTTGGGGCTGGTGACGTTTCCAGCCTCGTAACGCAGATCGAAGCCTCCGCCGAATGCGACTTCGATGCGGCAACCGTTCGCGCTGATGTGCTGTCACATTACTCGAATGGCCTTTCGAGGATCGCGGCATGACAAGCGAGGCCGCTGTCCTGTCTCCCATCGTACAGGCGCCGCTGGTGCGCGGGCTGTTCTCGAACATGGTCACGCTTGGGGGCGCGGAAATGGTGAACCGCGTCACGCGTCTCGCCACCGCCGTGGCCTTGGGCTGGGCGCTTTCGCCACCCGAATTCGGCCTTGCCGCCATTGCACTGACGGCGTCAGACATCCTGCGCGCGCTTACCCAGACGGGAATTGGCGCACGCATCATTTCCGTTGAGGAGACGGCGCTGGAGGAGACCTGCAACACGGCCTATCGCTTGAACTGGTGGGTCTATGGGGGTGTTGCACTTCTGCAAGCTGCGGCGGCCTACCCGGTGGCGTACCACTTCGGTGATCTCCGCATCGCCGGGCTGATGCTGGCATTTGCGCTTCCTTATCTGCTCTATCCCATGGTCGCCGTGCAGGTTTACCGCATGCAGCGGCAACAGCGCATGCGCGAGACGGCGGTGATGCTGGTGGTGCTGCTGTCCGGCGACAACCTTCTCACTGCACTGCTTGCGGCTGCGGGGTTCGGAATCTGGTCGCTGGCGTTGCCGAAACTGATTTGCGCGCTCGCATGGGTGGTGATGTACCGCAGGATGGAAAAGTGGCGGCCTGGTACCCCGGTGGCACCGGTGAAACCGCTGCTCACGTATGGACTGGCGGTCATGGCGAGTGAACTCACGGCAGCATTCCGGCTCCATGCGGACAAGCTCATCATCGGGCAGGTGCTGGGCATCACCCTCCTCGGACAATATTTCTTTGCCTTCAACGCAGGCCTTGGCATGACCAGCGCCTTCGTTTCCGCGGCAGCGACGGCCTTGCTGCCGCATTATTCCGGACACCAAGCCTTTGCCCTGGTGCAGCGGCGCTTCCTCAAGGGCACCGGGCTTCTGGCCTTGCTGATCATTCCCGTCATTGCGGCGCAGACACTGCTGGCGCCGATCTACATTCCACTCGTCTTTGGGGCGAAGTGGAACGAGGCCATTCCGCTGCTCATGCTCTTGTGCTGGCTGGCCTTGCCGCTCCTTCTCTCGCGCTCTACTTCCCTTTTGCTTCGGGCGCGCGGACTTGCGGGTCTCGAATTCAAGCTGACAATGGCGCAGGCCACCGTTGCCATCGCTGCGCTCTCGGCGGGATTGCCCTTTGGCCTTCAAGCATCGATCCTGGCGCAAATCGTCGTTGCCGGAGTTGCGGCCGTGGCAGCAACGGTCATCGCCTTGCGCGCCTGCACACAGGAGAACACGCGATGAGCCGCCCCGCCGTCTCCATCGTGATTCCGCTCTACAACGCGGCATCGTTCATCACGGAAACGCTTCGTTCCGTGCAAGCACAGATATGCAGCGACTTTGAAGTCATTGTCGTCGACGATGGTTCGCGTGATCGATCCGCAGAGTGCGTTGCCGCCGTGGCACGGGAGGACAGCCGCATCCGGCTTCACCGGCAAGGCAATGCAGGGGTCTCCGTGGCGCGCAACCGCGGGGCCGAACTGGCGGCGGCACCCGTCATTGCCTTCCTCGATGCAGACGACCTGTGGCACGCCACCTTCCTGTCCGCCACGCTGGCCTTCATGGCGGCACGGCCCGATGTCAGCGTATGCCATGCGGGCGTGCGCTTCGTGGATGCGGCAGGCGTGCCGACCGGTGCCTTGTCACGCCTGCGCACAGCTCCCTTGTCAACGCGCGACCTGCTCGCCGGCAATCCCACGACGACGTGTTCGAACCTGGTGGTGCGGCGCGCGGATTTTCTGGCCAGCGGCGGGTTTCCCGTCGGTCTAAACCATGCGGAAGACCAGTTGTGGCTTCTCAGCATGCATCTCCGCGGGCATCGCATCGCAGGCCTTGCCGATGTGCTGGTGGACTATCGCACCAATGCCGGCGGTCTCTCCGCCGATACGCGCGCCATGGCGCAGGGCTTCGAAGCGCTTGTCCACCACGCGGTGCATCTGGCCCCGCTGGAGGTTGGGCCAGCAGTTCGCGAGGCGCGGGCGCTCAACCGGCTGTATCTGGCCCAGCGCGCGTGGCGCACCAGACGTGATCGCGCGTCAGCGGCGCAACATATCCGTGATGCGCTCCGCAGCCACTGGCCAACCGTTTCCCACGAAGCCTTTCGCCTCTTGCGGAAAGCCCTGACCTGACATCCGACCGAGGAGAACTCTTATGCCCACCGTTTCCGTGATCATGCCCGTCTACAATGTCGAACGCTACGTGGAGCGCTCCATTCGCTCCGTTCTGGAGCAGACCTTCACCGACTTTGAGCTGATCCTTGTCGATGACGGTGGCACGGACAGTAGCGTTGCCATTTGCCGGTCCTTTGATGACCCGCGCATACGCATTCACAGCCAGATGAACCGCGGCCTCGCAGGCGCGCGCAATGCCGGAATCCGTGTGGCACGGGGCGCATTGATTGCGCTCCTCGATTCCGATGACCTCTGGCACCCCGAAAAACTGGCGCGCCATGTGGCCCATCTGGCCACGCGGCCAGGCGTTGGCATCAGCTTCTCCGGCAGCGCCATGATCGACGAAAGCGACAGGCCCATCGGGATTTCCATGCGTCCGGCGCTCCGGGACCTCGGCCCGGCAGACATTTTCTGCCGCAATCCTGTGGGCAACGGTTCAGCACCCGTCATTCGCCGCGCGGTGTTCGATGACATTGCCTTCACCGTGGATCGTGGCGGAGTGGCTGAGACCAGCTATTTCGACGAGACGTTCCGTTACGGCGAGGACATCGAGTGCTGGATGCGCATGGCGTGCGCTACAAGCTGGCGCTTTGAGGGCATTTCAGGCGACCTGACGCTCTATCGCATCGTGTCCGGCGGACTTTCCGCCAACACCGACAAGATGTACGAGCATTGGCAGCGCATGTTCGAGAAGGTGTCACGCATGGCGCCTGACCTCGTGGCGGGCCACGGCCATCGTGCGCGCGGATACCAGCTGCGTTACTACGCGCGCCGCGGCGTGCGCGAGCGGCAGGGTCGTGCAGCGTTGCGCAGCTTTGCCGCTGCCATGGCGTCGCATCCACTGATGGTGCTGGAAGAACCGAAGAAGACGATCGAGACGGGCCTTGCCGCCCTTGCCGTAACGCTGCTGCCAGGCCTGTTCTAGCCAGCGAGCAGCGTGCGGAATGGACTGCTGACGCGCTGCGATGAGGCCCGGCCCAACAGGATGAGGCCCGGCCAGAACTGGTAGACGAGGATCTCCAGGTTTTCCCCGAAGGTGTAGAAGAACAGGATCAGCATGATGGCGAGCCCGGCGCGCGCCGTCCGGGAGGCTTGCGCCTTCACCAGCATCTCCAGAAAGCTCGCCAGCATCGGCACCGCCAGAGCGCCGAATCCCACCATGCCCTTGACGAAGAGCAGGCCATACCATGTGTGGTGCGAGCCGATGGGCATGAACTCCACCAGATGAGAGCCGCGCTCCACCGCACCATGACCGAACCATGGCGCCTCCACGGACCAGCGCTGCACTGCGATCCGCCCCAGCGCGGCGCGCACGCGGCTGGAGGCGGCACGTGCGGCGGAGAAGCGCGCCTGCGCCTGTTCGGCGAGATCGATGAGGGTTGTCGCGGTGATGCCTGCCACTGTTGCCAATAGTGCTGCCAGCATGGCCAGCGCGGGCTGGGTGAGGCGGGCAAGCAGCCATCCCAGCAGAGGCACGACGATGACTGCGAGAAGTGCGAGGCGCGATTGTGAGAGCAGGCAGACGGCGACGGCTGCTGCGACACCTGCCGTGCGCCACCACAGGCCGCGATCCAGCCACGAGATGACCAGCGAAACATTGGCCACCATCCCGGCGGCAGGGGCCCAAGGCGAGAAGAAACGCCAGCGCAAACCTTCGCCCCCTGCGCCATAGGCATAGAGCTGGACTTCAAAGAACTCCGGCCCCGGACCGCCCAGCATGGAGAACGGCGAGATGAAGAGCCGTCCGGGCAACCCAATATGTGGTGCGATGAGAAAGAGCGGCACCAGCAGCAGCGTTTGCAGGGCCAGGATGTTGATGGCACGGGCCAGCACTTGCACGCGAATCCGCAAACTGGCGCCTGCGAGAACGAACAACGCCATCAGCGCCCAACCCTTGGCCCAACCCACCATGGATTTCACCAGCTGGGCCGCACCGAGTGCGAACGTCACGTGACCGACGATGAGGGCCACAAGCATGACCAGCATGCCGCCGCACCAGATCAGCGCCGTCAACGGCAGGCGCACCGGCGCTTCTTCCGCATAGAGGCGCCAGATCAGCAGGGCCAGCAGCATCCAGCCCAGCGCAGGCGCCAGCAGATAGAGCGCGCCGATGGCATAGAAGCCCCAGGTGCAGGTGATGGACCAGAAGATCAGGTGTTCTTCAGGAGTTTCTGGAGAAGCGGCTGTCGGATCCATGCGAGTCCCAGTGCGAGAAGGATGAAGAGGGAGGCCAAGAGTGCGCCCGCCACGGCGAAGAGCGGCTTTGGGGATACGGCTGCATCGGGCAGCGAGGGTTCGGTGAGCACCTGCAGCAGCGGATAGGACGCGTAAATGTCCTGGCGGTTGGTATCCACCCGTGCGAGTGCAGAACTGAAGACCGCTTCCGCGATCTTGTGATCACGTTGCAGGTCTTCCAGCCGCGCGGCCTGCTGGCCTTGCACGCGCAAATCGATTTCGCTGGCGCGGAGGGTTTCCTCGATGGATGCGATCTGGCCTTCCAATCCGGCGGCAGCGCCTGCGGTTTCAACGAGGCGGCGGAACAGTTCGGCCCGGTCGCGGCTGTCGCTCAGCAGAAGATCAGAGACGATGCGGCTTCCCCGCTTGCCGCCCTGCTTCGCCGCCATGGCCGCAACGGCGCGCCGTGCGGCGGCGGTGCGGGCGGCGGCGGCAACAACCCGTGGGTGGCGCGCCCCCCATTTCGAGCGGCTGGATGTCTCGTCCGTCGTGGCGACGGCCAGTTCGGCATAGAGCGAGGAGAAGCGCGGATCGCCCTGCACCTTCAAGGCGAGGGTAGCGTCTGCCGGCGATATGCCCAGCAGGGCGCCAAGACTCTCCGCTTCACTGGCCGTGCGCCGCTGTTCGGCGCGCAACTCGGCGCGCTTCTGGCGCATGCCTTCGGCATTGGCAACCTGTGCATTGAACTGTTCCGGCGAGATGATGTCGGATTGCGCCTGGTAGGCCAGCAGTTTTGAGCGCGCTTCGGCGAGGTTGCGGGACACTTCCTTCAGGCTCTCTTTCACTGACTTGGCGCGGCGCTCTACTTCGTCCTTGCGCAAGATGTCGAGGTATTGCTGGAGGGCATGAAGCAGCGCCTCGCCCTCGTGCTGCGCGGCCTCCGGGGAGCCTGCAGTCACGGAAAACTGCATGATCGCTGTTTCGTCGATGAGCTTGATGCGCGGCATGGCAAGCATGCCTTTCTTTCCCACGATCCTTGCCGCAAGACCGCGCACATGCGCGCCCTCCGCGATGGACTTGTAGATGACCTTGGGACTCATCGCCGCAGAACTGAAGGGGTTGCCGCTGCTGGTGGAGGCCTGGCCGATGCTGTCGAGTGACACGTTGGACGAACTGGCGGCACCCGGCAGATTGAGCGTCATCTCGCTCACATACGTCTTCGGCGTGAGGATGATGTAGGCTGCCACGGCCGTCCACAGGCCGAGCAAGGGCAGGCCGAACACCAGCAGGTAACGGCGCATGCGGAATGCGGCCGAGCCCTGCCACAGGAGGATGTTGCGGATCACCGTGAAGGGGTTGGCCGCGCCGCGGGTGCGGCGGGTCCTTCGGCTTGCGGGACGACCAGCGCGGAGAGTTGCGTTCGGCACGATCACAGCAGCCCCAGCACGATGCCCAAGGGGCCAAGGACTTCCGTCATGGTGCGCGCCACTTCACGCATGTTGGTCACGCCGCTGTCGTAGCAGGCCATGGCATCGTTCGGCAGAAGATATGGATTGATGTCGTCGCGGTTGGCGTTGCGGATCAGTTCGTCGATGCTGCGCTCCATCACCTCGGCCTTGCCGGTGAGCGGGTTGTTGCTGATGAGAACGACACTCCGCGCGGCATTGCTGGCGCTGGCACCGCCGATGCAATTGGAACTGGTTGCGGCCTGCAGAAGGCGGGTGCCGTAGGGCAGGTTGGTTGCGTAGTTGTCAACGGCGCTGGGATTGTTGCCGGTGGCCGGCACCGTGAGATTCGACATGAAGACGCGCATGCCGGGCGGCGTTGCCTGCGACGGGCGCATCAGTTCTTCATGGAAACAACCAGACGACGGCACTTCGATGCGGTCGCCGAACATGAGCGGAATATCGGGTGTGCCCAGACCGGTGACGAGGCCGGTCAGGTCAATGCGGCTCGCCTTTCCGCCGCGGATGAGCTTCACCTGCGAGAGGTCGGCGTCCGGGCGGATGCCGGCACCGGCGCGCAGGCCCGCATCAATGTAGCGTGCCACAGGTGCATCGCCGATGGTGGTAAGGGCCTCGAGGTCGCGCTTTTCGGCCGACGGATCGTTGATCACGGCACGGCCAGGCTGAAACACGGCCCCGGCCACACTCACATTCATGGCCGACCAGCGCAGAGGCACGACTGAAACCTGCAACTGACCCGCGTGAAAGTAGCCGCCCTGGGTCAACTTTGCTTCAATACTCTTTGCCAGCTGCTGCGAAGTGCGGCCCTCGGCGCGCACATTGCCCGCGTAGGGAAGGCTTACACTGCCATCCACATTGACGGCGAAGGTGCCGGAAAAATCCGCACCATCGGGAATATCAATCCGGATCACGTCGCCGGGGCCATGTACAGGCATCTGCACGTCCAGTGATCCTGAAACCTCGGGCGCTGACGTCATGTCCAGCGGCGCGCAACGGTTGGTGGAACGCGACGGACGCGAGACCTGGCCCGGCACATCGGCCACGGGCACGGCGCGCAGACCATTCGGCATCGCTTGCGAATTTGACGTATGGACCGTGCAGCCCGCCAGCATCCACGCCACGCCGGCAAGAGCCACGCAAGTGAAAAGCAGCGACGGCAGGCGACGGAAGGGGGCGGGGGAAACAGGCGGACTGTCTGTCCGTCCGGCAAGTGGAACATCGACCACATCAAAATGACGGCGCAGCGCCGCCACTTCCAGTTTGAGAAGCATGGCGGGAGATGCATTCTCGATGATGGGGAAAATGGCGTGGCGGTTGGCAAGCTGTGCAATGTCCGCCAACGCATCCAGCTTTCTTGCCGACAATTCACTGGATTGCGTAAAGACAATGTAAGGCGTGCGGCCAGAACGGATGAGCCGCGCCGCGCGCGTCAAGAGCCTTGTGTCTTCCAGCGTGATCGCGGTGTCCTGGTCGTGGGCGTTCGTGTTCATCTTTTCTTATCCTGATTGCTGGTCCTGTCCCCTCCTCCGCAAGTGTTGCGCCACATCAGCTTCGTTGTTTTCAATGTGAATTTTGCAGCGAAGGGATGGGGCTTGCTGCACCGGCTCCCGATTTGAGAGCCAATCCGACGGAATGACCCCAGGCAGGCAGCGATCCGCATGGACAGTCGGCGGCTTTCATTCCGGGAGCTGTTCCCGCCATGGCTCCCGCTTTGAACAGAAATCGCCTGCGTCTCGCCCGGTACGCGCGAAAACGCCCGTATTCAGGTTGGCACGAGTCTTGAAATTGCAACTTCGAATTTCCCCGCAGTGGGGAAGCGAGCGAGGCAATGACATGATCAAGACGATTACCGGTACCAACAGCAATGATGTGTTGGCGGGCACGACAGGGGACGACCTCTTCATCGGCGGTGGGGGCGACGACACGCTGTGGGGCGCGGGCGGCAATGACACGTTGAAGCTGACGGGCAACCCAGGCGACTATGCTGTCACACGCAACGCCAACGGCTCCTACACCATCGCCGATCTCCGCCCCGGCAGCCCCGACGGCGTTGACACGTTCCGCGATATTGCATCGCTGTCCTTCGGCAACAACACAACTGTTTCGGTCACGAGCTTTGTTGCCGGCGCGGCCACCTATATTGCCGGCACCTCCGGCGCAGACAATCAGCTGGGCACGGCGGGTAACGACGCCTTCATCGGCAGTGCCGGCAACGACAGCATCTGGGGTGGCACCGGCGGCACGGACAGCATCACCTACAATGCCAAGTCCACCGACTTTGCCTATATGAGCAATGCCAACGGTTCGTTCACGTTGGTGGACATGCGGAACGGCAGCCCGCTCGGTGTCGACACGCTGCGCTCCATTGAAACCATCCGTTTCACTGACAAGACGCTTTCCGTCGATGCGCTCGGCATCACACTGCCGCGGCTCAATGCCGGCACTTCGGGTGCGGATATCCAGAACGGCACGGGGGGAAATGACGTGTTCATGGCCAGCGCCGGAAACGATCATGTGTGGGGCGGTTCAGCCGGGACCGATACGCTGCTCCTTGGTGGCAACCTCGCCGACTACAAGGTGGTGCGCGCTGCCGACGGCCTGTTCACGCTGACGGACCTTCGCGCCGCCAACAGCGAAGGCGTAGATTCCGTGCGTGCCATCGACTCCTTCGTTTTTGCCGACCAGACCCTGACGGAATCCCAGCTTGCGGCGCGCGCCGCCGCAGCACAGCCCAATGTGATCGGCGGCACGGCAGCCAATGATGTGCTCCTCGGTACGACGCAGGACGATGTGCTGACGGGCGGTGCGGGCAATGACCGCGTGTGGGGCGGCTTCGGCGGCAAGGACACGGCCATGTATTCCGGCAATTTCAGCGACTACATCATCACCGACAATGACAATGGATCGCTCACCATCGTTGACAAGCGGGTGAATGGCGATGGCACGGACGTTGTGCGCGATGTGGAGGTGTTCCGCTTCGCCGACCGCAGCGTGTCGGCCACGCAGGTGGTGACGGCTGCATCGACCTATGGCCAGGTGATCACGGGCACGGGCGCGAATGACGCGATGACGGCCGCCTTCATGGACGACCTCTTCGGCGCACATACATCTGACATCATGGCGGGCAGCGGCGGCAATGACACGTTGCGCGGCGGCCCGGGCCACGACCTCCTCGTGGGTGACAGCCTGAACGGCGTGGTAGCGACGCAGACGCTCAACGCCATCACCGCGACACAGCAAGGCGCACCTGCTGCCGTGCCCGGCATGCTCGCCTATACCGCCGGTGCCGACAGCACCGTGACGGTGACCTTCAACGGCGAGACTGCCGGATTCCAGAACAGCCTCGGCGTCTACAAGATTGCTGCCAACGGCGCGATCTCGGGCGTCGATATCCTGTTCCCCAATTCGTCGCTGACGGGTTCAGGCGGTGATCTCATCGCCAACACGAGTCATGATTCCTTCAGCGTGGCGGCAGGCGAGCAGTTCGGTTTCTTCCTGTTGCCGAACGGCTATGGCCAGACGGCGACGCAGGCACTCCTCGCCAATCCGTCCACCGTCTTCAAGATGGTCAATGCAGACGGCTCTCCGGCCAGCGTCCTGGCCGGCCATGAGGTGTTCCTCGCAGCCGTGAACGCAAACGGCACGACAACGCTAATCAAGTCCAACTACGGCACCAGCATCTTCCACAGCATCGATGGCACGGGCAGTTCCGGGTTGAACGGCGACTGGTTCGGCCACACCACCAACGCGCTGCGCTTCGACGATGGCTCATTCAAGATGGGCTTCGAAGACCTGTGGGGCGGTGGTGACAAGGACTTCGACGACACCACCTTCACGGTCAGCACATCGTCGCCACAGACGCTTTCATTGCAGCAGGTCGGCATTGTTGCCACCCCGGCCGGCAACGACACGTTGTTCGGCGGCGCGGGCAACGACACGTTGCTTGGCCAGGCGGGCAACGACACGCTGGAGGGCAGCACGGGGGCTGACATCATTGATGGCGGTACCGGTTTCGACACCGCTGATTTCTCCCGCGCCATCTCCGCTGTCACGGTCGATCTTGTGAGCGGTGGATTGAAGGGTGAGGCCACGGGCGACAAGTACATCAGCATCGAGCAGGTCGTGGGTTCTTCCTACAACGACCAGCTGCTCGGCTCTGCCAATGCGGACGTTCTGGATGGCCGCGGCGGCGCTGACGTATTGCGCGGTCGCGACGGCAACGACACCCTGCGCGGCGGTGCTGGTGCGGACACACTGGACGGCGGCAACGGCTTCGACACGGCAACCTACTACGACAGCGCCAACGGCGTTGTTCTCTCGCTGCTCAAGGCGCTTGGCACAGGCGGTGATGCGGCTGGCGACAGCTTCATCGGTATCGAGCGCGTTCAAGGCTCGAATGTCGGTGCCGACAGCATCACAGGCTCTGACGCCTACGACGTTCTCGAAGGCTACGGCGGCGATGATGCGCTGTTTGGCCTTGCGGGAAATGATTACCTGCATGGCGGCGACGGCAATGACGCGCTGACCGGTGGCCTTGGCAACGACACGATGGTGGGCGGCAAAGGTTTCGACACCGCATTCTTCAACGGTGCCAAGGCCGGCTACACCATCACGCAGAATACGGACGGCAGCTACGCCGTGCTGGGCGTGGATGGATTGGACCTCATCACCGGCGTCGAGAAGCTCGTCTTCTCCGATGGCGACATGCTGCTGTGAGGCGTGCCATGGGACAGTCTTATCCACTTCACGCCCTTGCCCGCGCGCAAGGAACACCCAAGGCAGTGCTGCACCGCCGTGCCAACAGCATCGCGAGCTTCGTGATGGCGTTGCACGACGGCGGTTTGACGGCAGAGGAAGCCATGACGGCTCTCGGTTTCCATTTCCGTACCGCCTGTTTCGATGCCGTCGATCTTGCAACACGCATCCTGCAGCTGGGACTTTCCAGCCAGCAGGAGACGGCAGCATCGTCGCTCAAGCGGAAAGCCAGGGTCAATGCCGCGCGCAAGAGCGCGCGGCTGGATTGCGCGCTTGATCTTCTGCGGTCCTACCCCGCTACCAAACCCCATTGAACACTCCCCTCACGAGAATGACCATGAACATCCTGAACACCACTTCCGCCCGCAAGGTCCGAAAGGCCGTTTTTCCGGTCGCCGGCCTTGGCACGCGCCTTCTGCCGGCGACCAAGGCCATGCCAAAGGAGATGCTGACGGTCGTCGACCGCCCGCTCATCCAGCTTGCCGTCGATGAGGCCCGCGAGGCGGGTATCGAGCATTTCATCTTTGTCACCGGCCGCAACAAGGAGGTGATCGAGAACCACTTCGACCAGGCCTATGAACTGGAAGACACGTTGCATCGCCGCGGAAAGGTGACTGCACTTGAACAACTGGCGCTGGACCGCATCGGCGCAGGCCGCGCCAGCTTCACGCGCCAGCAGGCCCCGCTCGGTCTCGGCCACGCCGTCGCCTGCGCGCGCGACCTCGTGGGCGATGAACCCTTCGCGGTCATCCTGCCTGACATGGTGATGCATGCAAATCCCGGTTGCCTGAAGCAGATGATGGACGTCTACGACATGCACGGCGGCAATATCATCGCGTCCGAAGCCGTGCCCGATGCGGACCTTCATCGCTACGGGGTGCTGGGTCTCGCGAGTGCCACGGGCAATGTCTATCGTGTGGATTCGATGGTTGAGAAGCCGGCACCGGGGCGCGCGCCCTCGAACCAGATCATCTCTGGCCGTTACATTCTCCAGCCGGAAATATTCAACATTCTCGATACGGTGAAGCCGGGCGCCGGAGGCGAAATCCAGCTCACGGATGCGCTTATCGAAATGCTGGCCCGGCAAGCCTTCCACGCCGTTCGCTACGAGGGCAAGACCTACGACTGCGGTGACCGGCTGGGCTTTATCCTCGCCAATCTCGCCTTTGGCCTGTCCCGCCCGGACCTCGGCAAGGACTTGCGGCAGGCATTGATCCGCATGCTGAGCGATATGGACATGGCGGGAGAGGAGATTCCTCAGCAGTCACTCTCGCATGCAGCCTGAGCGCGCAGACCACCGGAGATGGGCATCGGCCTGAGAGGCCGATTCCCATCTCCCATGCGTTCATCATGAGAATCCGTCACGTCCGCAAAGCGCTGGCCTGTGATACGCTGCGGCGTCAGTTCCTTGTGAGGTGCATCATGTTCAGATCCTTCCTGGCTCTCGGTGTTCTTCTTTTCGTGACAATGGACCTCGGCATGGCGCGGGCGGAAACCGTTTCCGAAACCACCGTGGAGAAAGCATGCGGCGGCCAGATTGAAGGCGGTTGCAACAAGACCCAATGCGCGACGGGTTGCCAGAAGAAGGAGAAGGGCAAGACCTATGACTATGGCTGCGTATTCTCCTCCAAGCCGGGCAAGACAAAGGCCACCTGCAACAAGACGCTGCTCTACTAGCGGCGCGTGCAGCCTCTCCCTCAATCCTTCGCAATGAATGATGCCGCCAAGGCAGTTGCCACCACGGCAGCCGCGACGAGGAATACAATCGCCAATCCCGAATGATCTGTTGCAAGCGTCCATGGAAGCGCAATTGCGGGTCCCGCAGCATAGACCGCTCCCATCACCGAGGCGCCGCTAATCAGGCCGAGGTTGCGCGACAGCCCGAGCAATGCGGATGTGACACCGCGGTGGGCCTTGTCGACGTTGTGCATGAGGCGCGTGGTGTTGGCCGCTTGAAACACCGCATAGCCCAGCGTGATCAGGGCAAGGCTCGCCGCATATCCCGTGAGGCCCAGGCGCTGGGGCAGGATTCCCATGAGCACCGATCCTGCGAGAGCCGTCCCGAGGCCGACGAACAACACGCGTGATGCTCCGATGGAATCCACCAGCTTGCCGGCTGGCGCACCGGCCAGGGCCGCAATCACCGGTCCCAGCGACATCACAAGTCCCGTCTGGCCGGGCGTGAGGTGGAGGTGTTCGGTGAGATAGAACGGCCCGACAACAAGCGTCGTCATGACGACGGCCGAGATAGCCATCATGGAATAGAGACCGCTGGACACTTTTGGCTGCTTGAGAAGCCCGAGTTGCACAAGCGGCACAGAGGTGCGCAACTCGTGAAGCACGAAGCCAGCAAGCCCGAGCAAGGCGAGGACGGCCAGGCCCAGAACCAATTGCACCGGGACCTTGCCACATAGGGTCGCTGCCGCGCTGACGGCCGCCAGGGATGCGGCGAGCAACACCATGCCAGTGCCATCATAGGAGCCCACGCTTGCTTGCGGCACGCTGTCAGACGGGAATGCACGCTGCAGCACCCACGCCACTCCGCCCAACAGCGCGAGAAGAAGAAAGATGGCGTGCCAACCGACCGTTGCCAGCAAAAGGCCGCCCAGGCTTGGACCAAGAGCCGTTCCGGCTGCGGAGATTGTGCCCAACCATCCCATGGCCGTGCCTGCCTTGTGCGGGGGAACGATGTCGCCCACCATCGCGATCGACAGCGCCATCAGCAGGGCGGCGCCTGCCCCTTGCGCGATACGCGCTGCAACAAGGAAGGGAAGGCTGGGGGAAATTGCAGCGGCCGCAGAAGCCACTGCAAAGACGGCAATCCCAGCCGACAGCATGCGGGATTTTCCCAGCTGATCGCCAAGCCGCCCTGCCCCGACAATGAAGCTGGTCATGGCCAGCAGGTAAGAGATGACAATCCATTGTGCCCCGGCCATCGGCACGTCAAAGTGCGCTGCCAGCGTGGGCAAGGCCACATTGGCGATGCTGGTGCCGAGTGAAGGCAGCAGCATCGCCAGTCCCAGGACGGCAAGAGACGGCCATCGGCCGGTGCCTGCTTCCGCTGCGGCACTCATCCCCGCACCTGCGGCGCTGGTGCCTTCACGAACAATCCGACAAAGCGCCGTGCCAGCGGCGCGACGAGCAGAACCGTGGGGAATGCGATGAGCCACGACGGCAGCCAGGCGCTGATCCACATGCTGCCGAAATCATCCGCAAGGCCGGCGTTCCTCAAGGTCGCAATGCCGGAGACGATCAGGGACATGAGTGCGGACAGGACGAAACCGAACAGGACGGGGGCATAACGGGGTGACATCTTTCAACTCCTTCTTGATGATGCCCCTCAGCTAGCCCCCTGAAGATACTTGCGGAAGACGCACGTTTTGCATTTAATAGTTGCGTTGAACGCCCTGTCTGAAAGGGAGCCTCCGATGACGGATCTCAACCTCCTTGCAACACTCAACGTATTGCTCGCGGAAAACAGTGTGGCGGGCGCGGCCCGGCGACTCAAACTCAGTTCTTCGGCGATGAGCCGCGCGCTGACACGGTTGCGCGAGGTGACCGGCGACCCACTGCTCGTAAGGGCCGGACGCCGCCTGGTGCCCACGCCCCGCGCCACCCAGATGCGAGATGAGGTTGCCGCCCTCGTCGACAGCGCCAACGCCCTGCTGCGGCCAGCGGAGAAACTGGATGTGTCACGCGTTTCGCGCCGATTCATCCTCCGTTGCAGCGAGGGCTTCGTCGAAACCTTCGGGCCAAAGCTGCTCACACGGATTGCCACCGAGGCGCCCGGCATCACCCTGCAGTTTGTGACCAAGCTCGACAAGGACAGCGCGCCCTTGCGGCAGGGCGAGGCCGATTTCGAGACCGGTGTCGTCGACAAGAAGACTGCGCCAGAACTGATCACGCGGCCCCTCTTTCACGATCACTGGATTGCCGCCGTGCGGAAGGGGCATCCTCTTGCCTCCACACGCATGCGTGCGCGGCTTCTGTCCGAGGGACAGCATGTGGTGGTGGCGCGCCGGGGATTGCAGGATGACGACATCGAAGCGGCGTTCCAGCAGATGGGTGTGCAGCGCCGCATTGCCACGGTGGTCAACGGGTTCTCCGCTGCGCTGGCGTTGGCGCGGAATTCCGATCTCATCGCCACGGTGCCGGCCCGGCACACGGAAGGACTTCGAGCGGGAATGCAGGAGGTCAACCTGCCGGTCCGGCTCAGGCCTTTTCACATTTCCTTGCTCTGGCATCCGCGCATGAACGGCGATCTCGCCCATCGCTGGCTGCGCGAGGCGCTCAGGACGGTGTGCACGTTGCGCTGAAGCAGCGCACGGCTATGTGTAGGTTTCGGGAGAACGGAGGAATGCCTCTTCACATTGCTTCGAACAGAACCACGGCCCACTGGGTGCGGCGCGTTGATAGCTCTCGTATGGTGCGTGCATCTTGCAGACGGGATCAATCCATGCGGGGTCCGCTGTTTGCGACAGGGAAATCTCGTAGAGGCGCATCTTGTCGGGAAATGAGCGGAGTGATGTCTCACCAAGATCCCTGAGGGTGATCCCTTCCTGCACCGCCGCCTCCGCCACGGGACGGGTTGCGATCAACTGTCCGGGCTTGGCCAAGGCGGCGATCCGTGCCGCGATGTTGACGGTCGAACCAAAGAGGTCGCCTCCGCGCCGCACAACGGGGCCATGATGCAGGCTCGTTCTTGTCAGTGGCAATCGCGGGTCCTGGCGGCAGGCGGGGAGGAGCAGCCCGAGGGCACGGATTGCCGTCTTCGGATCCGGAAAGGACAGCATCACCTCGTCACCAATCCATTTGATCGGTGGCGCGTGTGACTTGAGGGCTTCGGCCACCAGTCCTTCGAAGTGTTGAAGCATGGCAACAGCGGCGTGATCGCCAAATACGCCCGTGATGGCGCTGAAGCCCGCCAGATCGATGAAAGCCACCGTCGCCAGATCATTCAATGAGGCGTCATTCCGAACCATGCGGCTACCATGACCAGACGGAGTGTGATCAATTACATTCAGACACAACAATACGCATCAGTCTGTGACAAGGAACGTCCGGTTGCTGCCCACGTCAAGCAAAGGCAGGCGCCTGTTGCCAGCGACTGTCGAACTCGCCGCGTTGCCACCAAAATGATAGGCAATACCTACAGATGCATCGAACTGTTCCCTGCCCGATCCGACCGGACCATCGGGCGCGTCCGGCACAACATAGTTGGCAGTGGCGGACATCGACAGGTAATCATTCAGAGGCACTTTGCCCGCCGCCCCGACCTGCCACTTGCCGATATCATCACCATCGAACATGCCGACATAGCCCGTGAGCTCGCCGCCAAAATCAAAGTTGTGCTTGAGGTAGGCATTGGCGTGCGTTGCCGCTTGAATCCTGGTGAGAAGGCCGGGAGCACCTGCCACCGTGACTGCCGCCATGTCGTGATTGACGCCTGTCGCTCCCCAGACACCAACTTCGGTCGAATTTGTCAGCGCATAACCAATAGAGGCCCGGACCTGCGCAAGCTCGATATCATTTGCGTTGATGCCCCAGCGCTTGGCCACCATGCCGTCATAGACGACACCGAAATTGATGCGGTCTACGATGGACGGATCAGGCGAAGACAAGTTGCCCCGCTTGTAGACGCCGGCCGTGTAGTACAACTGCTCTTCCGGATTGGTTGCATCCGGAACGATGCGAAGGCGGCCTTTCCAGTCATAGATTCCGTAGCTCGCGCCTGCCTGGAAACCAAAATCCGAATCTCCGAGTGTAAAGCCCGAGTTGACTCCGGCCACGCCACCAAAGCTGCCGGTGAGTGAGCCCGTGCCGCCATTAATATTGGTAAGTCTGTCACCGAGTGATTTGTAAGTATCGGCACCGACCCAAACATAGGTCCCTGCCAAAAGGCCGGTTGCACCCTCGGCGGCCCCAGACGGATCGGCATGAGATTGTGCCCCCGCCTCAGAACTGCCTGGCGCTGCTGCGACTTCAACAGCGCCAAACAGCTTCACCTGATCAGCTTCGCTGATATTGTACTTGGCGACGAGCGCCCGCTGCTCAGATGTGAGATTTGCAGCGTTCGCGGCGACGCTCCCAATCGCCATCGTCAAGGCGGTGGTCACCAGAAGCCGAACTGCAAGAACCGAGCATGCACTGCGATGTACCGCCAGAAGCGCTTCATTCATCATTCATCTCCCAGATTCGTTTTGGTCTGTCGCCGGTAAATGTATGACGGCAAAAGTTGGCCGGGGAAGCGGATTAGTGCCCCCGACAAACGTTGGTTGCGCAGAGTGCTGCATTTGCAACATGTACTGCAGCGTGCATTGGAATGGCCGATACGTATTTTCGGCGCCAATGATTTGCGGCCCGCAAGCGCTTAGGTCCTCGCCTCCAGCGTCCACATCAAGCGCCACCATCATTGCCGCCTGACGTGTCGGGGGGCGTATTTGTTTGCTGGACCTGCAAGGCCGTCACCTCGCCGGGTTTGTGCTGCCATTGGCCTGTGCCATCTCCGGACCCCAAAAGGCCCAAATCAGACCCCCAGTGGACGCCCGCGAACGCAACGATGGCAGAACCTTATGAACCGCCACATATTGCGGTCATTGGCGGAAGATGGCGGCTGTCTCTGAAGGAAAGTATGGCGGAGAGGGAGGGATTCGAACCCCCGGTACCCTTGCGAGTACTTCGCATTTCGAGTGCGACGCGATCGACCACTCTGCCACCTCTCCGCAGAACGGGTGTTTCCCGTGGTCGTGGGCGCTCATAGCGGAGGTTGGACGGGCTGCCAACCCCTTTTCAGGTGGCCGGGCGGGTGCGGCACAGGGGTGTTTTCCCTTGGTTGACAGGGCCTTTCCCCCTGCCTATGAGGCTGCCCATGTTCTTTGCGACGAAAACCAAAACGGTTTGACGTCATCCCTCGGGCCCCATCCCCCGCGAGGGGTGGCGGCGATGCCTTTTGGCAAGCCGGGTCCGCAAGGGTCCTGCGGGGAGCCACAGAGAAGAAATCCTCAGGAGTTCCCCCATGGGTTACAAGATTGCAGTCGTCGGTGCCACAGGCAACGTGGGCCGCGAAATGCTGAACATCCTCGCCGAGCGCCAGTTTCCCGCGGATGAAGTGCATGCACTCGCCTCGCGCAAATCGATCGGCGTCGAGGTGAGCTACGGCGACAAGACGCTCAAGTGCAAGGATCTCGAAACCTTCGATTTTTCGAGGATGGATTTCTGCGTCATGTCGGCGGGGTCTTCGGTGTCGAAGGAATGGTCGCCGAGGATCGGCGCCATGGGCTGCATCGTCATCGATAACTCGTCGTGCTGGCGCTACGACCAGGACTGCCCGCTGATCGTGCCGGAAGTGAATGCCCATGTGCTGAATGCCTACATGGCCAACCCCAACCGCAAGAACATCATCGCCAATCCCAACTGCTCCACGGCGCAGATGGTGGTGGCGCTGAAGCCGCTGCATGATGCGGCCGTGATCAAGCGCGTGGTGGTCTCGACCTACCAGTCGGTATCGGGTGCCGGGAAGGAAGGCCTGGACGAGTTGTGGAACCAGACCAAGGGCATCTTTGTCACCGACGCGCCGGAGCCCAAGAAGTTCACCAAGCAGATTGCCTTCAACGTCATTCCCCACATCGACGTGTTCCTCGATTCCGGCGACACGAAGGAGGAATGGAAGATGTCGGCCGAGACCAAGAAGATCCTTGATCCGAAGATCAAGGTGACGGCCACATGCGTTCGCGTGCCGGTTTTCGTGGGTCACTCCGAAGCGCTGAACATCGAATTTGAAAAGCCTATCACGGCGGATGAAGCGCGCGAGATGCTGCGCGAGGCGCCGGGCTGCATGGTCGTCGACAAGCGCGAGAACGGCGGCTACGTGACGCCGGTTGAATGCGTGGGCGACTTCGCCACCTTCATCTCGCGCATCCGTGAGGACCAGACCATCGACAACGGCCTCAACATGTGGGTCGTTTCCGACAACCTGCGCAAAGGTGCTGCCCTCAATGCCGTGCAGATCGCAGAATCGATCATCAATCGCGGGCTGATGAAGAAGGCCGCGTGATCGCCGCCCAAGACACACGCACAAAGGCGGGATTTATCCCGCCTTTTTCTTTTTGGCCGGTGCGAGAGCTGGCCTGAGGGATGTGGAACCGCTCGCCAGATCGGCAAGGGTCTCCGAATCAAGCTTCTGGTAGAAATCCTGCAGGGCGCTTGCCAACAGGCCCTTGATCTTGCAGGCAGAAGTGATCACACAGTCATTCTTATCGGTCATGCATTCCACAAGGCCTGAATTGCCTTCGATATGGCGGATCACGGCGCCAATCCGGATCTGATCCGCAGGCCTGGCCAGACGAAGGCCGCCGCCCCGACCGCGCGTGGAGGACAAAAATCCAGCGCGAACAAGTTCATTTGCAACCTTCATGAGGTGGTTTTTGGAGATACGGTAGGCCTCGGCCGCCTCGGCAATCGTCACCTGCCCTTCCACCTTGTCGGCGCAGAGGATGAGAAGCCGCAGGGCGTAGTCACTAAAGGTTGTGAGTCTCATGACATTTCATCTGGTACGGCAATTTCCCTCCAAATTGCTGCAGGGTCCTTGATCATGATCAAGGCGGGCAGCGGCTTCCGGTGCCAAAGATGCATCCAAGATGAATATTTAAAGGAGCACAGCCCATGACGATGAAACATCTACTCGCAATGGCGTTCGGTACTGCGGTCCTCGCCGGTTCTGCCCAGGCAGACTCGCTTGTGCGCGTGACGCTGATCGACAAGACCGGTGCCGCCGACTCGAGCGGCCTGCGCCTTGGCATGGGCATGCACGCCGACATGTCGAAGGCCAAGATGGCCGTCAATGCCAACCCGAAGACGGCCAAACGCGGCGCCGTGACACTCAATGTCACGAACCTCGCCTCAGGCATCGTGCATGAAGTGATCGTCGCGCAGATCAACAGCGGCGAAGAAATCCTGCCCTACGACGAGAGCCGCAACAAGGTTGATGCCGAGCAGCTTCTCACGCTCGGCTCGATCAACGAGATCAAGCCCAACTCCTCCGCCTCGATCACCCTCAATCTCGATCCTGGCAAGTACCTGCTCTACTGCAACATCGCCGGACACTACATGGCGGGCATGTGGACCGTCATCAGCGTTGAATGACGATCCAGGCAACAGGCAACTTTCCGGCAAAAGGTAACATCATGTCTATTCTTTCCAAAACACTCGCCCCCCACCTCACCCGCCGCAATCTTCTGGTGGCGGCGACGGCCACCGCGGCGGCGGCATCGCTCGTCTCCGCTCCCGCTTCAGCGGAGGAAGAGGCCGATATCGCCAAACTTCCCCGCGTGAAGCAGAAGCTCGTGGCGCCTCCCTTCCTGCCCGAGCATGAGCAGGTGGCAACTGGCGGCCCCAAGGTCATCGAAGTCACGTTGACCATCGAGGAAAAGAAAATGGTCATCGACGACGAGGGCACCGAAGTCTGGGCCCTCGCCTATGGCGGCAGTGTTCCCGGCCCGATGATTGTTGCCCACGAGGGCGACTATGTGGAAGTGACGCTGCAGAACCTTCCCAACAACATCATGGAACACAACATCGACTTCCATGCCGCAACCGGCGCACTTGGCGGCGGTGCCCTGACGAAGATTGTCCCCGGAGAGCAGGTCGTGTTGCGCTGGAAGGCCATCAAGCCCGGCGTGTTCATCTATCACTGCGCCCCCGGCGACATCATGATCCCTTACCATGTGGTGCATGGCATGAACGGTGCCGTGATGGTGCTGCCACGCGACGGCCTCAAGGATGGCAAGGGCAAGGCGGTCAAGTATGATCGTGTCTACTACGTCGGCGAGCAGGACTACTACATCCCCCGCGACGACCAGGGCAACTTCAAGAAGTACGAGTCTGCTGGCGAAAACATGTCGGATGCACTGGATGTCATGCGCACGCTGACGCCCACGCATGTTGTCTTCAACGGTGCCAAGGGTGCCTTGACGGGTGATCATGCCCTCACGGCCAAGGTTGGCGAGACGGTGCTCTTCATCCATTCGCAAGCCAACCGCGACTCGCGCCCTCATCTCATTGGCGGCCACGGCGATCTGGTCTGGGAAGGCGGCTCATTCAACGATGTCCCCGATACGAACCTGGAAACGTGGTTCATCCGCGGCGGCTCGGCCGGCGCCATGGTCTATACCTTCCGCCAGCCTGGCATTTACGCCTACGTCAACCACAACCTCATCGAAGCCGTGATGCTGGGCGCCACGGGCCACGTGATGGTGGAAGGCGAATGGAATGACGACCTGATGAAGCAGGTTTCAAAGCCGGGGCCGATCACCAATCAGGGCTAATCAGAGAGTAGCAACCATGTTGCGCACCGGAACCAGTCTTGCCCTCGCCGTGCTGACAGCAAGCCTCCTTCACTGGAGTGCTCCGCAGAAGACACACGATGATCTGGTTCCGGTGATTTTTTCCGGCGAGGCCCTCAAGGTTTCGCCTTACGAGGTCACCGTTGCGGAGTGGAACCGTTGCGTTGCCGCGAAGGCCTGCGAAGACATCGCAGCCCATGTGGCGCGCCCCACGGTCACTCCTGTCACCAACGTGAACTGGTTTGACGTTGAAGCCTACATCGCCTGGTACAACAGCGTTCACGTTCAACACGTCCGCCTGCCAACGGCAGCGGAATGGCGCGGCTTCAGCCGCAAGCCCGAACCGAAGGCGCTGAAGCCCCTGTGGGATGATCCGCGCATGGCATGGGCTGCGAACTACGGCCAGGAAGAATCACCGCGTGGGCCTGTGCGCCCGCAAGGCACCTGGGCCGCGACGCCGGATGGTGTCTATGACATCGGCGGCAATGTCTGGGAATGGACGTCAACCTGTGCCGCCAATGATGCGCGGATCACCGATGCGGAACATTGCCCGGCCATGACTGTCATGGGCGCGCACACGGCCTCCGTTTCGGTCTTCGTCCGCGATCCTTCCTCGGGCGGCTGCGCCTCGGGATTGCCTCCTACTCATATCGGATTCAGGCTTGTGGCGGAAAATGGGTAAGCCGCGCGCCTAACGGCCGTCGTGCTGTACGGCAAAGGACCGTCACTCCCAGATGTGATGGAATTGCGCCGCCAGTCAGCAGCGTGACGACCGAGAAGGGCCGGAGCGATCCGGCCCTTTTTCATGTCCAGAATCGCCTGAGCGGCTCCGCGCGTGGCAACTCGCGAGGAAAATAGACTGAGACATCCGCTTCATCCAGCTGCCGCGCCCAGCGATGCCCGGCATAAACCGCGGACTGGATGGTGCTGGGCGAATTGCAGTCGCCGATGCGGCTGAGCGACGGAGGCGCATTCCCTTGCGGGATTCGCGCGCGCAATGCCGTATCAAGATCGTCACCGGGCAGGCGGGCCGTCACCGTAACGAGGGCTTGCGCCGGGATGGCGCGCGTCTCACCAGAGAGATGATCCGTCACCCGCAGGGCAGCACCGTCAAAAGACTGCGCACTCACCCGCGTGACAAGCGTAACGCCGACCTTCACCAACCGTTTCGCAATCGCCGCGGCCTCCAGGGTGTTGACGGCGAAGGCCGAAGGCTGCAGCGCCGGCGTCACATAGGTCGTAGGCAGGCCCGATGCCGCACAAAGCTCGGCAATGACGCCGCCCATGTAGAAGTGGTCATCGTCGTAGATGGCAACACTGCCTTGTGGACGCTTGCCGGCGAAAATGTCGTCGGGTGTCAGAACCTCGCCGTGATCGAAACCCAGAATGGCAAAGCCGCTGTCACGGCCCACGCCATCGCGGCGCCATGTGGCCCCCGTGGCAATCGCCACATGATCGGCACCAAAGCCCAGCACATCATCCGCCGACAATCTGCTGTCGCGGTAGATGGTGACGTTGCCCAGGCGCTGCAACTGTCCGACGCGCCAGTCGCGCACGCGAATCCATTCCGCCAATCCCGGCAAGCGGGCTTCCTTCACGATACGGCCGCCCAGTTCCGTGCCAGCTTCCGCGAGATGCACGTCGTAACCTCGCCGCGCCGCCGTGAGTGCGGCTTCCAGACCCGCAGGCCCTGCGCCTACCACGAGCACCGTCCGGCCTGCACCTTTTGCCGCCACGCGCTCAGGATGCCAGCCGCGCCGCCATTCTTCTCCCATCGTCGGGTTCTGCGTGCAGCGCAGGTTGGTCATGGTGAAGTCGCTGGTCACGCACATGTTGCAGCCGATGCACTCGCGGATATCGTCGAGGCGGCCCTCTTCGATCTTCTTCGGCAGGAAAGGATCGGCAATGGACGGCCGGGCTGCGCCGATGAAGTCGAGCACACCGCCTTTCACCAGCGAGACCATGCGGTCGGGCGAGGTGTAGCGGCCGACGCCAACCACGGGCTTTGTCGTCACCTGCTTCACGAAACGCGTGTAGTCTTCCTGGAAGCCTTCCTTGCGGAAGCGCGAGGTGGCGCTGTCGTTTGCCCAGGACGAGATGTTGACGTCCCAAAGGTCGGGCAATTCGGCGAGCATCGCTATCACATCGCGGCCTTCGCCCGACGATGTGATGCCGGCGTCGCCCAGCAACTCATCGACGGCAATGCGCACGGCAACCCCGCAGGTGTCGCCCACGGCATCCTTGGTATCCTCGATCAATTCGCGCAGCAGGCGGGCACGGTTCTCCAGCGAGCCGCCGTATTCATCCGTACGGTCGTTCATGCGGCGCGAGAGGAAATGCATGGGAATGCCCAGTTCGTGCCCGGCATAGACATAGACGATGTCGAACCCGGCGCGGCGGGCGCGGAGTGCGGCGTCCCGGTGCCATTTGCGCAACGCCCGGATATCGTCCTTGTCCATGCGGCGCGCCTGCACGGGATCATAGGCGGTGACCGGACGGTGAGACGGTCCAATCGGCACTTCGCGGCTGCCGCGATTTGCCGCCGAGGGACCGTGATGCATGATTTCGATCGCCGCCAGAGATCCGTGGAAATGCACGGCTTCCGCCATCAGCGCGAGGGCGGGAATATCGGCGTCACTCCACAGGCGGCCCTCGTGATAGGGTTCGCAATCGCCGGAGGGATGGATTTCCACTTCTTCCGTGGTGACGACGGCCCAGCCGCCTTCAGCCTTGATGCCGCGCATTTCGGCGAGGGCCTGTGGCTGCGTCCAGCCGTAGCCATTGCAATGGGCAACCTGGAAGAAACGGTTGCGGGCGGTGACGGGTCCGATGCGGACTGGTTCAAACAAGATATCGTAGCGCGGATCACGGGACATTCGCCCGGTATACCGCGCGGCATATAGGAATTAAAGGGGCAGGCTCGTCACCTGCCCCTTCACATCATTCACGCATGCAATCGCGCTGCGAAACTGCCCGCGGCCACCATACACCCGCGGGCACAACGCGATTACGACTTGGGCAGGAGGACCTTGTCGATCACGTGAATGACGCCGTTCGACTGCTTGACGTCGGCAATCGTCACCGTCGCGGCCGTGCCGTTTTCGTCGCTGATCATCACCTTGCCGTCCTTGACCGAGGCGGTGAGTTCACATCCGCCTACGGTCTTCACCTTGTGCATGCCGCCGTCATCGGCAACCATCTTCTGCACATCGGCAGCAAAGGCCGCTGCGGGCACCACATGGCAGGCGAGGATCGTCGCCAGCTTTTCCTTGTTCTCGGGCTTCAGCAGCGAGTCGACAGTTCCGGCCGGCAGTGCATCAAAGGCGGCGTTGACCGGAGCGAAGACGGTGAAGGGGCCCTTGCCCTGCAGTGTTTCAACGAGGCCCGCCGCCTTCACCGCGGCAACGAGGGTGGTGTGATCCTTGGAATTCATGGCGTTCTCGACGATGTTCTTTTCAGGATACATCTCCGCGCCGCCCACCATGGGGTTCATGGCATAGGCAGCGGTTGCGAACAGGCCAGCAGCGAGCGTGGCAAGGATGGGCTTGCGCATGGGATTTTCTCCGTTGTGTGTTTCAGGCGCTGCCTCATGCAACGCACTGACATGGAGAACGGACGGAAGCTGCGGACGGATGACAGAGGCGACTGCTGTTCACGCGCTCGTGAGAAGGTGTCAGGCGCGTGCGAGGCCTATGACTTGCCCGGTCTTGTCCTTCTGGAGGACGGCGATGCACGACGTGCAATCAGGGGGAATGACGGCGTCCCGCATCCAACTGCCGCTATAGGCCTCGCCCTTCCACAGGGCGGCGGGCACCATGGACCGCACCACGTTGTGATAGGTCACCGTCTTACCCGCGTTCTCGCCGCGCTCGATTGCGGCCTGAACCTCGGGGGCGAAGGCCATCAGCCACAGCGTCGCCTCGCCCTGGAAGGGTTGGGCGGCGATGCTGACCTTCACTTCCTTGCTCGACACGGTGAGATCGATTTCAGCCTTCAGGCCTTCTTCGCGGCACTCCGAGATGAATTTGCGCACTTCCGTGGGATCGCTGCCAACCGCGTGGTAGTGGCCGTTCATCACCATCTGCGGGGTATAGACCTGCATGTCGCCGCGCGACTTGCCGTAGTCGAACTGGCGCTTGGAAAATTCAGGGCGTGCCAGCGTGTCGTGCCAGCCCAGATAATCCCAATAGTCGACATTGAGGGAGACGACGAAATTGAGCGGGTTGCGGGCCAGTTCACCCGCGAAGGCATCGGCGGGTGGACAGGAGGCGCAGCCCTGGCTGGTAAAGAGTTCGACCAGCACCGGAGCCTCCGCCGTTGCAGCCTTGCCCGCATGCGGCGCTGCGACGGCGCCCGCCATGATGGCGAGGGCCGCGCGGCGCGAGAGGGTGGCCTGGTTCTTCATGATGTGTTTATGGGCAGATCGCCGCACACATGCCAATCACATGGGGGTGAGCCAATCACATGGGAGCAAACGTCGCGGGGATGGACCCGGCGCGCGGCGTGGCCCGCCACTGGCTCACGCGGTTGGGCGTGCAGGTGCCCTCCAGCACCAGCCACGACGAGACGTTGAGGCTCATTCCGCATTTCAGCCGCCTGCCGTTGATGCAGGCCACCGCGCCTTGTGCATAGTGCCGCTCGGCGGCGAGGCACTGGCAGTTGTGGGCAAATTGCAACGGGTTCCGGGACTGGCCGGACTCGGCCTGCGCAAAGCCGGCGGGCAAGGCCATGATTGCCGCCGCGGCGGCAACCGGGTGGAACAGACGGATGACGCACATGGCTCTCCTCCTGTGTTTGCAGGAAGGACCATCGCACGGATGTGGGTCTGGCGCCAGAAGGGGGCCGCCCCGGTCCGCCTCAGGCGGACCAGGGTGCCATTGCGTCAAGCCGCCTTGGCGATGTTGCGCAGCACGTAGTGCAGGATGCCGCCGTTCTTGTAGTAGTCGATCTCGTCCAGCGTATCGATGCGGCAGAGCACGGTGAAGGTGGTCTGGGTGCCATCGGCACGGGTGACTTCCACGGTCATGTTCTCGCGCGGCTTCAGGCCATCGGCGAGACCCCTGATGGTAACCTGTTCGTCACCGCGCAGGCCCAGCGTCTGCCAGCTCTGGCCGTCCTGGAACTGCAGGGGCAGCACGCCCATGCCGACGAGGTTGGAGCGGTGGATGCGTTCGAAGCTCTGGGCGATCACGGCGCGCACGCCGAGCAGGTTCGTGCCCTTGGCGGCCCAGTCACGCGACGAGCCATTGCCGTATTCGACGCCTGCGAAGACCACCAGCGGAACCTTCTCCTTCTCGTACATCATGGCGGCGTCGTAGATCGGCATTTCCTCGTTGGAGGGATAGTGGATGGTGAGGCCGCCTTCCTTCACGTTGCCGTCTGTTCCCTTCACCATGTTGTTCTTGATGCGGATGTTGGCGAAGGTGCCGCGCATCATCACTTCATGGTTGCCGCGGCGCGTGCCGTACTGGTTGAAGTCGAGCGGCTTCACGCCGTTCGCCGTCAGGTACTTGCCGGCAGGCGAAGCCGCCTTGATCGAGCCTGCGGGCGAAATGTGATCGGTGGTGATCTTGTCGCCGAAGAGGCCGAGCACGCGCGCCGAAACAATGTCGGTCACGGGCTTTGGCGTCTTGGTCATGCCCTGGAAGTAGGGCGGGTTCTGCACATAGGTCGAGGTGTTGTCCCAGCCGTAGGTTTCGCCCTTGCCGGACTTCACCCCACGCCAGTTCTTGTCGCCCTTGAAGACGTCCGAGTAGCGCGCCTTGAACATCTTCGGCGTGATGTTCTTGCGAATGAAGGTCTCGATCTCCTTGTTCGTGGGCCAGATGTCCTTGAGGTAGACAGGCTTGCCGTTCTTGCCGGTGCCGAGCGGCTCGGTGGTGATGTCGATCTGCGTCGAACCAGCCAGCGCATAGGCCACCACCAGCGGCGGCGAGGCGAGATAGGCGGCCTGCACGTCCGGCGAGACGCGGCCCTCGAAGTTGCGGTTGCCGGAGATCACGGCAGAAGCCACGATGCCATTGTCGTTGATCGCCTTGGAGAGCGCGGGATCGAGCGGGCCGGAGTTGCCGATGCAGGTGGTGCAGCCGTAGCCCACAAGATAGAAGCCGACCTTGTCCAGTTCCTTCTGCAGGCCGGACTTCGAGAGATATTCGCTGACGACCTGCGAGCCGGGCGCGATCGACGTCTTGACCCAGGGCTTGGCATTGAGCCCCAGGGCCGCCGCCTTCTTGGCCAGAAGCCCGGCACCGATCAGCACCGACGGGTTGGAGGTGTTGGTGCAGGAGGTGATGGCGGCGATCACCACGTCGCCGTGGCCGATGTCGTAGTTCTTGCCTTCGACCGCGACACGCTTGGCCGCTTCACCCGGCTTGGCAAAGCCGCCCTTGTCCTTGGCGCTGTCGAGCGCCGAGGCAAAGCCGGACTTGATCGTATCGAGGGGTGCAAACTTCTCCGGGCGGTTGGGGCCGGCCATGGCGGGCACGACGGCGGAGAGATCGAGTTCCAGGGTGTCGGTGAAGACCGGGTCTTCGCTCTTGGCCGTCAAGAACATGCCCTGGGCCTTGCTGTATTTCTCGACGAGCGCGATTCGGTCGTTCTTGCGGCCGGAGAACTTGAGGTAATCCAGCGTCACCGCATCGACGGGGAAGAAGCCGCAGGTGGCACCATACTCCGGCGCCATGTTGGCGATGGTCGCGCGGTCAGCAAGCGTGAGCGCCTGCAGTCCGGGGCCGAAGAATTCCACGAACTTGTTGACCACGCCCTTCTTGCGCAACATCTGCGTGACCAGCAGCACCAGATCGGTGGCGGTGACGCCTTCGTTGAGACGGCCCGTAAGCTTGAAGCCGATCACTTCCGGCAGCAGCATGGATTGCGGCTGTCCCAGCATCGCGGCCTCTGCTTCGATGCCGCCCACGCCCCAGCCGAGCACGCCGAGGCCGTTCACCATGGTGGTGTGCGAGTCCGTGCCCACAAGCGTGTCGGGGTAGGCGACCGTCACCTTGAGCTTCGATTTGCCCTTCACCACGGTTTCCGTCTTCGTCCAGACGGTCTGGGCGAGATATTCGAGGTTCACCTGGTGGCAGATGCCGGTGCCCGGCGGCACGACGCGGAAATTCTGGAAGGCACCCTGCCCCCACTTCAGGAACTTGTAACGCTCCTCGTTCTGCTCGTATTCCCGCGCCACGTTGGCGGCGAGCGCCTTGGGGTTGCCGAAGTTGTCCACGACGACCGAATGGTCGATCACGAGGTCAACCGGCACCAGCGGGTTGATCTTCTGGGCATCGCCCTTGAGCAGCTTCATGCCATCGCGCATGGCGGCGAGGTCCACGACCGCCGGCACGCCGGTGAAATCCTGCATCAGCACGCGGGCCGGGCGGAAGCCGATTTCCGCCTCGCCCTTGCCGCGGTTGTCGAGCCAGGCGACGAAGGCCTGGATGTCCTTCTTGGTGACGGAGCGGCCATCCTCGTTGCGCAGCAGGTTCTCCAGCAGCACCTTCATGGAATAGGGCAATGTCGATATCCCTGGCAGACCGTTCTTTTCCGCCGCCGCGAGGCTGAAATAGGTGTAGGTTTTCGAACCCACTTTGAGCGTCTTGCGGGACTTGAAACTGTCGAGCGACATCGGATGGAGCCTCTTTCTGAGCGGGGAAATTCGCGCCGCGTATAGACCATGTTGCGTCGCAAAACAAATCAATCGAAAGGCGCATGAATGCCGCTCGGGCGCGGTAGGGGCATGTTCAGGGTTAACGCCCCGTCACCGCGTTCCTTCGAATTTGCGCCTCCCCGCTCACGGGACACCAAGGTCTTTCGGCTATGCCAAAACCCGTCTCCGGGTGGGTCCGGGACAAGGGGAGAGTGCCATGACGAAGCATGCGGTGAAGAAATGGTTGGGCTTGACGGCAGCGGCGCTGCTGCTGGCCGCCTGCGGCAACGGTGATGCCGAGGTGAAGGCCATGGTCAAGCAGATGCACATGTCGAAGCTGCAGTCGGCTGCATTCAGCGCCTGCGTCAAGGACATGAAGAGCAAGAAGCCCATCTTCATCACCGGCGAAACCGCCGTGCAGATGACCAAGGTGCCGCTGGAAGTGTGCGCCTGTCACAGCCAGACCATTGCCAAGTTGTTCAAGGACGACAAACTTTCCGGCCACACGCGCTTTGCCGACTATATCAGCAAGAAGAAGCGCAAGCCCGAACTGAAGCTGGGCCGCCGTGACCTGCGCACCGCCATGGACCCCGCAAAGGGCGGCGCCCTGCTTGTGGCCTCGTTCCGCACCTGTGCTGATGATTTCGTGAGCAAGAATGCAGAACTGAGCAAGGGCCTGATCGTGCCCTTCGAATTGCCAAAGAAGAAGCCCAAGAAAATTGAAGGCGAAGATGGCACGGATGCCGCTGCCGCCCCTGCCGAAGCCGTCACCAAATCGTAAGGGCGGTGGCTAGACCATCCGCTCCACCATCATCTTCTTGATCTCGGCAATGGCCTTGGCGGGCGAAAGGCCCTTGGGGCACGCCTTGGCGCAATTCATGATGGTGTGGCAGCGATAGAGCCGGAACGGATCTTCCAGATTGTCGAGGCGTTCGCCCGTGGCTTCATCGCGGCTGTCGATGAGCCAGCGATAGGCCTGCAACAACACCGCGGGACCGAGATAGCGGTCGCCGTTCCACCAGTAGCTTGGGCAAGAGGTTGAGCAGCAGGCGCAGAGGATGCACTCGTAGAGGCCATCCAGCAGTTCGCGTTCCTGCTTCGACTGTTTCCACTCCGCCTGGGGCGCGGGTGTTTCCGTCTTGAGCCAGGGTTCGATGGAGCGGTGCTGGGCGTAGAAGCGGGTGAGGTCCGGCACCAGATCCTTCACCACCGGCATGTGCGGCAGGGGATAGATCTTCACATCGCCCCTCACGTCGTCGCAAGCCTTGAGGCAGGCAAGCGTGTTGGTGCCGTCGATGTTCATGGCACAGGAGCCGCAGATGCCCTCGCGGCAGGAGCGGCGGAAGGTGAGCGTCGGGTCCTGCTCGTTCTTGATCTTGATGAGCGCGTCCAGAACCATCGGCCCGCACTCGTCCATGTTCACATGGTAGGTATCCACCTGCGGATTCTTTCCGTCATCCGGGTTCCAGCGGTAGATCTTGAAGGCACGGATATTCGCGCCCGCCGGCATGGGCCAGGCCCTGCCCTGCTGGACAACCGAGTTCTTGGGGAGTGCAAATTCAGCCATGTTTTCTCTCAATACACCCGCGCCTTGGGCTTGATGTAGTCGATGTCGCCGGTCATCGTGTAGTCGTGGACGGGGCGGCTTCCGAGGGTGACTTTCTTCTTGGCACCGTCAGTCCAGGCCAGCGAGTGCTTCATCCAGTTCTTGTCATCGCGGTTGGGGAAATCCTCGCGGGCGTGGGCGCCACGGCTTTCCTTGCGGGCGAGCGCTGAATCCACCGTCACTGCAGCCTGGATGATGAGGTTGGCAAACTCCAGCGTTTCGATGAGGTCGGAGTTCCACACCAGCGACCGGTCGGTGACGGCGATGTCGTCCATGCCGGACCAGATGGCGTTGATCTTCTTCGAGCCTTCGGCAAGCGTCTTCTCGGTGCGGAACACCGCGGCGTCTTCCTGCATGGCGCGTTGCATCCTGTTGCGCAGCACCGCCGTCGGAGAACCGCCCGCGGCGTAGCGGAAGCCGTCAAGGCGCGAGACGGCCTCTTCGCCTGCATCGCCCGGCAAGTCGGCATGGGTGCCGCCCTGCTGCTTCACCAGTTCGGCGCAGCGCAGGCCTGCGGCGCGGCCGAAGACCACGAGGTCGATCAGCGAGTTGGAGCCGAGGCGATTTGCGCCGTGCACGGAGACACAGGCCGCCTCGCCCACCGCCATGAGGCCGGGGACGGTCTTTTCGGGGTTCTTCTTGTCGCCGGCGAGCACTTCGCCGTGATAGTTCGTCGGGATGCCGCCCATGTTGTAATGCACCGTGGGCAGGATCGGGATCGGCTCCTTTGTGACATCCACGCCTGCGAAAATCTTGGCACTTTCGGAAATGCCGGGCAGACGCTCGTGCAGCACCTTGGGGTCGAGATGTTCGAGGTGCAGGTGGATGTGATCCTTGGCCTTGCCGACGCCACGCCCTTCACGGATTTCGATCGTCATGGAGCGCGAAACAACGTCGCGCGAGGCGAGGTCCTTGGCCGAGGGCGCGTAACGTTCCATGAAACGCTCGCCCGCCGAGTTGGTGAGATAGCCGCCTTCGCCACGTGCGCCTTCGGTGATCAGACAGCCCGCGCCGTAGATGCCGGTGGGATGGAACTGCACGAATTCCATGTCCTGGCAGGGCAGGCCGGCGCGCAGCACCATAGCATTGCCGTCACCGGTGCAGGTGTGAGCCGAGGTGGCGGAGAAAAAGGCGCGGCCATAGCCGCCGGTTGCCAGCACCGTCTGGTGTGACCGGAAGCGGTGGATGGAGCCATCTTCCATGTTCATGGCGATGACGCCACGGCAGGCACCGTTCTCCATGATGAGGTCGAGGGCGAAGAACTCGATGAAGAAGGCGGTGTCGTAGCGCAGGGATTGGCCATAGAGCGTGTGCAGCATGGCATGGCCAGTGCGGTCAGCAGCGGCGCAGGTGCGCTGCACGGGCGGGCCATCGCCCATGTTCATCATGTGGCCGCCGAAGGGACGCTGGTAGATCTTGCCCTCTTCGGTGCGCGAGAAGGGCATGCCGAAGTGTTCGAGTTCGTACACGGCGGTTGGCGCGTTGCGGCAGAGGTATTCGATGGCGTCCTGGTCACCCAGCCAGTCGGCACCCTTGACGGTGTCGTACATGTGCCAGCGCCAGTCATCGGCGCCCATGTTGGCGAGCGAGGCGGCGATTCCGCCTTGCGCCGCCACCGTGTGAGAGCGCGTGGGAAAGACCTTGGAGATGCAGGCGGTCTTCAATCCAGCCTGCGAGGCGCCCAGCGCCGCGCGCAAGCCGGAACCACCGGCACCGACGACCACGACATCGAACGTATGATCGGTAATGGGATAGGCGCGGCCACCGGCCGTGACGGTCTTGGGGGCCTTCTTCTTGATATCTGCGGCGGCCATCAGGGTGCGAAGCTCATCTTGAGAATGGAATAGGCTGAAACGGCGAAGAACGATGTCGCCACGGCGATATTGAGGGCAAGCGCCGAGAACTTGGTGAGATGCGAATGGAGGTAATCCTCGATCACCACCTGGAGGCCGAGGCGCATGTGCCAGAATGCTGATGCGAGCCCCATGATGAGGAGCAGCGCCACGATCGGATGATGCAGCGAGGCAATCACCTCCGCGCGGGTGGCGCCAAGATGCCAGATCACGAAGCCCACCATGAAAGCCATGAGCGGCAGGTTGGCGACGGCGGTGGCCCGCTGCTGCCAGAAATGATCGGTGCCGGACTTGGCCGAACCAAAGCCCTTCACCTTCTTGAGCGGCGTCTTCATGCCGGGATCGATGATCATGGCTTCACTCCGTAGGCGACGGCCCAGAGAAGGATGGTGAGGACGATGGAGCCGATGAGGTTGGCGCGCACCATCCATTCCACCGTCGACAGCTTGAAGCCCTGGCCCATGTCCCAGATGAAGTGGCGGATGCCACCGAGGGCATGATGGATCAGCGCCCAGCTGAAGCCGAACAGCACGATGCGGCCGAACCAATGGTTGAAGAACGCCTGCACGAGATCGAAATAGGAATCGGATTGCGCAGCAGCGGCAAACCACCAGACCACCAGGATGCTGCCGCCGTAGAGCGCAATGCCTGTGGCCCGGTGGGCAATCGACATCGTCATCGACAGCATTGGGCGGTAGATCTGCAGGTGCGGTGACAGGGGCCGCTGGGGACTTGCAGCCGGTTTGATTTCAGCCATCTTGTGGTCCTGATTGTTGTGGCAGGTGTTCTATCCGGTGCAGTGCACAATGGCAAATTCGGCGAAGGTAGCAAGGGCGGCATGCGGCAAAACGGCTCCCTAGCCCTGCGCGTTGCCATCCGCGCCCTGCTGGGCGTGCTGGTTTTGCTGGCGGTTTCCTATCCCCTGTCGCGGCTCGGTGTCTTTGAATGGCCGCGGGCCTATGATCCGCTGGCGCTGCCTGACCTTGATCAAACGCCCAATTTCATGACGGATTGGCAGTTGCGCCTGGCAGAGGTTGATCCGGCGGGTTGTGCCGTGGCCCTGCGGCGGGCGGGGCTCCCTGCCAGCATCCGCGCGGATCATGGCGCCCCTGCCTGTGTTGTGAGTGGTGGCGTGCTACTCTCGCGGCTCTCCCAGGCAAAACTCCGTCCCGAGGAAACGCGCTGCGTGATGGCGGCGCGGCTTTACATGTGGGAACGCCACGGCTTGCAGCCCCTCGCGCGGCGGTTGCTGGGGCAGCCTGTGGCGGAAGTGACGCATTTCGGCTCTTACAGCTGCCGCACCATGCGCGGGAAAAGCCACATGAGCGAGCACGCCACCGCCAATGCATTCGACATCTCGGGGTTCAGGCTGGGGAACGGCACGGTGATCTCGGTGAAGAAAGATTGGGCCATGGGCGGCGGCAACGCCACCTTCCTCCGTGCCGTGCGGGCCTCGCTTTGCGACTGGTTCAACGTGACGCTGTCACCCGACTACAACGCTGACCACGCCGACCATTTCCATGTGGACATGGGCTGGTACCGGACGTGCCGGTGAGAGGATCGCGGGTGGTGGCCCTTTGGCGTCTATATCGTGCGGAAACCGTCCGCATACGGATCATCGGGATGGCGTATGAGGGTGGCTTCCTTGACGACGAAGGCGCGGCCACGGATTCGGGCGATGACATGGCCCCGGTCATCGCGGCGGTAGCGGGCGCGGAACGTTCCGCCGGTCACACTCTCCTGCACCCATTCCTGACCCGGTGGCAGAACGCCATCGGCTGCGAGGCAGGCGAGCTTGGCGCTGGTGCCCGTGCCGCAGGGTGAGCGGTCGAAAGCACCGCCCGGGCAGAGCACGAAGCTGCGGCTGTCACCACCGGCCAGCGGCGGACCGAAGACTTCGACGTGATCGATCTCCTGGCCAAGCGCACCGGTAATGCCTTGCGCGCGGAGCGCCTTCTGCACGGCGATCGAAAAGACCGTCAGGTCCGTCAGATGCTTTTCATCGACTGGGCACGGCGCCGATTTGCAGAGGAAAAACCAGTTGCCGCCCCAGGCCACGTCGCCACTCACCATGCCGTGTCCCGGCACGTCCACACTCACGGCGTGGGCATGGCGGTAGCTTGGCACGTTCTCGATTTCGGCTTCGGTTGGGCTGAGGAGATCGACGGTGACGACACCGACCGGCGTGTCGATACGATGGCGGCCAGGCGACAGGCGGCCCACATGGGCCAACGTCACGGCAAGGCCAATGGTGCCGTGGCCGCACATGCCGAGATAGCCTTCATTGTTGAAGAAGATCACCCCCGCCGCACAACTCCTGTCGTGCGGCTCACAGAGCAGCGCACCCACGAGAGCCTCGTGTCCGCGCGGTTCGAGCACGACGCTGCGGCGGAAGGAATCGAAGTCACGGGCGAAGCGGGCGCGGCGTTCGGCCAACGGCCCATCCCCCAGATGGGGACCGTCCTCCATCACCACGCGCGTCGGCTCACCTTCGGTGTGGCTGTCGATCACCCGCAGCATCAGCCGCGGCCCGGCCAGTTGGCGTACCAGTCCTTGAACAGCTTGTATTGCGTGTCGGCATAGTGCTGCTGGCTGGCCGAGAGCTCGTCGCTGGCGATGAAGTGGCGGCCGTATTCGGCAAAGCCGGCCAGCACCATCAGGCGCTTGTAGTAGAGCACGAGATCGGTGCCCTCGTCGTAGGACGACAGCACGCCGAGCGCCTGCTCCAGTTCAAGGGCGAGACGGCGCGAGTCCGCATCGCCCGTGGCGGCGCGGGTGCACAACTCCACAAGCCGCAGCACTTCGCGCGGCAGAACATTGCCGATCCCGGTGATGGCGCCGGTCGCACCGCAATTCACGAAGCCGTGGAAGACCTGCGTATCAACACCCACCATCAAGGTGAGGGACGTGTCGCGGCCGGTGATGTGTTCAGCGGCGTAGCGGAGTGCCGCCGCACCACCGAATTCCTTGAAGCCCACGAGGTTGGCGTGTTTTTCGCGCAACGCAAAGAAGAGGTCGGCGCGCGTTTCGTAGCCGTAGTGCGGGCTGTTGTAGATGACCGAGGGAAGGCCTTCGCCCGCGTTGAGAACAGCTTCGAAGTGCGCTTTCTGGGCGGCGACGGAGGTTCCCCGCGAGAGCACGCGCGGAATGATCATGAGGCCTTTGGCGCCGACTTTCCTTGCGTGGGCCGCGAGTGCGGCGGCGCGCATGGAATTCTGGGCCCCGGTGCCAACAATCACGGGAATGCCGGCTTTCACCAGTTTCGCCACGCCTTCCATCCGCTGCTCATCGGTCAGGAGCGGCCAGTCGCCCATGGAACCGCAATAGACAACCGCCGACATGCCTTCGGAGATCATGTGCTTGCCCATGCGGACAAGGGCCTCGAAATCGGGGCTGCCGTCTGCCGCGCAGGGCGTCATGAGAGCTGGGATGGTGCCGCTGAAGATGTTGGTCATGGGTGAACTCCGGTTGCCGCGCACACTAATGGAAGCGCCTTCATGCGTCTTGCAGGATTGACTGGCGGCGACTGCGGAATCGGCACAAAATCATCCCGTCATGCCAGCCCGCCGCCGTTCCCCTGGTCCACAACCTCTGCCGCCGTCCGGTACCCCGGCAGCGCCGCCGTGGCTGGAAGCGCTCTATGATGCGGTGCCGGACACGGTGTTCTTCATCAAGGATGGCACGGGTCGCTACACGTCTGCCAACCAGACGCTTGCGGCGCGCCTTGGCTTGCGCGACGGGCGGGCGCTCATCGGAAAGACGGCGGCGGAGGTCTTCCCCGGCGTGCTGGGGCAGCGTTACGCGGCGCAGGATCTGTCCGTGCTGCAATCGGGCCAGGTGTTGAGCGGCGTGCTGGAACTGCACCTCTATCCGGGCGGCGCGGACGGCTGGTGCCTCACCTGGAAGACGCCTGTCCGTGATGACGGGGGCCACGTCACGGGCCTTGCCGGCCTGTCGCGAGACCTGCCGGCGTGGTCGGTGATGAAGCCTGAAAACCGCAAGCTGGCACGGGTTCTGGATCATGTGCACGATCATCTGGCCCAGCCGCTGCGTCTCCCTGCGCTGGCGCGGATCGCAGACCTCTCCGCCTGGCAACTGGATGCGCGGATGCGGCAATTGTTCGGCGTGTCGATGGCGCAGTTCATCACGCGCACGCGCATCACGCGCGCCTGCCAGCTCTTGCAGGGCGAACGGCAGCCGGTCAGCAGCATTGCGCTTGGTTGCGGCTACAGCGACCAGGCAGCCTTCACCCGCGCATTCCGGCAAGCGACAGGGCTGACGCCGCTGCAATACCGGAACCTCAAGCGTCCGTAATTGTTGAACGCAACTTTCACCCTCAAGCACTCCGCACTTGAGGATTCGCTGCTTTAGAGAACGATCACCTTGGTGCCGACGCGCACCTTCTCGTAGAGCTCGATCACTTCCTTGTTGAGCATGCGGATGCAGCCCGAAGACGCGGCCGTGCCGATCGATTCCGGATGGATGGTGCCGTGAATGCGGAAGCCCGTGTCGCCGCCCTTGTTGAAGAGGTACATGGCGCGCGGGCCCAGCGGATTGATGGGAAGGCCGCCCGGCATGCCACCGGCCCACTTGGCGTATTTCGGTGTGCGCTCGATCATCTCCGGCGGGGGCGTCCACACGGGGTTGACGCGCTTCAGTCCGACGCGCGCCGTGCCAGCCCAAGAGAAGCCCTCCTTGCCGACGGCCACGCCGTAGCGCACGGCCTTGCCGCTGCCGAGGACGAAATAGAGCGCACGCTCGTGAGTCCGGATGATGATGGTGCCGGCCTTTTCACCGCTGGCAAACGTCACCGTTTCGCGGCCCTTGTAGTTCAGCTTCTTGCGGCTGCTGATCTTGACCTTGCGGACCTTGATCTTGCGGGCATCCGTTGCGGTGCGGACGGGTGACTTGCGGCCCCGCTTCTTGGCCCAGATTTCCTCGAAAATGCTGGCCTTGGCATCAGCAGCGCCGAGTGCCACGGCAGCGGCGCCCGACAGGATGGCGGACAGGAAAGAACGGCGTTGCATCAAAATCCCCAGAATGTCCCAGACGAATCGAGTTGCCCCCTCAGGCGAACCGGACGCCTTATAGCCAAACCGGCTGTCCGCTTACAAGACGATGACCTTCGTTCCAATTCTGACGTTATCGTAAAGTTCCATCACCTCTTCATTCAACATCCGAATGCAGCCGGAGGAAGCGGCGGTGCCAATGGAGCCGGGTTCGTTGGTGCCGTGGATGCGGAACATGGTGTCGCGGCCATTGGCGAAAAGGTAAAGCGCCCGCGCGCCCAGGGGATTTTCCGGGCCGCCCGGCATGCCATCGGCCCATTCCGCAAGTTCGGGCCTGCGGCGGATCATGCTGGCGGGGGGCGTCCAGGTCGGCCATTCCACCTTGCGGCCCACCTTGGCGATGCCCGCCCAATCGAAGCCCGCCTTGCCCACGGCGACGCCGTAGCGGACCGCCGATTCACGGCCGATCACATGATAGAGTGCGCGTTCGCCGGTGTTGACGATGACGGTGCCGCGCTTTTCAGGGGTGCGGAACTCCACCACCTCCGCGCCGAGATAGACTGGGCGCCGCTTCTTCTTGGTTGCAGCAAGCGCCGGCGAAGCACTCGCAAGCGCCGCCAGTGACCCCAGAATGAAATCCCGCCTGTCCATGATGGCGCGTTCTTAGCGCGTGACTGTTGGCGGGATTGTGGCGGGTCAATCCACCGTGCCGGGCAGTTCGCGTTCGCGGCGGTTGACAAAGTCCTGCAGGGCTTCGGCGACGGCCACATCCATGGCGGGCTTCTCGTAGGCGTTGAGCATGGCGCGGGCCTTCTCGCGGCCACGCGTGTCGTGATCCTTGGCGCCTTCGCTGGACCATTGCTCGTACGAGTTGAAGTCCATGATGGTGGGCATGAAGAAGGCCTTCTCGAAATGCTCGAGCGTATGGGCCGTGCCGAGGAAATGCCCTTGCGGGCCCACTTCGCGCACCGCCGCCATGGCGTCCTTGAAGTCGTCGAACTTGAGGCCACCAGCATACTTATACCAGCCCGCCACCTGTTCGGCGTCGGTCACGAACTTGGAATAGCCGCAGGACAGGCCTGCCTCAAGCCAGCCGGCGGAGTGCCAGATGTAGTTGGCACCGGAGAGCACGGCGGCGTGCATCAGCATGTTGGATTCATAGCCGGCCTGTGCATCGTTGAGCTTGGAACCGACATGGAAGCCGCTGGTGCGCCAGGGCAGCTTGTACTTGCGGGCGAGCTGGCCCATGGCAAACATCATCTGGGCCGCTTCCGGCGTTCCACCCATGGGAGCACCCGACTTCATGTCGACCGCCACCATGAACTGGCCGTAAATCACCGGCGCACCCTTGCGGATGAGCTGGGTGAAGGCAACGCCTGCCAGCGCCTCGGCATTGACCTGCGCCACCGCACCCACGGACGATGCCGAGGTGGACGCACCGCACAGCGCGAAGGGTGCGCAGATCACGGGCTGGTTGTTCGAGGCATAGACGCGCATGGCATCCAGCATGGTCTGGTCCCAGACCAGCGGCGAGTTGCAGTTGGTGATCGAGACGACGACCGTGTTGTCCTTGACGAACTCATCGCCAAAGACGATGCCCGCCATCTTCATCACGTCTTCGGCGCGTTCCTTTTCGGTGACGATGCCCATGAAAGGTTTGTCGCCATAGGTCAGCGCCGACTGGATGATGTGGAGGTGGCGCTTCGGCACCGCGATCTCCATCGGCTCGCAGCAGATCGAGGACATGGAGTGGAGCGACGGCGACATCTGCGCCAGCCTGTGGAAATTGTTGAGGTCGGCAAGCGAGCCGTAGCGGCGCACGTTGTCGAGGTCGCGCACGAAGGGCGCACCATACATGGGAATGAAGATCGAGTTCTTGCCGCCCACCTTCACGGTTCGCTCGGGATTGCGGGCGTGCAGCGTGAACTCGGGGGGCACGGTCGAGATCAGCGACATGAGCAGATTGCGGTCGATGCGGACGCGCGTGCCCTGCACGTCGGCGCCGGCCTTCTTCCACATGGCGGGCGCCTGGTCGTCGCGGAATTCGCAGCCCACCTCCTCGAGGATCTTCATGGATTCCTCGTGGATGAGTTCCACCGCTTCATCGGGCAGGATTTCGTAGGTGGGAATGTTGCGCACCAGCGTGGGGAACGATATCTGCGGCGCGGCCCGCATGGCCCGGCGTCCGTCGCGGCCTCCGCCACGGCGTGAGGTGGGAGCGGACAGTGTGGCGGCTTCGGTCATGGCGTGTATCCCTTGTGTAGGTCCCTTATGCAGCGGCTGCCAATCCCCACTCAATATCCATAAGTGGCATGCTTGCAGTGAGAAAATCTCAATCGATGTTGCGGAGCAACCAGTCGTGGAGGATCCTGGCCTCGGGCGAGGCCCGCTCCAGCGAGTGACAGCAGAGGTAGTAGGAATCAGGCGCGGGCATGCCGAACTCTCCCACCTGGACCAGCGATCCGTCCTTGATCAGCGGGGCAACAAGCCGTTCCCATCCCAGAACAATTCCCTGCCCGTCGCGGGCGGCCTGCACGGCAATGACAAAGCTGTTGAAACGGCGGATGTTGAGTCGCCCCGGCTTGGCGCCGTTGGCGCGGAAGAAATCGGCCCAGGTCGTCCACGTCCAATCCACGCCTTCGACGGAGAGGAGCGGTTGGGCAGCAAGTTCAGCCAATTCCGCGATCTTGCGGCCCGCGAGAAATGCGGGGCTGGCGAGAGCCACGATGCGGTCGTCAAACAGCTTGTGTGCCTCGCCCTCGTCGGGAAAGGGTGCCGTGCCATAACGTGCCCGCAGGTCCACGCGCGTTGACCACCGGTCGTGGCCGCGGTCGGAGATCACGTGATCGACCACGATGTCCTGGTGTTCCTTCCAGAAGCGGGCGAGGCGCGGCATGAGCCAGAACTGGGCAAAGGCGCTGGTGGTGCCGATGCTCACCGTCTTGACGCGGCGTGCGGGGTCCAGGCCCTGCAGGGTTTCTGAGATGTGCTGGAAACTCTCGCGCAGGCTGGCGAGGAGTGCGGCCCCTTCGGCGGTCAAGTCGAGGGCCCGGTGCAGGCGGACGAAGAGGCGCACGCCCACCTCACTTTCCAGCTGCTTGATCTGCTTTGATATGGCGCCGGGCGTCACGTTCAGTTCCGACGCGGCTTCGGTGAAACTCATGTGGCGGCCGGCCGCTTCGAAAGCGGCCAGTCCGTTGAGGGACGGGAAATTATAGGGGCGCCGGACCATGTGATGCGCCATAGCATGAACAGCTCGAGTGAGAAATACTCACACACCGCCTGCGTCAGTCCAGCGCATGACGATCAGGTCCACCGGGTTGTGCACAGGATGAAGAGGACTCGCCTCCGAGTTGACGGCCCCGGCCCTTTCACTCACACTGGAGCGGGGGCTCTCGCTGGGCCCGCCGTTTCGGCAATCAGCGCGAGCGCAAAACACATCAACAATAAATGCCGTTCCACCCCGGAACGGCGGGGAGGCCAGAATGGCTGACAAACACGTGAGCGAGGACAAAAAAATCCTCCACGACATGGGCTATGCGCAGGAACTCGCGCGCAGCATGAACAAGTTTTCGAACTTCGCAATTTCCTTTTCCATCATCTGCATCCTGTCCGGCGGCATCAACTCGCTGGGCCAGGCCACGTCAGGTGCAGGCGGGGCCGCAATCGGCATCGGCTGGCCGGTCGGTGTCGTCATCTCGGGCGTCTTCGCGCTCGCACTGGCACAGATCTCCTCGGCCTACCCGACGGCAGGCGGCCTCTATCACTGGGGCTCGATTCTCGGCAACCGCTTTACCGGCTGGCTCTCGGCCTGGCTCAACCTGCTCGGCCTCGTGACCGTGCTGGGCGCCATCAACGTCGGCACCTTCTATTTCTTCTTCGGCGCCTTCGGCTCGCTGTTCGGCGTGGAAGACACGCTTACGCACCGCGTGGCCTTCGTTGCCATCATCACCATCCTCCAGGCGCTGGTGAACCACTACGGCATCAAGCTCACGGCAAAGCTCACGGACTTCTCGGGATACCTGATCCTTGGAACGTCAGTGCTGCTGACCATCGTGCTTCTCGCCTCCGCCAACAGCTATGACTTCTCGCGGCTGTGGACATTCGGCAACTACACGGGCACCGAAGGTGCATCCGCCGTGTGGCCCGTCGCGGTGGGCGGCCTGATGGCTTTCCTCCTCGGCCTGCTGCTGCCGGTCTATACGATCACCGGCTATGACGCCTCGGCCCATACCGCCGAAGAGACCCACGACGCCGCCCGTTCCGTGCCCTCCGGCATGGTGTCGTCGGTGCTGTGGTCGGGTGTCTTCGGCTGGATCTTCCTCTCGGCCTTCATCCTGATGATCCCGAGCATGGACGATGCGGCGAAGCAGGGCTGGAACGTGTTCTTCTGGGGCATGGACCAGCAGGTGAACCCCACGGTGAAGAACATTCTCTATGTCCTCATCTTCATCAGCCAATGGCTCTGCGGCCTTGCCACAGTCACGAGCGCGTCGCGCATGCTCTATGCCTTCTCGCGTGACGGCGGCATTCCCGGTGCATCCGCGGCGCTCGCCAAGGTAAGCACCTCGCACCGCACACCGGTTGCGGCGATCTGGACGGCCTCGATCCTGTCGATCCTGTTCGTCTGGTTCACCTCAGCCATTACCATCGCCGGAACACCGGCCTATTCGATCGTGGTGTCGTGCACGGTGATCTTCCTGTTCCTGTCGTTTGCCGTGCCGATTGCCCTTGGCATCATCGCCATCGGTGGACCGAAATGGCCGCAGATGGGGCCGTGGAACATGGGCATCGGTACCTACAAGGTGATAGCGGTGCTCTCGCTCCTCGCCATGGTGCTGCTTATCGTCATCGGCGTGCAGCCACCCAACGATTGGGCGCTGGAGATCACGGTGGGCTTCATCATCCTGTCGCTGATCATCTGGTTCGCGTTCGAGAACAAACGCTTCAAGGGTCCGCCCATCGGCGACGAGATCAAGCGCCGGCAGGCCGAAATTGCCAAGCGTGAAGCCAAGTACGGCGAATCGTGACGGCAATGGCTGGAAAGCTCAACAACAAGGTGGCCCTGATTTCCGGCGGGGCCACCGGCATGGGCGGGGCAGCGTCCCGCCTGTTTGCCGCTGAAGGTGCTGCCGTCGGCATTGTCGACATCAATGCGGACGCAGGGCAAGCGGCGGTGGCGGAGATCGAGAAGGCCGGCGGCAAGGCCTGCTTCGTGCAGGCCGATGTCTCGAAGGCCGGCGACGTGACGAAGGCAGTCGAGAAAGTCCGGCAGACGCTGGGTCCCATCACCGTCCTCTTCAATCACGCCGGCTCGATCATCATCAAGCCATTCCTCGACACGACGGAGGCGGACTGGGACCGCCTCACGGACATCAACGTCAAGAGCATGTACCTGATGACGAAGGCCGTACTGCCGCAGATGATCGCGGCGGGCGGCGGGTCGATCGTTTGTACGTCCTCCATCTCCGCCGTCGCGGCAACACCCATGGAAGTGCTCTACAACACGACCAAGGGTGCCTGCCACATGTTCGCCCGCGCCATTGCGGTGGAGTTCCGTGACCGGAACATCCGCTGCAATGCCGTGTGTCCGGGGTTCGTGCGCACACCGCACGGCCTCCGCGAAGTGAAGGAGTTGCAGGCGCTCGGAGTCGACGTCTCGGAAGCTGCCCTCGCCGCCCAGCAGGGCCGCATCTGCGAACCGGAGGAAGTGGCCCGCGCGGCGCTGTTCCTGGCGAGCGAGGATGCGAGTTTCGTCAACGGCGCCCATCTCTTCGTCGACAACGGCTTCACCGCAATCTAGCCGCCGACGGCAGGCGACCCCGACTCAAAACATGGGCGGCACAGTTCTGTGCCGCCCATTTCCATTCCCGATGGAACCTCGATTCTTCCCGTAAAATCTTGAAAATTCAAAGGCTTTACCGCAGTTGCTCAGTGCCTCTGATTGACTGTGACCGCGCTTTCTTCCACTATGGTCGAAGGGGACGTTCACGGCTGGCTCAGGTTTTGGGGGAGGCAGCGGCGGGCAAATCATAAATCAAACAAACAAGCCGTTCCGCCCCGGAGCGGCCGGGAGGCCATTATGGCTGACAAGCATGTACTGACAGAGGACGAAAAGGTCCTCCATCAAATGGGCTATGCCCAGGAACTTCAGCGCCGGATGGGCGCATTCCAGAACTTCGCAATCTCATTCGCCATCATCTGCATTGTTGCCGGCGGCCTCACGGCCTTCCCGGTGGCATTGAGCGCGGGTGGCGGCATGTCCGTCGGCATCGTCTGGGTGCTGGGCTCGATCTTCGCCCTCATCGTGGCGGCTGCCATGGGCCAGATCGCGTCCGCCTATCCGACCGCGGGCGGCATCTATCACTGGGCCTCGCTCCTCGGCGGGCGTGGCTTCGGCTGGGCCGCGGCATGGTTCAACCTGCTCGGCCTCATGTTCGTCGTCTCGTCGGTGAACATGGGTCTGTTCCTCCTCACCCGCGACCTGCTGTTCGCGCAGGTGTTCGGCTGGGACGTGACGCCGTGGGTCTCGACCGGCGAGTTCAGCAGCGGCTGGTGGCGCCAGGTGATGTTCATCGGCGTTGCCACCATCATCCAGGCCCTGATCAACCAGCGCTCGCTGCACTGGACGACCAAGCTCACGGACTGGAGCGGCTACATCATTCTCGCAACTGCGGTGCTGCTGACACTCTCGCTGCTGGCCTTCTCGGAAAGCCATGACGTGAGCCGCCTCTTCACCTTCAAGAACTTCACGGGCGAAGCAGGCGGCAACGTCTGGCCGCTCGCGACCTCCGCTTTCTACGTCTTCCTGCTCGGCCTCCTGCACGTGGTCTACACGATCACCGGCTTCGATGCCTCGGCGCATACGTCGGAAGAAACCATGAATGCCCAGCGCGAAGTGCCGAAGGGCATGCTGCGCTCGGTGTTCTGGTCCTTCGTCTTCGGCTACATCATGGTTGCCGCCATGGTCATGGCCTTGCCGGACCAGAAGGACGCGACGGGTGCCGTCGTGATGGATGGCGTCACTGCCGGTGCTGCCCAAGGCTGGAACGCCTTCAACTGGGTGATCGCCCAGGTGCAGATGCCCAGCATTCTGCGCACCATCATCATCGTCGGCATCGTGGTGTCGAACTTCCTCTGCGCGCTCGCGGGCCTCACCTCCTGCTCGCGCATGCTCTATGCCTTCGCGCGTGACGGTGGCGTTCCTGCCTCCGAGACGCTCAAGAAGGTTGACCACCACCTGCGCACGCCGGGACCTGCGATCTGGGTTGCCGGTGCGCTGGCCTTCGTCGCCACGCTCTACGGCGGCGCCTTCCTCGTGCTGTCCACGGGCTGCGCGGTGTTCCTCTACCTGTCGTACCTGATGCCGATTGCCGCCGCGCTCAAGTCTGAAGCGGCAGGCAACTGGAAGAACAAGGGTCCGTTCAACCTCGGTGGCGCCTCCATGCTCGTTGCGGCGGTGGCCATCATCGGTTGCGCCATCCTGATCTTCGTCGGCGTTCAGCCGCCGCAGGAAAAGGTGGGCTACCTTATCGTCATGATGCTGCTGGCCCTCATCGGCTTCTGGCAGTCGATGGAAGGCCGCATGCCGGTCGGTCTCGTCTTCTCCGTGCTGACGGCTGCTGCCGTCTACTACTTCTGGCACGTGGAAGGCGACAACTTCGGCACCTATGCCGCCGTTGCAGCGCTCGTCATCACTGCGGTACTGGTGTTCATGCTGAACGGCAAGCGCTTCCACGGCCCGCCCGTGGGTGGCGAAATCGCCCAGCGCCAGAGCGAGATCGCCAAGGCCGAAAAGGCCATGGACGCATAAGCCTGCTGACCATTGCAAACAGGAAAGGGTGGCCTTTGGGCCACCCTTTTTTTCGTGCCATAGTCGCGGCATGGACGGCAGATTCGATGTTGCGGTGATCGGGGGCGGTGTGGTGGGACTTGCCATCCTGCGCCGCCTCGCCATGGCGGGGCTGTCCTGCGTGCTGCTGGAAAAAGGTGCCGACATCCTCTCTGGCGCCAGCAAGGGCAACAGTGCGCTGCTGCACACGGGCTTCGATGCGCCTCACGGCAGCACCGAACTCGCCTGCATGCAGGCGGGGCATGCCGAGTATCTCTCCATCCGCGAAAAGCTGAACCTGCCGCTGCTGGAAACATCGGCGCTGGTCGTGGCATGGAGCGAAGAGGAACGCGCCGCCCTTCCCGGCATTGTCGCCAAGGCCCACAAGAATGGCGTCAAGGACGTTGCCTTGCTCACGCGAGCCGAGATGCACCGGCGTGAGCCGCGGCTTGCCGCATCGGCACTGGCGGCGGTGCTGGTACCGGGCGAGCACGTGATCGACCCGTGGTCGTCGCCGCTGGCCTATGCACACCAGGCGATCGCCCATGGTGCCGTCATCCACCGCAAGGCCGAGGTGCGAGGCGCGGAGCTGCGCGGGGGGGCCTGGACGCTTTCCGCAGGTGATGTCACGGTCGAAGCCGCCATCGTGGTCAACGCGGCGGGATTGTTCGGCGATCACGTGGAGGCTTTTGCGCGGGCTTCGCCTTTCCACATCAAGCCGCGCAAAGGGCAGTTCGTGGTCTTCGACAAGCCTGCGGCGCGGCTGGTGCGGGCCATCATCCTTCCTGTTCCCACCGAGCGCACAAAGGGCGTCGTGCTGTTCCGCACCATCTTCGGAAATCTTGCCATCGGCCCCACGGCGGAGGAGGCCGAGGAGCGGGAAGCGGGAACTTGCGATGGGGCTACGTTGCAACGCCTCCAGGCGCGCGCCATCGAGATGGTGCCGGATCTCGCTCACGTGGGCGTGAACGCCATCTATGCGGGCCTCAGGCCCGCGACCGACCACAAGGACTATGTGATCGAAGCGCTGCCGGGTCGGAACTGGATCACCGTCGGCGGCATCCGCTCCACGGGCCTTACGGGATCGCTTGGAATCGCGGGGCAAGTGGAAGCACTCTACGCCCGGCATTTCGGAAAGCTGCCCCGGAAGCCAGCACCGCTGTGGACACCCGTGCCCATGCTGGCGGAACACGACAACCGCCCGTACCAACAGGGCGGCGACATCGTCTGCCATTGCGAATGGGTGACGCGGCAGGAGATCACGGACGCACTTACCGGGCCACTTCCCGCCGGCGATCTCGGCGGACTGAAGCGGCGGACCCGCGCCATGATGGGGCGCTGCCAGGGCTTCAATTGCGGCGCCGAGGTGCGCAGCCTGTTCGAGAAGGCGCCCCATGGAAAAGCATGATGTCGTCATCATCGGCGGCGGACCATCGGGGCTTGCCTGTGCCGTGCAATTGCAGGCCCGCGGCATCCGCGATGTGGTGGTGCTGGAGCGCGAGTCGGAAGCGGGTGGCGTGCCCCGGCACTGCGGCCACTGGGGTTTCGGCTGGGAAAGCCACCGCCGCCTGATGAGCGGTCCGGATTATGCCGCGCGCCTGCGCCGCGATGCGCGCGGCGTGGACGTGCGCACGCAGCATACGGTGGTCGAGATGACATCGCCCACACTGTTGCGCGTGCATGCGCCGCTGACCGGCATCGGCGCCATGGAAGCGAAACATGTGGTGCTGGCGACGGGGGCACGCGAATCCACACGGGCGGCGCGGCTTATCGGCGGTACGCGCTCGACCTCGGTGATGAACACGGGCACGCTGCAACAGCTTGTCTATCTGAAGAGAATGAAGCCCTTCGTGCGGCCCGTGATCATCGGGGCGGAATGGGTGTCTTTCTCGGCGCTGATGACCTGCGCCCATGCGGGTATTCGCCCCGCCGCCATGATCGCCGAACGGCTGGAAGCGCCCCTCGCCTTCCGCTGGGGGGCGCGGCTCCGCTATGGCGTGCCGTTGCTGTTGCAGGCGCGGGTCACGGCCATTCACGGCACGGATGGCGTGACCGGCGTTGAGATTGAACAAGCGGGGCAGCGCCGCACCATCGCCTGCGACGGCGTCATCGTGAGCGGCGCGTTTGTGCCGGAGGATGCGCTTCTTTCGAACACTACCAGCCCTTCGCTGCCCACGCCCACGCGCGTTGGAAATGCCTGGGGTGATCTCAAGACCGCCGGGCGGTGCGTGGCAGAAGCGCGCGGTATCGCCGACCAGATTGCAGGAGCAATGCGATGAAGGTTCTCGCCATCGACCAGGGCACCACGGGCACGAAGGCCTTCACGCTGGATGAAGCGGGCACGTTCACCAAGGTGGCGGGCTTCGAGCATGCGCAACATTATCCGCAACCGGGCTGGGTGGAGCATGATGCGGAGGAATTGCTGTCGCATGTGCAGGCCTGCATCGCGGCGGCGGGGCCTGTTGATGCGATCGGGATCGACAATCAGGGCGAAACACTGGTGGCATGGGACGCGAAGACGGGAAAGCCCTGTCATCGCGCCATCGTCTGGCAGGACGACCGCACCAAGGATGTGACGGAACGGCTGAAGTCTGAGGGGGAGGAGGAGCTGACGCTTGCGCGCGCCGGTCTGCCGCTCGACCCCTATTTCTCGGCCACGAAGATGCGCTGGATCATGGACAACGTGCCCGAGGCGAAGGTCTTGCTCACACAGGGGCGCTTGCGCATTGCCACCAGCGACGCCTTCTTCCTCGACTGGCTGGCGGGCCAATTCGCGACGGATGTCACGACGGCGTCGCGCACCTCGCTCATGTCGCTCGATACGCTGCAATGGGATGATGATCTGCTGAAGCTCTTCGGCATTCCCCGCGAGGTGTTGCCGGATATCCGCGATACGACCGGGCCGTTTGGAAATCACAAGGGCATCGCCATTACGGCGAACCTCGTTGACCAGCAGGCCGCATTGTTCGGGCACGGTTGCGAAAAGCCGGGGGATGCCAAGATCACATTCGGAACGGGCGCCTTTGCCCTCGGCATTGCCGGTGGCAGGCGGCCGCCGCGCGACAACTCGGGATTGGCGGCGACAGTCGCCTGGCGAAAGGGACACTCTGCCGCCGACTTCGCCCTCGATGGCGCCGTCTACAATGCGGCCTCGGCCATCAACTGGGCGCGGTCCATTGGATTGTTTGCGTCCTACGACGAGATCAATGCCTTCGCCGCGCCATCCGCCTTGTCGCGCGGCCTGTGTTTCGTGCCTGCCCTCTCTGGACTCGCCTGCCCGCACTGGGACCGCAACGCTGCGGGACTGTGGATCGGGCTTGGCCTCGACACCACGAGGGCCGATATGATGCAGGCCGTTCTGGAAGGCATTGCCCTTCGTGCTGCGGAGGTGATGCAGGCCATGGCAGCGCTGCTGCCGCTTGGTCCGGCCATCTCCATCGACGGTGGCCTCGCCAACAATGATTACTTCATGCGCTTCCTCGCCAATGCACTGAACCGCACCGTCACCGTGGCATCATCGACCGAACTCACGGCACTGGGCACGGCCCGCATGGCCATGGCCGGGGCGGGTGGGCAGACCTTGCCGCCACTACCCCGCCCCGCCCAGGTGCATCATCCGGAGGCCCCCCTTCCGGATGAGCAGCGCCAGCGCTTCGCCACCGCCGTCGAGCGGGCGAAAGCCTGGCGGTAACTCAGGCTGCGACGGCGCCGCGCAACTGTTCCCGTACGGCACCCGATGCACTCAGCAGGCCTTCCGCGCCATCGAGCGCGCCGGGCGTGAGTTCGAGGCCGAGGAACCGATCACGCTCCACCGGGCCCGGCAGGTGCAGGCTGCGGGTGTGGCTGCCATCAAAACCGAAGCGCGCGTAGTAGGGCGCATCGCCCACCAGCAGCACGGACTCGTGGCCGAGCACGCGCGCGCTGTTGAGGGCGTGCTCCATCAGCTTGCGGCCGATGCCTTTCTTCTGCTGGCGGCAATCGACGGCGAGCGGGCCGAGCAGCAGCGACGGTCCCGCTGAACCGGCGATGATGTTCCACAGGCGAAGGGTGCCGATGACCCGGCCCTTCGCATCAAGGGCTGTGAAGGCCAGGCCCTCCGCCGGCAAACGGCCTTCACGCAGGCGCTCTGAGGTCTTGCGGAGACGTGCCTTGCCGAAGGCCTTGTCCAAAAGGGCTTCGCGGGCAGCGACATCAGAGGCGGTTTCATGACGAATGGTGACCATTGAAAGTCTCCCATGGGAAATGAGATTGAACATGCTTCGAGGCACGGCGTTGCCGTGCTCCTCAGCATGAGGGACGATGGGGGAAAGTCCCTCACCCCGAGGTGCATCGCTCAGCGATGCCGCGAAGGGCGAGGGACGCGCGTGGTGTCAGATCACGTAGGCCCGGAGTGGCGGAAAGCCGTTGAAGGCGACGGCCGCGTAGGTCGTGGTGTAAGCGCCGGCGGCTTCGATCAGCACCTCGTCGCCCACCGTCAGCGTGATCGGCAGCGGATACGGTGTCTTTTCGTAGAGCACATCAGCCGAGTCGCAGGTCGGGCCGGCGATCACGCACGGCTCCTTCACGTCGCCATCGCGGGCGGTGGTGATGGGATAGCGGATCGCCTCGTCCATCGTCTCGGCGAGGCCGCCGAACTTGCCGATGTCGAGATAGACCCAGCGCGTGTCGTCGTTGGCGTGCTTCCTGGAGATGAGCACGACCTCGGCCTTCACCACGCCGGCGTTGCCGACCATGCCACGGCCCGGTTCGATGATCGTCTCGGGCAGGGCATTGCCGAAGTGCTTCGTCAGCGCATCATGGATCGCGTTGGCATAGGTGGACTGGCCCGGTACCGGCTTCAGGTACTTGGTGGGGAAACCGCCGCCGAGGTTGACCATTTCCAGCTTGATGCCGTGGCTCAGCATGCGCTCGAAGATCGCCTTGGCTTCGCCGACGGCCACATCCCAGGCGTCCAGACGCGTCTGCTGCGAGCCGACGTGAAAGGACACTCCATAGGCCTGGAGGCCGAGCGCATGAGCCGAAAGCAGCACGGACTCGGCCATGGCAGGCTCACAACCGAACTTGCGCGAGAGCGGCCATTCGGCGCCAGCGCCATCGGTGAGGATGCGGCAGAACACCTGCGCGCCGGGGGCGGCACGGGCGACCTTCTCCACTTCGGTGTGGCTGTCGACGGCAAAGAGGCGCACACCCATCTCGTAGGCGCGCACGATGTCGCGCTCCTTCTTGATGGTGTTGCCAAAGGAAATGCGGTCAGGCGTGGCACCCGCTGCCAGCGACATTTCGATCTCGGGCACCGAGGCCGTGTCGAAGCACGAGCCCAGCGAGGCGAGGAGCGAGAGCACTTCCGGCGCAGGATTGGCCTTCACCGCATAGAAGATGCGGGTGTCCGGCATGCTGCTGGCAAAGGCCTCATAGTTGTCACGCACGACGTCGAGGTCGACCACGAGGCAGGGGCCTTCGGGCTTTTCACGTCGGAGGAATTCGATGATCTTCGCGGTGGCCATGGACGTGATCCCTTCAAGAGCAGACGTTGAAATGCCAGACCAGAACTCCGTGCAGGCGCGATGGAGACGCCAACTGGGAACCCAGACCGGTTTTCGCTTCTGATTGATTGGGATGGCCCAATCGCACATCGAGCAGACTTGTGTTTGCCTCAAGTGACACTGGCGTTTGGACACACCAGCAGAGACGAGAAGCCCTCACCGTCGTTACTTTGGGGATCACCTTCACGCGGGAAGAAATCACCTTAGCGGCACGTGCGACTTTGGACGGGTGCGCATATGATGGAGTCGCCCGTCGCAATCAAGATTTTTTTTGGCTTCACCGAGATTTTTTTGCGGGCCGTACCGGACGCGGCTCCGCCGCCACCTTTCAACCACAGAGCGCGTGAGAGTGGAGACGGGAACGGACGGCGCATGGCGGAACGGACAAGCCTGGAAGCGAGAATCGATGCGGCGGCACATGGCGTGCTGGCACGCCTGCCGCAGCACGGTCTGGCGGGGGCGGCGATCGAGTTCCTTGTCTTCGGCCTGAAGCAGGCCTGGGCCTGCCTGTTCGGCGGCCTGTTGCTGGGCCTCATCATGCTCTCCGCCGTGGCCTGGCCCGCCCAGGCAGGCGTGGCCCGCTATGATGCCCTGTTCGTGGCCGCCCTGCTGCTGCAGGCAGCCATGCTCGCCTTCCGCCTGGAGAAACCGTCGGAGGCCGTGGTTATCTTTCTCTTTCATGCTGTGGGCACTGGCATGGAACTGTTCAAGACGCACATGGGGTCGTGGACCTATCCCGAAGAGAACGTGTTGCGGCTCGCGGGCGTACCGCTCTTCTCCGGCTTCATGTATGCGGCCGTCGGCTCTTATCTGGCGCGGGTGACACGGATCTTCGACTTCCGCTTTTCCAACTACCCGCCCGCCTCCGCCACGCTGCTGCTGGCCGTTGGCATCTATGCCAATTTCTTCACGCACCATTTCCTGTGGGATCTGCGCTGGCTGCTGTTTGCGGCCACGGCCCTGCTCTTCTGGCGCTGTTCGGTTCACTACAAGGTGTTCCGTTTCCGGCACAGGATGAACATGCTGCTGGGATTCTTCCTGGTGGCGCTGTTCATCTGGCTCGCGGAGAACATCGCCACGGCGTCGCACATCTGGCTCTATCCGAACCAGCAGGCGGGCTGGCAACTCGTCTCGCTGGGGAAGTTCACCTCATGGTACCTGCTGATGATCATTTCCTTCGTGCTGGTGAACCTGGTGCACAGGCCCAAGTCATTTGACGCCGCCTGAACCGAAGGCCTGCCAGCCCGCCGCCATGCGCGTCGCCGTGGTGACACAGCAGAGGGCGGCGTAGACATAGGCCAGGAGCGGGAAGTGGGCCGGCCACAGGCACATGGCCACGAAGCACAGCACCGTCTCGAAACCTTCGGTCAGCCCGCCCAGATAGTAGAAGGACTTCGACGGGTAGTCCGTGCTCTTGTCGCCGCGCTTTTCCGCCATGATGGCGTAGGCGAGAAAGGTGACGCCGGTGCCGATGAAGGCCGCCAGCAGGACTGCGGCGGGCAGCGCATTCTGCGGCGGGTTGCAGAGCGCGAAAGCCAGCGGCACGCCGGCATAGAAGAAGAAGTCGAGGGTAATGTCGAGGAAGGCGCCGCGGTCAGTTGCCACGCCCTTCCGCGCCAGTGCGCCGTCGAGGCCATCGCAGAGGCGATTCACCAGCAACGGGATGATCGCCCACCTGATCTCGCCTGCCACGATCAGGAGGGCGGCGAGCATGCCGAAGGCGAAGCCGAACAGGCTGACGTGATCCGCGGTGATGCCGCGCTCATTCAACCGCCGGGCAACGCCTTCCACCGCGGGCCGGGTGAGTGCGAGAATCTGGCGGTCAAACATGGTGCATGTCTCCCTGCGCCGAGATGGTCAGCACCCGCCCGCCCGGCGGCACATCGGCACGGTCGTGGGTCACGAGAACTGCCGGCACCTGGCGTTCGCGGATGTGATCGCAGGTGAAGCTGCGGATGGTGCTGCGCAAGTCCTGGTCGAGGCGCGAGAAGGGTTCGTCGAGCAGAACGGCGGCGGGGCCGGAGAGCAGCGTGCGCATCAGCGCCACGCGGGCGCGCTGGCCACCGGAGAGTGTCTGCGGTGCGCGGTCCGCATAGCCGTCGAGGCCTGCGTCTGCCAGGGCCTGCCGCATCATCTCCAGCCGGACCTCGCGGCGCGCAGCCGGAATGGCGAACAGCAGGTTTTCGCCCACCGTCATGTGGGGAAAGAGGTAGTCGTCCTGAAACAGGCGGCCGATGCGGCGGCGTTCAGGCGCCATGCCAATCACATTCAGGCCGTTCAACAGGACCTCGCCTGCGCCCTGCATCGCGCCGGCAAGATCGCCGCCGATCCAGGCGAGCAAGGCGGATTTGCCGCTGCCGCTTGGCCCCATGATGGTCAGGATTTCACCCGCCTGCACCGACACGGAGAAGGGCCGGATCAGGGGCATGCCCCGCAGGCTCACGGCAACGTCGCGCAGGACAAGCGTCATGGCGTGCTCCAGCGGGACCGGCCTTCGCGAGCAGCGATCAAGAATGCACCGAGCGGCAGCGCCATGAGGGCGATGCCATAGACGGCCAGCAAGGGGCGGTTGCCGCCCGACGACAACGTCACGGCCTCCATGGGCAAGGTGGAGAAGCGGCCGGCGGCGGCGAGTTGCGCAGGAACATACTGGCCGACCGACACCGCGAAGCCCACGGCTGCCGCCGCCCACACGGGCCCCTTCAGCATCGGCCACTTGACCCGCCAGAGGAAGCGGGCACGGCCTTGCTGCAAGCCCGCGGCAACCACCGCCCACTGCGTTCCGTAGGCGCGATAGGGCCGCGCCAGCAACAGGAACACATAGGCGCATACGGGCACGGCATGGGCAGTCCAGAGCGCCACCGCCGTTCCCGTGAGGTCGAGGGCCAGGAAGGCGCGGTACTCACCCAAGGCGATCAGCAGCATGGGAATCGTGACGGCGGCGAGCGCCGAGAGGTTCATCGCCCTGTCCGTCGCGCACGGGGCCCATTCGAGCCAGATCACCGTCGCCCCGACGGCGAAAGCCGTGGTGGAGAGGGCGAGCGCCATGCTCGTCATCACCGGGCGCGGGTCGGACAGCAGATGGGTCCAGGCGTGGAGAGTCGAAACGTTCGGCAGCAGATATGGAAACGGCCACTGCGCCGCCACGGACTGCAGCAGCAAGACTGCTGCAACGGCAACATAGATGGCAAGAAGCGCTGGCCACAGCAGCCACGCGGCCCCGCCATGCCCTGCCCCGTGCCGTGGAGAGGCGGCGTAGAAACGGTGCAGATGGGTGCGCGAGAATATCAGCACGACGGACGCAGCGGCGAGAATTGCCGCCACGACAGCGCACAGCACAAGAACACCCGCAGCGCCACGTGCCACCGTTGCAGGTTCGGCGTCGGAGAGGTCGGTCCAGGCCAGTTGCGCCAGCGTGGGCGGCTGGGTGGGCCCGATCACCAGCGCCATGTCGACGACAGTCATGCCATAGGCCAGCACGGCAATGAGCGGCCCCAGCGCTTGCGGCAGAAGTTGCGGAACAATCACGCGGAGGAAGGTGGAGGCCTCGCCATGACCGAGGCTGCGGGCCACGGCGCGCTGTCCTGCAAATCCGGCCGCAAGATCCTCCCGCGCGAGAAGGCTGGCAAAGGCCCAGACGAGGAATGGCGTTTCCTTCAGGACAAGGGCCGCCGCGAGGGCGAGGCCCCAGGGGTCCTGCGTGGTCACCCACTGGGGCGGCATCGTCCAGCCAGCGGCCAGAGCCACGGCGCGGGCGAGCAATCCCGCCGGCATGATGAGGAAGGCAAGTCCGATGGCAAACGACACATGCGGCACAGCGAGGAACAATCCCGCACGCGAAGACAGGTGTTTGCCTTTCGCCGCAAAGATTATCCCGAGCGCCAGCACGAGCGACCCTGCGGTGCTGGCGAGACCCGTGGCAAGTGACAACGCAAGCGCACCCCAAAATTGCGGATGATTGGCGAGTGCGCGGAAGGAGTCGAGGTCAGCAACACCGGGCAGGATAAACAGCAAAGACGCCAACAACGGCAGGAGAAGAACCACGGCAAGAGGCAAGGTTGCGAGCGTGCGCATCACCCGTTGCCGTAGCGACTGAGCCAGGCCTTCTCGATAAGCGGCACCCACGAGGCGCGCGGTTCCAGAAGTGCCGGCCCCGGCAAGCTCAC